>CAZVIO010000001.1:0-2197 GCA_964627615.1 uncultured Candidatus Saccharibacteria bacterium
AAGCAGCAAGCTCTCCATCAGAATTTAAAATCACCGCTCTCTTTTCTCTTTCGGCTTCGGCTTGTTTACCGATTGTTCTTTCCATTTCGGCTGGCAAGCTAACATCATTCAAATCCACATTCTGAACTTTGAGGCCCCAATTGTCTGTCTCCTTGTCCACAATCTCACGAATTCTATCAGCAATTTTATCTCGGCTAGAAAGCAATTCATCCAAGGTCACTTCTCCGACAATATTTCGCATTGTAGTCTGCGCATACTGAGAAATCGCATATTTGAAATCTTCAACTTCGATAATTGCTTTCGCCGCATCACTTACTTTGTAGTAAATAACTGCATTTACTTTTACAGAAACATTGTCTCTTGTAATTGCATTTTGATCAGGAACATCTACTGCTTTTGTACGCACATCCACCTTTTGAGCAGTCTGAATAATAGGCCACACAATTCTCCATCCTGGTTCCATAATTGAAGAAAATCGACCGAACGTAAACTTAATCCCTCGTTCATATTGGTTGATTTGACGAATACTTGAGATAACAATGAAAAACAAAATGATGTAGATTGTATATGACATACGCTGTATATGTTAGTACTATACATCCATCATACACCAAATATGCCTTCTGTAACACCACATCAACATATGCATATTGTAAAAAATATATTTTGATATACCATTGTTCTATATATGAAAAAAAATAAGTATACTGTTGGATATTTTAATCTTACGGTAAAAAAATCGAATACAGGAAAAGGTTTATTTGCGACCAACCGAATACCTAAGGGTTCATGTATTATTGAATACATAGGTACCCCAGTTCCCCGATCAGAGCACGAGCATGCATCAGGAAAATATCTTTTTTGGACCGGCAAACATACGATGATAAATGGAAACATTAAAGAAAATATAGCAAGGTATATAAACCATTCATGTAAGCCAAACTGCGAAGCAGACGGACCTGAAGGACGTGTATTTATTTGTGCTAAAAAAACTATACAACCGGGAGAAGAACTTACTTACAACTACGGCCGTGAATACGTAAATCGGTATATAAAACCAATTGGTTGTAAGTGTACAGCATGCATACGTAAGCTCCCCGCCCACTCATAAAACACAGAAGAATGGTCATCACATAACCATTTCTTGTGATACCATATATCCTATATGATAAAAAACCTTCATACTAAATTTTCTTCATTTTTTCCTCTTGCATATGGATGGATTGGGATTTTGATAGTCGTCATTTTTGTATATACATACCATACCTACACTCTCAAGACCACATTGAAGACTCTACGCAACGAACTCGCCTCAACAACACAAGCGCTTAACCAGACAATCTTCACACTTGAAGATTCTCTTTCCCGTGTACATACCGAAAATACCGGACTACAGGACGCACTCCAAAAAGAGCAGGTGCGTAATAATTCATATGAGGAACAAATCGCTCGCATATCTTCTACTGTAGGCGACCTATACAAACTTAGTCAAACAGACAAAGAGTTACTCCAGAAATATTCAAATGTATATTTTCTTAATGAAAACTATACTCCCGCATCATTATCCGACATCGCAACAGAATACCTTGCTCGCCCAGAAAAACCTGAGAAAATCCATACGACGATCAAAACCTACCTCGAACACATGATCAATGATGCACGAAGCAACAATATTCCCCTTTCTGTTCTTTCTGGATACCGATCGTATGGAACACAAGCAAACCTCAAAGCAAATTATAAGATTCAGTATGGAACTACAGCTGCGAATAAGTTTTCAGCAGATCAGGGATATTCAGAACATCAACTCGGGAGCACCATCGACCTAACCACACCTAAAAATGCTGAGAATCTGGAAGCGTTTGAAAAATCCAGTGCATATCCTTGGCTTCTAGAAAATGCGCATCGATATGGTTTTATCCTCTCATATCCAAAAGGAAATACATTCTATAAATTTGAACCGTGGCACTGGAGATTTGTAGGGGTCGAACTTGCCACAAAACTCTATACGGAGAAAAAACATTTCTATGACCTTGATCAACGAGAAATCAATGCATATTTGAGTAAAATATTTAACTAAATTGTATTTATGGACAAACTGTAGTGTTTACTGGAAGCGCTGTTGCATGACCACGTGCAGTACCTCGTGTATCAACACACCAATAGTTATTACTTCCCTCTGGAGTCTTTAGTGGAGCTG
>CAZVIO010000001.1:2207-9057 GCA_964627615.1 uncultured Candidatus Saccharibacteria bacterium
GCCCATGTCACTGTATTGCTATAACATACCGATGTTCCACCACTTGCCTGATTAATCACTGATCGGATTTGCAATACTTTCGTTGTATCACACACACCTACATATGTTGACAAACTGTTGCTATACAAAAGCTCAACTTCAGAACGAAGTGAGTTTAGATTTTGTTTAATAGATGCATTAGCACCACGATCTCGGTTTATCTGAATTGTTCCAAGGATAATAGCTGACAACAATCCAATAATTGTTATCACCATTGCAAGCTCAATAAGTGTAAATCCTCTTTTGTTTTGTACACTATTCATTGAAATGATTTTTATGGACACTGAGTGATTACTCCCGGTGTAGAGGTTAACCCTTTTGATGCTCCAAGATAGTCTATACACCAACCTGTATATGTTGTACCACCAACGACTTCCGGATTTTTAAATATAGCATACACAAAATAACCTTGTTGGTTTGTTGCTCCACCAGTACCGTTTATAGTCTGACACACGACAGTGTTAGGTGAAATAATTTGGTTTATAGCATTAAGAAATGGTGTAATTGCCGCATTACTACACATAGAGTTATAACTTGGAGGGTTCAATCCATCATAGTAAATAAGTGCTTGAGATCTTAAATTTGTAAGATTAGATCTCACAGTAGCATTCGCACCTTTACTTCGAGTGTTGTTTAACGTTCCAAGAATAATAGACGAAAGCATACCAATAATTGCAATCACAACAAGAAGTTCAATGAGTGTAAAACCTTTTTGCATACATAAAGTCTACCACGTCACCTATGTAAAGCATGAGAAAGTAATCCACAGGGTACATAAGTCATGATATACTCGATGTATTAACATCTAATTCATAGAACATGTTGAATGGATTCAAACAATTTATTTTACGAGGTAATGTAGTCGATCTTGCAGTCGGTGTAGTGATCGGTACTGCATTTGGTGCAGTGGTAAACTCACTGGTGGCAGATATTATGACTCCCCTGATTGCAGCTATTTTTAAAGCACCTGACTTTTCTGGTCTTTTCTTTACTCTCAATGAAAGTAGATTTATGTATGGAAAGTTTTTGAACAACTTGATTTCATTTACCATCGTCGCTTCATCTATTTATTTCTTTGTAGTAACACCGCTCAACAAACTCATGACACTTACAAAAAAAGATGAAGCTCCTGTAGCACCAACAACAAAAACCTGTCCCGAATGTATTTCTGAAATTCCAAAAGATGCACGAAAATGTAAACATTGTGCGACATTAATTGAGCAGCATTAAAAAATATATAAAGAATAAGGGCGCCCGACATTGTCGTGGCGCCCTTATGAATTACTTGAGAACAACTTCTTTGACTTCAACCTCACCAACTTTGCAGATCATTCTGTGAATACCTTCTGCTGGACCGGAAGTGTTTATTGTGTAGATACTATACCCCCGGCGTACCACAGTTGCCAACACTGAGCCAATGTGATCATAGTAGCCTTTAAATCGCACCTTTAACTTCGCTTCAGTGTCGTCAGGGCGCCCTCGTTCCAGTGCTCGTTTCATTGCTTCCTTATCAGGAAGAACAAGAAGGAAGACGGTCACCTCATAACCTAGTTTCTCCAAATACTCAAGCATTGCTTCCGCTTGCCCCGGAGTCCTCATGTAACCATCGAGAACAATATTGTCTCCAGGATTGGTCACATCTTCAAGATAATCCGTAAGGGCCCGAACAGTAATTTCATCTGGCACTAACTGTCCTGCACTTACATAAGAAGTGATCTCATGTTTGAGTTCTTCAGGAGCTGCCTCCAAGGCCTCCGAAGCAACTAGTTGCTTGAAACCAAGGCGTGCCAGAAACATACCTTGAGCACCTTTACCGGCACCCTGCAAACCATTTAGAAAAAAAGCTTTCACTTTCCAGTCTCCAAAGAACAAATTTTAACGTACCCGAAATATAATACAAGAAAACAAACTCATGTCAATGAGTTTGTTTAGTAATCTTAAAGAAGGCTTTTTCCCGTCATCGAATCTGGCACAGTCAACCCAAGTATTGTGAGTACAGTTGGTGCAATATCCGCAAGAGTACCGTCATGTATGTTGAGCTCTGTATCTGTAAGTACTGCAGGGACAGGGTTGATAGTATGTGATGTATGTTTTTCTCCTGTAATAGGATCAATATTCACCTCTGCATTTCCATGATCTGCAGTGAAAAAGACAGCTCCCCCTACCGCATTCATAGCTTCCACCACTCGCCCGAGTTGAGTATCGACTTCTTCCACCGCTTCAATAATCGCAGGTACATTTGCAGTGTGTCCTACCATATCAGGGTTTGCAAAGTTCACGAAAATAAAATTCGTACCTACATTGATCTGCTCAATCGTCTTGTCAGCAATAGCTTCTGCACGCATTTTTGGAGCCAAGTCATGTGTCTGCACATCTTTACGACTATCAAGAAGAATATGTTTTTCTCCAGGATATTTACCTTCAAAACCTCCATTCAAAAAGTATGTTGCATGTGGAAACTTTTCTGTCTCCGCAATATGAGCCTGAGTCAGTCCTGCCTGTGACACTTCTTTTGCAAGCGTTGTATCAATCTTAATCGGAGGAAAGGCTACGAGACATTTGAACTCAGCACTATACTCCGTAAGTGTAGCAAAACAAATATTATGAGTACTTTCTTTTTCAATAAGTTTTTCTGAAAGCATACGTGCACGATCAGATCGGAAATTGAAGAAAAATACTGCATCGTTATCTTTGATTGCACAGTTTTCTCCATTGAGATCTGTACAGACGATCGGCTCGATGTGTTCATCAAGACTCTTGTTTCCGAGATTTTGTTTGTACAAATCTTCGAGATATGCCGATGGTTTGATCGTACACACATTTCCCTTACATTCAAAAAGTGCTTCTTCGGTTTTTTTCAAACGATCCCAATTGTTATCTCGATCCATCGCATAGAAACGTCCTGAAATAGACGCAACAAATGCATTTCCTACTTCATCAAGCACCGCCTCTAGTTTCTTCATATATTCACCTGCACTTTGTGGTGCCGTATCTCGTCCATCTGTAAATACATGAATTGCCACTTTCTTGATACCTGCTTTGTGTGCTGCGCGCAGAAATGCAAAAAGGTGCTCCTGGTGTGAGTGTACCCCACCATCTGATACGAGTCCGAGCGCATGAAGTACTGAGTTGTTATCTTTTACATGCTGAAAGAGCGCAGTAAATGCAGGATTGTTTTCATACTCTCCTGTATCGATTGCTTTCTGAATACGCACGAGGTCTTGGTCGAGTGCTTTTCCTGCACCGATAGTCATATGTCCCACCTCACTGTTTCCCATCTGACCTTCAGGGAGTCCCACGGCGAGACCACTTGCTTGCAAAAGCGCATGCGGGTACATATCCCAATATTTTTTAAAGTTTGGTGTATGGGCCGCCGCCACTGCATTATCTTTGGTTTCTTCTCGATATCCCCAACCATCTAATACAATAAGTGCTACTTGTTTGTGAGTTTTCATATGCCCATACTATAACTCAAAAAATCAAAAAAATGTAATATTGACACACATGAAGTCATACGGTAGTTTGAATGAGAAATTTGTTCTAAATAAGGAGCTGGTTGTGACAAAAGCGGTGCGTGCAAAGCTTCGGAGAATAAAAAACGAAGCAAGTATGGACGGGGTCAAGGAAGCATTGGCATATCTATCTTCCCGTTACATCTACGATAATGATGTTGATCAAAAAAAAGCCTGGAGAAGGGCAAGGAAAGCAAAAATGGATACACTATCGTATCTCAGAGAACGTATGTAGCAAAAACAGCGACGGCACCCAGGTGCCGCCGCTGTTCTCTTTTTTAATTTCAAATATGAATTTATACATTTTTTTGATTTCTTTCTCAAGATTATATAGAATGTCAGAGGATGTTTTTACCTGGAAGGAAAGACAATGGGATTAGGAAGGATGCTTGTACGGCGATTTAAGCGAGCAGACAAGGCACTTGCCAAGAAGAGAGCACGAGATACATACGAGCGAGCAATCGCAGACGGAATACCTCGGGAACAGGCAAAATGGCTCGCAAAAACAGCAAAAAGAAACTATCTGCGATAGACACAAACCAAAATGCACCCGCTCTAGAGCGGGCGCATTTTCTTTTTCAAAACTTCAAATCTTAAATTAGACAGTAAATGCCTTCTTCCCTGCAAACACCGCTTTCTTTCCGTGAGATTCTTCGATTCGGAGAAGTTGGTTGTATTTTGCTGTTCGCTCTGATCGACAAAGTGATCCTGTCTTGATCTGACCAGTACCGAGACCAACTACGAAGTCTGCGATAGTAGTATCTTCTGTCTCTCCTGATCGATGTGAAACGATAGATGTATATCCCGCATTTCGAGCCATAGTGATAGCGTCGATTGTTTCTGATACTGTTCCAATCTGATTGAGTTTAATCAAGATTGAGTTTCCAGATTTCTCATCAATACCTTTCTTGAGGCGTGTGATGTTTGTTACAAACAAATCATCTCCCACAATCTGAGTTTTCTTTCCGAGAGTTTTTGTCATGAGTGCGTATCCTGCCCAATCATCTTCTGAAAGACCATCTTCGATTGATACGATTGGATATTTCGCAACCCAGTTTGCATAAAACGCCACCATTTCTTCTGTAGAAAGCACTTTACCTTCTGAAGCAAGGTGATACTTACCATCTTTGTAGAATTCACTTGCAGCTGCGTCGATAGCAATACCAATATCTTTTCCTGCAGCGTAGCCCGCATTTTTGATCGCTTCGAGGATGATTTCAATTGCAGCTTCGTTTGTTGGCAATGTTGGAGCGTATCCACCTTCATCACCTACTGTTGTTGAAAGCTTCTTTGCTTTCAAGAGTTTCTTTAATTCATGAAATACTTCTGTACCCCACTGGAGCGCCTGAGCAAAAGACTTTGCACCCACTGGCATGATCATAAATTCCTGGAGGTCTGTAGAGTTTGCTGCATGAGCTCCACCGTTAAGGATGTTCATCATTGGAAGTGGAAGTCGCACTTCTTTTGTCTTTGAAATATCTTTGAAATACTTCCATAGTGGCTTTCCGAGAGACTCTGCCTGTGCTTTTGCAAATGCAAGAGATACACCGAGGATTGCGTTTGCTCCAAGCTTTCCTTTATTCTCTGTTCCATCGAGAGCAATCATCGCCATGTCGAGTGTTTTCTGATTCCACTCTTTTCCTTTGAGCGCTTTGAGGATTGAACCATTTACATTTGCCACTGCTTTGAGTACACCCTTTCCACCGTATCGCTTCTTATCTCCATCTCGGAGCTCTACTGCTTCATGACTACCTGTCGACGCACCAGAAGGTACGGCAGCTCGGCCGAAAGAACCATCAGAAAGAGTGAGATCTACCTCTACTGTTGGGTTTCCGCGTGAATCAATAATTTCTCGTGCAACTATTTTTGAAATTTTAGCCATTGTGTTAGATATTAATTTTTAAACAACGGGAGTATTCTAACACTAGTTATGTAAAAAGAAAAACACACTTACAACAGCAAATGGAGGTTAAAGATTAAACTCACTTGCTAAACAAGTGAGGATCAAAGATTAACGAATAAGATGAAGTGTATTATTCTTTATTCTTTAATCCAGAATCATTATTTCTAGTGTTATCCCCTACTTCATTATGTTGAGCGAACATTTTCCGGACACGCCACGTAGGTCATATAAAAATCCTTACTATCTTCCGCAGCCGTCTGCACACGAATATTTCCAAAATCAAGCCAGGTAGCGAGAAAACCTTTCACTTCTACAGTCACATCCTGAATTTTATCAAATCGAAGATTTGAAACCTCACGGTGGAAAATTCTTTGCTGATCAATATCAATGATACGTTTTTCGGTCACATACCACACATCGAGGTAATACTTGGTCCACGTAATCACAAATGAAAGCCAGAACGATAATAACCATACAAGATAAAACAGTGCAATTATTCTTATGATTGGACCTGCAGATATAAGCTCAATAAATGGAAAAGAAAACATGTGTGCCAGAGAATACAATACGAGAGGTAATACCGAGAAAAACATAAACGAAATCACATGTCCAATAAACACAATCCAATGTCGACGGACTTCGAGAAGTATATGTTCATCTGTATCGAGATGTAATGTCGCGTAATTTGCCATATGTATTTATAACGAAAGTGTTAATGCAAAAAGTAATCCAAAGAAAAACAAGGATACAACAGTAAAGAGAAGTTTGGCGAGCAGTATCGTACGTGTTTTCATCCCGTAGGTATTCCAATGATAAAACACGATTCCTGAAATGATACTGTATCCAATAAAGTAAAGGAGAAATAATACAAGCAATAAAAGCTTTGCATAATCACCATTAAACGCAAGAGAAATTTGCGGTAGTGTCCCATTGAAAAATGGAATCGGATCAGAGAGGTGATAAAATGGAACATCCTTAATGTTAAATTCCAACATACACTAAGTGTACAACACTTTATGGCGTGAGCAAATACAAAAAACCGCGGGTGTCACCACCAGCGGCTTTGGCCTGTTATACTTCTTATTCAACAGTAGCCCGAGGTGGACTACTGCCGAAAGAACGAAGAGGGTCAGGACGACCCTCAGAAACTTTCGGCTCATTTGATGAGCCTTTTTATTGCCGAGGCTGAACTCTCGACAATCGAGATGCGGGTGTCACCCCGCATCAAACCTTCGACCTGCCGTCTGACGGCAGGCTCGTGGGCGTATAGGTACGCCACCCCGAGGACTATCATAGTCCCCAAAAACACTTTCATGAAAGCCATCTTAGCTTCCTCCTAGGTTATAATATACACCTATTTACCTGTATTGTCAAGTACTCCACCAAACCTTTTGAC
>CAZVIO010000001.1:9067-9975 GCA_964627615.1 uncultured Candidatus Saccharibacteria bacterium
AACTCCCCTAAAATATGCTTTAATTATGGCTCTTTTAGGAAAGACTCGTAAATTAATAGTTAATTCACAAGTCAGTGGATTTTTGACCAAGGTCGCTTATAAAATTTACAAAGAATTTGAGCCTACCTGATATGTGTAGGTGAAATTATTTTTAAATTTTAGAAGATGAAATTGGTCAAAAAGACCTGACGTAACATATATGGAGATTAGAAATATTGCGATCATTGCCCACGTAGACCACGGTAAGACCACTCTTACCGACGCTCTTTTGCGTCAAAACGGCATGACTGAAGAAGGTGCATCGATGGACTCAAACACAATTGAAAAAGAGCGTGGTATTACTATTTACGCAAAAAACACTTCCCTCTTTTACAAAGATACAAAGATCAATATCGTAGACACACCAGGTCACTCCGACTTCGGTTCTGAGGTAGAACGTGTGTTGCGCTCTATCGATACAGTGCTTCTCGTAGTGGATGCTCAGGAAGGTCCAATGCCTCAGACTCGCTTCGTATTGAAAAAATCTCTTGAGCTTGGTCTCAAACCAATCGTAGTGATCAATAAAATCGACAAACCTGCAGCTCGTCCTGATGATGTACACGAAATGGTACTTGAACTCTTCATGGATCTCGGTGCAAACGATGAACAGCTCGACTTCACTACTGTATACGCTATTGGTCGTGAAGGTATTGCAAAAATGAATCTTGCGGACACTGCAACAAACCTTAATCCTCTCCTTGATACGATTCTCAAACTCGTCCCTCCTGCATCAACTCAAGATGAAGGTCCTGCAAAACTTCAGGTGTTTAACCTCGCATACGACAACTTCCTCGGACGTATGGCTATTTGTCGAATGTACCAGGGTACACTCAAAGCAAATGACACAGTATATATAAAGAAATCAAACG
>CAZVIO010000001.1:9985-17344 GCA_964627615.1 uncultured Candidatus Saccharibacteria bacterium
CACTGGTAAACTTACAAAACTCTATACCTTTGAAGGTATGTCTAAGAAAGAAGAAGCAGAAGCAACTTCAGGAGATATTGTGATGATTGCTGGTATTCCAGAAATTTATATTGGTGATACTGTTTCTACAGATCAGCATGCTGAACCCCTCCCTTCTATCAACATCGATGAACCAACTATCTCGCTAGAATTTTTGGTAAACGACTCACCATTTGCAGGACGCGAAGGAAAATTTGTTACTTCACGACAGATTCGAGAACGACTTGAAAAAGAACTTGAGGTTAACGTGGGGCTCAAAGTAGATTTCACTGGCGACAAAATGAATGTATTTGGACGAGGCGAGCTCCACATTGCAGTACTTTTGGAAAATATGCGACGTGAAGGTTACGAGCTCCAAGTATCTCAACCTCAAGCATTGATCAAAGATATCGATGGTGTACAAAGCGAACCATTTGAAGAGGTGGTGATCGATGTACCCGATGAGTTTGCAAGTACAGTAATCGCTAAACTTTCTGCTCGTCGAGCGACACTTATGAACGTACGACAAGGTGACGGAAACCAGAGACTCATCTTTGAAGCACCGACTCGAGGACTCCTTGGATACCGTGGACAATTTGTGATTGATACAAAAGGTCTCGGCATTCTTTCATCTCGATTCATCAACTTCCAAGCATATGTTGGAGAAATTCAGAAAACTCATCTCGGTGCGATGGTTTCAATGATGAAAGGAAAATGTCTTGCCTTTGCACTCGACAACCTTCAGCAGCGAGGAGTGCTCTATGTAGAACCTGGAGATGAAGTATACGAAGGACAAGTAATCGGAAACTCATCAAAGGGTGAAGACTTGTTTGTAAACCCAACCAAAGGAAAACAGCTCACTAACATGCGAGCATCTGGTTCTGACGGTACAGTGTATCTTGCTCCTGCATATAAGCTCGATATCGAACGAGCAATGGAAATCATGCAAGCAGATGAATATATTGAAATTACTCCACAGTCAACACGACTTCGAAAGAAGCAATACAAAGGGTAATATATAAAAGAAAAGGCGATCACCAACAAGGTGACCGCCTTTTTGGCGGATACAGTGAACTACGCAAGTACGTCGCGGAAACCAGGGCCTCGTACCTTGGAAGGGAAAATCATCTCAAAGTACCGATTGATATCGAGACACACTTCGGAGAAACTGATTCCCAATCCCTCAATGAATCGAGTGACGAGACTCTGGGTAAAAGACCCAACCCCTCGCTCCAGTCGATTGATTGTGTTCCATCCGACCTGGCACTTTTCTGCCAAGACGGTCGGAGCAACTTTTGCTTTTTCGCGTAGATTACGCAAGTACATGCCGAGCTGTCGCCTGGCATTTTTAACAGAACGAGTCATTGTCACGCCTTTCGGGTAAAATAACCAACTAATATCATTTAACCATTTTTGTAAAACAAAGCAAGTGAATACCTTATGAAGCTGTGAAAAATAAAAGCTTGGGTGCACGTATGCACCCAAGCTTTTTGTCGCATATCAGCGACGGCAATTGAAAGACGAACCACGCCGACCACGCCGTTGTGTGGACTTGTTGTACCACCGACGGAACTTCTTCGGATGCCGACTCTTCCTCGATTGAGGAGTCTGCTCCGGGCCGAAATTAAAATGCGTCTCGCGCTGACGAATATCATCAGTTACGGACACATGAATCGCCGCCTGAGAAGCGGCCATCTGCATCGTGGGTGTCATCTTCTTCCCTTCAGGAAAGTGGAATGTACTACTACATACCATTTAACCACTCCTACATAAAAAAGCAAGTATTACAGTACACAATCACCCACAGACCATTCCCCTACACGTGTCCTCAAAATAGACAATGCACACGCAGGCACACCAAGAGAAAGTCCAAGGTCGTGGGCATACTGTCGCACATAAAAACCAGAAGAAACAGAAAGATCGACTTCTGCGACTACAAATTCTTTTATTTCCGACTGCTCTAGTTTTTCTTTCCACATAGTGATTATTTCTGCCTGACGAAAATCACCTTTTACTAATGAAATTTGATGTTCAATACGAGAAAGAAGTTCGACTCGGTCGATTACTTTTACAGACTTTAATTCTGATCCAAACACTGTTACATCATGACTTGGCACAGATACTCTCTTACCTGCTCTCGCATGCATAAAAAGTGGAGTACCATCGACAGGTTTTGAAGAATATTCTGGATACTTCTGACTAAATGTTCCCTTTATTTCTTCCACCTTCTCCTTAAGTTGTATTTCAAAATCCTGTACTTCAAAATGATTTGTTGACACATTGGTGATCAAACCAAGTGTGTCATATGTATCAGTACCAATACCAAACAGTATTTCAGAAAAATAATCTTTTTCTAAATTCAGATATTTTTCCCGCTCTTTGTTCGCATCACCAGAAAGGACCAGCATCACACCTGCAGCCATTGGGTCGAGCCGTCCTGCATATGACAGCGTCTCATCTTTGTATTCAGGAATACTCTGTCGAAGTCGAGTCAGTGCCTCAAGCGGCGTTTCTCCGATTTTTTTGTAGATAGTAATTACGGACATTACACCTATTATACATTGTTTAAGCCATTTTTTAAGCATCAAAAAAACTTAATTAAAAGTGCTTGACAAAAAAATCGAGGTGTGCTATTTTGTAATCCAGATGAGAGTCGCTTGGCGTAAGCTAAGTAGTTCCTACGTGGACTAGACTCGTAATTTAGATGGGTGGAATTCCTGTCGGTAGACTAACCCCACATGTGTCGCCAAAAAAAGGAGACTGATATCCTTTATGTTATAATAAGCCAGGAGGCTAAGCCTAGCCTAGAGGGAAAGTGGAAACCTGACAAACCTGCCCAATCCCCTTGCCGCGCTCGACGCGGTGAGGGGATTTTCATTTTATCTAAAAAGTCTGGTAGACTATCTGTATGAAACTATCAACAGAAAGCTACAAAGGCGTCCGAGATTTCTACCCAGAAGACAAATTTGTGCAGAACTATATTTTCAAAAAACTCCGAGAAAGTGTGGAACGTTTTGGATATATTGAATATGACGCATCAGTGCTTGAATCAGCAGAACTCTACAAAGCAAAGTCTGGTGAAGAAATCGTCAATGAACAAACTTATACTTTTACTGACCGTGGAGGACGAGAAGTTACTCTTCGCCCTGAAATGACTCCAACAATCGCCCGTATGATTGCTGCACGAGAACGCGAACTTACATTTCCTCTCCGATGGTATTCAATGTTGATCTGTTTGGAGTAGAAACAACCGAAGCTGATGCTGAGGTGATTTCTATTGCATATGCAATTCTAAAAAATTTTGGAGCAGATGATGATGCATTTACTATTAAAATCAACAACAGAAAATTAATAAATGCATTGTATGATAGTTTCAATCTCAATGATGATGAACGGTACAAAACAAGCAAGCTGATTGATAAAAAAGATAAAATCTCAACAGAAAGTTTTTCTCAAGCTCTTGCTGACTGTATTACTCCTGAGAAAGCTCGTGAGTTTGAACATGTACTTTCATCAAATGAACGTCTCCTCGCATACCTCGGTGCAGACAATGCTTCTGCACAAGAAATCGTTGAGTTGATTGAGCAACTCGCTACCCAAGGTATCACTAATGTAGAATTTTCACCGACACTCATGCGTGGTTTCGATTATTACACAGGTATTGTGTTTGAAGTGTTTGACACAAGTCCTCAAAATAACCGTTCGTTATTTGGAGGAGGGAGATACGATGATTTACTCGACATCTTTGGGGCACGAAAAATTCCTGCGGTTGGTTTCGGTATGGGAGATGTTGGAGCACGAGACTTTCTCGAAGTACACAACCTACTACCTACATATACATCACCTGCTCAGCTCCATATTTGTACTCTCACCACACTTCAAAAACCAGCAGCATATGAAGTCGCATCGACACTCAGAAAAGCACAGATTAATATCTCAATCGATATATCGAATAAAAAAATTGGTGATCAAATACGATACGCAACAAAACAACATATACCTTATATTATTGTTATTGGTGAAGATGAAGTATCATCAAAACAATACACTCTCAAAGAACTTGCAACAGGTACCGAAAGTAAACTCGATATTGCAGGTATTATTGAGAAACTAACTCGATAAATACCAAGAACTACGCCGTATGAGAAAAATTGTTTTTGATATTGAAACACGAAATATTTTTAGTGACGTAGGGTCACAAAACCCCGCTGATTTGGATATTTCACTTGTGGGTGTGTATGACTACGAGAGTGGTGAGTACAGCTCTTATCTTCAAGAAGAATTTGAAAGTATGTGGCCGTTATTTGAAAAAGCAGATATGCTCATCACATATAACGGTGATCATTTTGATATACCATTGCTCAATAAATACTTCAGAGGCAGAGGTGATTTGTCTAAAATTCGTAGTCTCGATATTCTCAAAGAAATCCGCAATGCATATGGTAGACGTATGAAGCTTGATCAAGTTGCCGAAGGTACATTTGGGGTACATAAAAGTGGAAACGGACTTGAGGCTGTAGCATGGTGGCGAACTGGTGAAATCGAAAAGATACGAAAATATTGTCTTGATGATGTGAAGATTACCAAAGACGTGTACGAGTTTGCACTCAAAAACAAAAAACTGTTATTTAAAGAAGGTCCGTTTAATAAAGAAATAAAACTTGATACGAAGCATTGGGAGCCCGTTGAAGAAATAAAAACCCAGTCTTTATTCTGATGCTAATAGTGGGATGTCCACATTTGGACAATCTCATCGCAAAAAACCTAAAAAAATTCTCACCGTACCAGTACGTACGCCTCCGATTCTTTTTTGGTTTTTTGCGCGACCTTGCCTCAAATCTGAACATCCGAGATAACTTATCGCCTAGTTTTCAAATATTTAGATATGAAAAATCCGGCGTGCGGATCTTCCACACAGCCGAACTACAACCTTTTTTTGTCATATGAAGGTTAAACGTTTTTTCCTCACTCCTTTCACTTGATACAAAAACCGGATAACCCAAGCAAGGAAGGAGATGAACCCTATAACCATATTAAAAACTATAGCATCGAGCAAGGAGCTATAATTTTTATTTTGACACATACTAAGCACCTCTACTTATATTATACTACAAAAACATAAAAATTACAATAGCAAGGACGATCCGGTACCAGATGAATACAGAGAGGGTGTGGGTTTTGAGGTATTTGATGAAATAGTGAATCGCGAGAAAACCCACCACAAATGACACCAGGGACCCAGCAAAAAGTGGCCCGTAAACAGCCCCTGAAGCCGTAAAATCGACCTCCAAGAGCTTTTTGAGTCCTGATCCGACCAAGATAGGTACTGATAAAAGAAAGCTAAAACGGGTGGCTTCATCCCGAGAAAGCCCTGCGAGGAGCCCGCCAGAGATAGTGGCTCCTGAACGAGAAATCCCTGGTACTAAAGCAAGGCTTTGAAAGAAACCGATTACAATCCCCTTCTTTACAGTAAGAGTCATTGCACCCTCTATCGACTGCCCACTGTCTACTTGTGACTTTTTCTGTGCATACCACATCAAGGTGCTTCCTGCTAAAAGTGCGAAGGCAACAAGTTGTGTATTCCTAAACACACTATCCATTGTAGACTCAAGCAAAAGTCCAAAAATAATTGCAGGAACAGTACCAAGAATAATCGCCCAAATATATATTTTTTCTTTAAGAGATACTTCTTTACCTACCACATATCTCACAGAAGCACTCGCAATACTCCATAAATCTTTTGCAAAATATAACACAACCGCAAGTACCGTAGCGCACTGAAGTACCGCATCAAACGTCAATGTACCGATAAGTGGCAAGTGCAACACATCACGTACAAGCAGTAGATGTCCCGATGAAGAGATGGGTAAAAATTCGGTGAGACCTTGAACCGCTCCGAGAATGATTGCGTGTATGTATGTCATCATATATAATTGTACCACTTATTCATTAATTTTTTTACTCATGGAAACACAGACTACGTTACAAAAATTTTCAGTTCCACTCGCTATCGTAATTGCTGGTGCACTGATTGCTGGTGCACTTTACCTTTCTCAAACAAAAACAGCAAAGCCTGTTGTAACTCTTCCTGACACTGTTTCAGCTGAAGGGATGCGTCCTGTCGATGCATCGGATCATATACTTGGAAATCCTGATGCAGATTTAGTAATTGTTGAATACTCAGATACCGAGTGTCCATTCTGTAAACAATTCCACAGCACAATGAAACGAGTTATGGATACATATGGTAAGGATGGAAAAGTTGCATGGGTATACCGACATTTCCCTATCGACCAACTTCATTCAAAAGCACGAAAAGAGGCTGAAGCGACAGAATGTGCAGCAGATCAAGGTGGTAATGACAAATTCTGGGCATTTACAAATACACTCTACGAAAAAACACCTTCAAATAACGGACTTGATCCAAAACAACTTTCTGTTATCGCAAAAGAAGTAGGTCTTGATGTAGATGCATTCAATACATGCCTTTCAACTGGTAAATTTACAGCAAAAGTAGAGGCGGATTATCAGGATGCACTCAAAGCAGGCGCAAAAGGAACTCCATACAGTCTTATTATTACAAAGAAAGATGGCGCAAAAGTTCCAATCAATGGCGCTCAACCATACGATAGTCTTAAGGGAACACTTGACCTTTTGTTGAAATAAGTAAAGTAATTAAATAGAAATCCCCCAAGGCTAAACCTCGGGGGATTTTTGTATAAAAAAGGTGGCCGCTTCCTAAAGGAGACGGCCATTCTTGGGTGTGAAGGAGGTATTCTCTCTTCACACTACATGCTCAGCCTGCAAAAATCCGCAGACTGAGCCAGCAAGCATTTTTTACAGAACAATTTGGCTGTGGGGGGTGGGCTGAGTGTATTGCTACACCAGCCCCGCCGCTACCGCCAACCCCACCGCGTGGGGAATGCGCCTTCGGTTAGGAACCGAAGGTGAAAACCGGCGCCCAGAAGTGGCCGTACCCCCCTTCCCAAAATAAGGTCGGGGTGAAACGCCTGGCGCGGGGCCGGCTACTACTGGCGAGTGTACACTCGCCAAAACTGTCTTCAGTACTTCTTGTCCTCACTTGAGGAACAATTTTCCCTTTCGATTGTGGTGTTCTGCAGTCCACTACTTTCTAGCCCATTTTTTATCCTGCTTAGGCGGCATACATCGGATTTCTCCTAGTCAGTAGAGCTGGACGTAGTCCCGGTCCCCAACTCATACACTATAGCATACATCAAAATATTGTCAAGCTTTTTTGTATAAGGAAAAACAACAACCAAAAAAACGGCTTTAAACAAAGCTATTTCTGGTACTAATATAGAAAAACCCCCTTACCTTCTC
>CAZVIO010000001.1:17354-32652 GCA_964627615.1 uncultured Candidatus Saccharibacteria bacterium
TTATGTAGTACGTAGCGTACTTTATCTTTGGAGTATATTTCCAGTGTTTTTTTACTTCTTTCTGAATCACCTGGAGCCATACATCATTTTGTTCACTACTCGGACAATCATCCCAACCATACGTACCTGTTTTGTCTAGACAACCCTTCACTCTAATACTGTTTACTTCACCCTTGTCTCCGACAACGACTCCGAGTACAAAATCTTCAGGCACCTTTTCAGAAAAAGGGCGATTGATTTTTGTGTGATGAATGAGCTGGGGTATAAATACCCCACTCGAAAATCCGTGCATGGCTACACAGACAGCCAACAGAACCAATCGTATGTTCACAAGCAACTCCTTCTTGCTCAAGAGTAGCACACTACACTTTCCCACTCAACAAATCATCTTCAAACTCCATACACCCTTTCATATCCAGTGAATATGTTGATACATCTGGGAAATCAAGGTTGATTATTTTACGATAGACTACTTCGATGAGTTTTCGGAGTCTCACCACCTCATCTCCATTTATTTCAAGCGGCAATGTTACAAAAGTATTTTTCATTGGCTCGAGAAATTCAAGTCTTCCCTCCTCAACCACATACGAATTAAAATCTGTTGAACCTTCTACGAGAAGTTTATAGAACAAGAGTTGTCTCGCATATGCATGGAGCTGTATTTTTTCATCACCAGTTACCTCCCATGAATCTTTTGCTTTACCTGTCTTCCAGTCAGATACAATAACTGTGTTTCCTTTGATATGCATCTTGTCTATTTTTCCGGTAAGCCGCGCATCACCCACTACCACTCCTTGGTTTTTGAAATTAGTTTCAATAAGATCAGAAGGGTCGATATCTTTCCCATGACTTTTTACATATAATGTCAGTGCTTTTTCTGCTCGCTCTATCTGCACTCGAGTATCTACTGGGCTCAAACGACCCGCAATGATTTCTTGTGTTGCTTTGGCGATAATACTTGAGAGTTCAGGAAGGATACCTTCTCGTTTCATATAGGTGTAGATATACTCGAGAGCTGCATGGAGTGCTGTACCATACACACTCGCAACTGTTTTTGCCTGAGGAAACCGAAGTAGATTTTGTTCTAAAAACAAATGTGGACCACCTTTAGTAATATTGAGAAAATTATTGAGATGTGTTACTGGCATCTGATAATCTTTCACGAGATCAAACAAAACAGATTTCTCATCGGATGTATAACCAGTCTGATCTGCTCTACCAGAGCGTTCGAGAAGTTTAACTGTATCGTGTGTATCATGCACCACAAACTTATCAGCGTGAATATTTATAAACTCTGAGAGTAGCACTTTTTTACCCGATGAAGCTTCAGTGTAGTGAGTGATATAAAGCGTGTGTTGTGCACGAGTGAGTGCTACATACAAAAGCCGAAGCTTATCATCAATACTATCCGAACTCGGGCGTGCATTAATATTTTTTGGAAAAGGTAACTTATCTGGTATACCTCGACCTGACCACATATCATGAGTGAGTGTCATTACGAACACCACTGGAAACTCAAGTCCTTTTGCTTTGTGCGAGGTAAGGAGTGTCACCGCATCATCGCTCTCTATATACGGACTTTGGTCAAGAAGTTCAATACCTGCTTTCTCATGCACATCAATAAACCGGATCGCATCAGAAAGTGAGACCACTCCTCCACTTTTGTATTCACGCAGTGCTCCTATGAAAACCTTGAGTGCAGAAAGAAAGTTTATATACTGTGCTTTATGAGTTGCAAAACTTTCTCCGCCAAAATAATATGCACGCAACGGACTCTCGAACCCTTCAGATTGCTTTACTACCTCATGTTCATCTTCGTATTCGAAATCAGCTACTTCCGTAACCTCCCCTCCGATTACTCGATCAATAATACGCTCTACAGGAAGCCCCGGAGCTT
Source organism: uncultured Candidatus Saccharibacteria bacterium (assembly GCA_964627615.1). Lineage (GTDB taxonomy): Bacteria > Patescibacteriota > Minisyncoccia > Phycocordibacterales > DATDWN01 > UBA910. The sequence continues at coordinate 19,252 of CAZVIO010000001.1, forward strand.
CAACTCCGCATGCAATCAGAAAATCAGCAATACTAGAAATATCTTTTTTTTCATGAGACTTCATTATCTCAAGCCACGAAAGATGATTTTTTTGAGCCGCAAGTGAAATACCCCACACATCTTCACGTGAAAGACCCCAAAACGGAAATGATAAAATCTCTGGAAGCAGATCCTCTCTTGTCGTACCTGACGTACGCGATACAGATTCGATAAATCTCAATACCGTAATAAGCTCTCTTACGATAGTATCTTCGAATACATTTTGTCGTTTTTCATATTTCACAGGAACATCATATGCATGAAGGTGCGGCACCAACTCTCGCAATGCCTCATGCTTACGACTAATCACTGCAATATCTTTATATGCTATTCCCTTTTCGTGAAGTTTTTTAATTTCTTGCCCGATATAGTCGTATTCAGCGAGTGCAGTGTGACATGTCTTAAAATGCACCTGACCTTTCGGTAGGCTTGTATTCGCAGCTACGATTTTCTTTTCAATCTGAGGAAGAAGTGTACGTAAGGATTGAGTACCTTGTGTAATCACTGATTCTGAAATATCCAAAATATCTTTTGTCGAACGATAGTTTTTTGAGAGTGATACCAGTGTAGGGTTTTTAAACCGTGTAGCAAAAGAAAGCATGTTGGCAACCTCTGCACCTTGAAAACGATAGATCGACTGATCATCATCTCCTACTGCCATAATATTTGGACGTCCTTCATGAACCTCTGAAGAAGTAAGTGTGTAGAGAAGTCTCATTTGCGCATCATTGGTGTCTTGAAACTCATCCACAAGAATATACTGAAAGCGCTCTTCGAGCATTTGTCGAAGCGCTTCATTGGTCTCAAGTGCTTTGACTACCTCAAGTATCATGTCGTCAAAATCAAAGTACCCTGCATCAAACAGTGCCTTCTGATAACTCTCATAAAGACTCCCCAGTGCTTTCATGCGTTCCACTCGCGTGAAATCCTTGAGAACAAAACCGTCTTCAGTTTTTTCAATCTCTTTTCGTTTCCATTCAGAGAGCGGTGTAGATGAGTCTGTTTCAATCACTTCAGCAAGTGCTGTTTCCAGACCATATACACATGTGTGGAGATATGAGTGCACGTGTTCAAATGGAGCTTTTGGTATTGTAAGTGTTTTAATTTCAAGAACTAAATCATTAAACCGTTCAATCTGCTTTTTTGAAATAGTTGTAGGTACATACTTAGTAAGTAGTATGTTGATTTCTTTCATCACCACTTCGTTGTGAGCAATGATTGCCTGGAATTCTTTAGGTGTAAGACCTGCTCGCTTCAAATCAGAAAAAGCAGAAAGAGCTCCTTGTAAAAAGACGAAGCCTTGCTCTGGGTGCTCTGAGCGCAATGGATTGTCGTATGACATTTCTGTAAAAAGCGTATGAAGAATCTCTCGACGAGTTACTTCATCTGCAGGGTGGAAGTCCGCATGTCCAAAAAAGTATTCTGGATATCGTCCGATCACCTCCGTACAAAAGCTGTGAAAAGTATAAATACCGACACGATACGCTTGTGTACCAATAAGTCCTGCCAGACGCTCCCGCATATTGAGTGATGCTGAGTCAGTAAAAGTAAGACAAAGGATAGATCCGGGAGCTGTGTCGGTTTCCTTGAGGATGTTGGCAACACGCATTGAAAGAATCTCTGTTTTCCCAGACCCTGGTCCCGCCACTACAAGTACCGGACCCTCAATAGTATCTACTGCTTTCTTTTGCTCTCCGTTGAGTTTTTTATAACGTTCTTCAAATTTCATCCCTTAAGAATACCACCTATCGAAGTTTTCAAAGATATTGACATAATCTAATAAAGTATGCTAAAAATATAACAGGTAATATCGATGACAATTCAAATTTATATCCCTGAAACTCGAGTACCCGAAGTCAACATAGTGATGACTAAGGACGAGAACCTCAGTAATTCCGAGACGTCCACGGTCCAGAAACCAAAAGGAGAAGTTCACGGAACACAGATACTCATTGGGACTCCGTCTGCCGGTGACACCGCCGAAGCCCTACAAAAACTCGAGCACTCAATCTCGAATACTCAAACAACAAAAGCTCTGGAACACATCGTCGCTGCAGTGTTCCTTGCTGGGCGAAAGTATCAGAACGATCGACAAATCGATCTGATGAAGAGATTCAATCTGCTCTAGGAAGAACAGCTTCCACACCGAAAAAGCAAAACATTGCTTCTCGATGTGGAGCTTTTTCGTATATAAAAACAGAAGGGTACCTTTTCAGGAACCCTCCTCCGTTTCAAGCACGATAAGAATACTAGAAACTGTATGTGGACCAACAGGCTCAAGATAAAAATCATCAAGACCTTCATGTCGTACCCGGAATTCAAAATGCGCTTCATTGTATAAAACATTCACTTTTTTTTCTTCCGGTGGACGTCCTCCACACTCTTTCATAACAATGAGTTTGAGAGGTTCGATCAGATCTCTCGGGAACACAGTACCAACTTCAGGAAGCTTCAACGTCTCTACCACAATAGTACCTGACATTAAGCGCCATCACCTCCACTCACTACTGTATCACACCAAAAACCAAAACAAAAAGACCATTGTGGTCTTTTTGTTTTTTAACATTACCTCAGAAAGATTTCGTTAGACTTTCGCTTTTAAAGAGCCTTTCGCAGGAAATTAGAAAACAAACACGGTATCCCGTGTATTGTTTTCTTGATTTCCGAGAAGTTCGCTAGCCCACCAGGGCTAGATAGATTGCTCTTTAAAAGCGAAAGTTTAAAAGAAATCTAGTAGTAATTTCTAAGGCGATTAATTTTGTCATGCTGTCGTATCTTTTCGTGTGCCTTTGCCTCAATCTGTCGAATACGTTCTCGAGTCACTCCAAATTCTTTTCCTACTTCTTCGAGTGTATGAGTTACCCCATCAAGAAGTCCATGTCGCATTTCGAGAATACGTCGCTCTTTTTCTGGCAAGTCATTCAAAATTTCTCGTACCTGATCACCAACGATTCGTCGAGCTGATTCTTGGTCTGGAGAAAGGATCTTATCATCTGCAAGGAAATCTCCGAGTTTTGATTTACCATCATCTTCTTCACCAATCGGCGCCTCGAGAGAGACAGTACTTTGGTCAATTTTTTCAATTGTATAAATTTTATCAACATCAAGATTCATTTCTGTAGCAATTTCTTCTGGCAATGGATCTCGCCCCAAATCTTGTGAAAGTCGTCGTACCACTTGTTTATATTTTGCGATTGTTTCCACCATGTGTACAGGCACACGGATTGTTCGAGACTGATCAGCAAGCGCACGAGTAATAGCCTGACGAATCCACCATGTTGCATAGGTAGAAAACTTGTATCCTTTTGTCCAATCAAACTTATCCACGGCTTTAAAGAGACCGAGGTTTCCTTCTTGGATGAGATCAAGGAGTGTAAGGTCTGCAGATCGTCCAACATATTTCTTTGCGATAGATACTACGAGTCGCAAGTTTGCACGCGCAAGCAAGTTTTTTGCTTCAATATCCCCTGCTTCAATTCGCTTTGCAAGCTCTTTTTCCATTGAACCTGAGATGAGCGGATACTGACCGATCTCTTTCAAATACATCTGAATAGAGTCATATGATGCATCTGACTTTCCATTGTATCCATATTTTTTACCCATGAGTTCTGGATCTTCCGCTGGGTTCTGCAATAACCCGCCTCCTTCAAGTACATCAATACCCGACGTCTGCAGACGCTCATACAAATCTTCAAGAAAAATAATATCGTCTTCAATAGTTGGAAACTCTTTCAAAATAAAATCATACGTCACGAAACCACGCTCCTTACCTTTTGCAAGTAAGCGTTGTACTGCCTGCTCCATCTTGTCCACCTTACTTACTTTTTTACCTGCATCATCTTTAAACGCTCGCATTGCAGCTACCGGTTTTGCTTTCTTTTTTGTTTTACCTTTTGGCAATGCAACCTTTGTTGACTTCTTAACTACTTTCTTTTTAGGTGCAGGTTTAGCTTTTTTGACCTTATGAACTTTTGACTTTACGGACTTTTGACTTGTCTTTGTTTTTTTATTTTTTTTCATGGGTTTGTTTTATTTCGTTGATTCGTTTTGAAATACTTTGACATTCTTGTAAAAGAGAAAGAGATTTTTCTGTGTCATGCAGACTCTCTGCAGTATGAAGTGCCGCCATGGAGGCAATCAGTTTACTTTTTAAATCTTCTTCTTCTAGTGTAAGTAGTAGGTCTTCAACATCAGAAGCAAGTGTTGTACGGTTATTATAATAGCTTTCCGTCTCAAAGAGCAATGCCTCAAGGTCTTTTTCAACCCGTTCACGAAACACATCATTATCGGGACCTAAAATTCGGACAAGTGCAGTATGAATATCTTCGAAAGAAATTTGTTTTTCCGCAGCATGTTTTTGCCACTCCATAATACCGATTATCTTTCGCGCAACAATGAACCGTCTATCTGTTTGTTCTTTTTTTTCTTTTATTTCATGCGGACGCACAGCACCTGAAGAAGCCAATGTTACTTGTCGTAAATCATTCCACAGTGCCTCTTCTTTGATTCGGGTACGTGCAGATATTTCAGAAATAAAATGTGCCTGCTCTGATGAGCTTTTAATAAAGCTCACAAAAGGTAATACATCTGATACAACTTTTCGCGCAATGATTTGCCGATCAGTTACTGTATGAAGTAACTGATCAAGTACAAAGAAGATCACATGTGTTGCATCCTTGATACTGTGCGAAAGTATTTCAGGAGCATCTTTTGCCAGATCAGCAGGGTCCTTACCTTCAGGCATCGTTGCCACTTTCACTTCCATACCAAGCCCGAGTGCAATTTTCGATGCGCGTGACACTGCATTAATACCTGCAGCATCGCCATCAAACGCCATAATCACCCGATGAGAAAGTCTATTGAGTCGAGTGAGATGCTCTGCAGTCAATGCTGTCCCAGAAGATGCAACTGTGTTGGTAAACCCAGCTTGATGAAGCATAACCAGATCCATTTGACCTTCTACAAGAATAGAATAGTCTCGTTCACGAATTGCATGTTTTGCTTTATGGAGTCCGTAGAGTATTTCTGATTTATTGAAGAGCTCTGTTTCTGGAGAGTTTAAATATTTTGGAGACTTTCCATCATCAACAAGTATACGTCCTGAAAAACCAACAATTCTCCCTGAAGAATCAGAGATAGGAAAAATGATACGTCCACGAAATGTATCATAGAAACTATCCGTGGTACCTTCTTTTTTCTTCACGAGCCCAACTTTTTCCATAACAACATGGCTGACTTTTTTTGAAAGGAGAAAATCATACAACCCTCTCCATTCTGGATATGTATACCCAAGCTTCCACGAAGATACCGTGTCTTCGTGAATACCTCGATGCACTAGATAGTCTCGAGGAACCTTTTCTACTGAGAGATTTTTTTCAAAATAAAATGTTGCAAGCTCAAGCGCTTGATACATTTCATCTTTTTCTGTTTTTGATTGCGGAACAATAGATTCGAGTGTTACTCCTGCTCGTTCAGCAAGCACTTTGAGTGCCCCGACAAAATCAAGCCCTTCAAACTCTTGCACAAACGTAAAAATATCTCCTTTTGCATGACATCCAAAACAGTAATATGAATCTCGATCAGTTGATACGAAAAAAGAGGGAGTTTTTTCGTTATGGAACGGACACCGTCCTTTGAAATTACTTCCTGCTTTTTCGAGTTTGATCGACGGATGAACTCATAATTTAGTTAAAAGTCCTTAAAGTCTGTAAAGTCCTTAAAGTCAGGTACAAATTCTCGACTTGATGGACTTTTGACATGATGGACTTGATGGACTAAGGTTATTCCCTCACGTATCCTCTCTCTGCATCTCGTGCATCACGTACATCTTGTATGATCTGAGCTTTCTTACTTCCCTTAAATCCTGTACCTGCAGGAATCAACTTACCAATAATCACGTTTTCCATAAGACCATCAAGCTTATATGTTGTGCCTTTGATTGCACTTGTAATCAGGATACGAGTTGTGTGCTGGAATGACGCTGCTGACAAGAAACTCTTACGAGAAAGCGAAACATCTGAAATACCCATTACCACTGAATCAGCTTTTGCTTCTGCTTTGCCTTCAGCTTTCATGCGCATGTTTTCTTGAGCCAAGAATGCATTGTCTACCAAATCACCTCGTGTAAAGATAGTGTCTCCTGCATCTTTTACTCGTTTTCGTGCAAACATTTGTCGAACGATAAGTTCAATATGTTTTCGAGATACCGCTGCACCTTGAAGATCGTATGGTTTATTGATTTCAGAAATAATGTAGTTTACAGTCTTGTCTTTTCCTGCATATCGGAAAAGTTCATCGATGTTTGCAGAACCATCAGTAAGAATGTCTCCTTTTTCTACTCGTTCACCAACCTTCACCAAAATCATTCGGTTCAAACTTACAGAATACTCAACTTCACCTTTCAATTTAGTTTTGTATTCGAGATCTGGAGTGATTGTAATAGTCTTTTCTTTGTTGTTCATCTTGACATCTGACACGATACCTCCAACAGTTGAAACAATTGCTGGGTTTTTCGGTTGTCGTTTCTCAAAGATTTCTTCAACACGTGGAAGACCTGAGGTAATATCTCCACCAACTGATGCAGTACCTCCTGAGTGGAATGTACGCATTGTAAGCTGTGTTCCTGGCTCTCCAATCGCCTGTCCTGCCACAGTTCCTACTGCTTCACCAATCTCAACAACTTTGTTTTTACCAAGATCAGTTCCGTAACATTTCACACATACACCATCGAGTGTTTTACATGCGAGTGGTGATCGTACTGTTACATTTTTTACACCGAGTTGTTCGAGCATAGTCGCATCTTTCTTTGAAATAAGATGATTCTGTGGGAACAATACTTTTCCATCTGGACCAACAACATCTTTTGCAGTAAAGCGTCCTTTAATATGTTTTGCGAGTGAAAGATCGATTGCACCTGATTCTTCTCCCATCACAATACCTTCTGTAGTACCACAGTCTTCTTCAGTTACCACAATATCTTGTGCCACAACGAAAAGTTTTCGAGTAAGGTATCCTGCTTTTGCAGTGTTCAACGCTGTGTCAGTCAAACCTTTTCGAGATCCGTGAGTAGTCGTAAAGTATTCAATCGGTGTAAGTCCCTCTTTCATACATGACTTAATTGGGAATTCAATAGTTTCTCCTGAAGTGTTTGTGATCAAACCTTTCATACCTGCCATCTGTGTGATGTTACCCCAAGAACCTCGCGCTCCCGAAAGCACCATATCAGACACTGATCCATGTGCAGGAGTTGATCCTGGAATGAGCTTTCCTACATCATCTTTTGCTTTATGCCATACTTCTGTCGCTTTTCTCAAACGTTCTTCTTTTGAAATAAGACCATCATTGAAATGCTCCATCATTGTATCGATTTCAGACTGAGCTGCGTCAACAATCGCTTGTTTACCTGCAGGAATCACCACGTCATCGATTCCCCATGTCACACCAGAATGTGTTGCATATTTGAAACCGAATTTCTTAATCTTATCGATAATCGCAGGCACGTTTTCAATACCATATTTTTCAATAAGGTCATCGATCAATGCAGTGATTTTCTTTTGTACCATTTCGCCGTTTACGAACGGATAGTCTTTAGGTAACACACTGTTGAACAAAAGTCTTCCGACAGTTGTTTCAAAAACTTTTCCATCAAACTGTGCGTATTTTTCTTTATCAGTTGGGAGTACTTTGATTTTTGCTCGGAATGATACAGCACCAAAGTCATATGCAGTAATCGCACTGTTTGGACTTTGGAACACCATACCCTCACCCTTTTCACCAGTCATCTCTTTTGTCATCCAGTATGCACCGAGCACAATATCAAGCATTTTTGCTGATACGGTTGGATCACCTGAACCTGGCTTAAGAATGTTTTTATCTGCAGCCATAATCTCTCGAGCTTCAGCCTGAGCTTCATCTGAAAGTGGTACGTGTACCGCCATTTGGTCTCCGTCGAAGTCCGCGTTAAACGCTGAACATACGAGTGGGTGAAGCTGGATTGCGTTTCCTTCAATCAATACTGGCTGGAACGCCTGAATACCGAGTCGGTGCAATGTTGGTGCACGGTTTAGAAGTACGTATTTGTTTTTTGTTACATCTTCAAGAATCGCCCATACTTCTGGAATACCATCTTCGATAAGCTTACTTGCACCTCGGATGTTGTATGCAAGTTCTTGTTTCAAAAGCTGAGAAATCACAAATGGCTTGAAGAGTTCAAGTGCCATGTGTTTTGGAAGTCCACACTGATTGATATTGAGTTCTGGACCTACCACGATTACAGATCGTCCTGAATAGTCAACACGTTTACCAAGAAGGTTCTGTCGGAAAATACCTCGCTTACCTTTAAGGTTATCCGCGATTGACTTAAGCGCTCGTCTTTGTGCAAGTGATGTGGCACCACCTGATGCAGACCCGTGTCGAATTGAGTTATCGATCAATGCATCGACTGCTTCTTGCAAAATACGTTTTTCATTTCGCAAAATCACATCCGGAGCATGGATTTCTTTCAACTTCTTCAATCGGTTATTTCGATTAATAACTCGTCGATACAAGTCGTTTACATCAGATGTTGCATATCGCCCTCCATCCAATGGAACCATCGGTCGAAGTGCAGGAGGTATCACTGGAATATGTGTGAGGAACATCCACTCTGGACGTACACCTGAATTCACCATTGCTGAAATAGTACTAATTCGTTTGTTGATTTTACCGATTTCAAGTGCTGACGCTTTTTCCGCTTCTGCATGAAGTGATGCGAGAAGTTTAGAGAGGTCAAGTTTTTTGAAAATATTGAAAATCGCTTCAGCACCGATACCTGCTTCAAACAATGTACCGTATTTCATACCGAAGTTATGATACTCAACTTCATCGAGCACCTTTCCTTCTGTGATACTTTCAATATCTCGTTTTGTTTCGAGATACATTTCTTTTACTGCTTCTTTGGTTTTTTCATCCTGAAGAGATTTAACCTTTGCTTTGTATTCTGAATCAAGATCTTTCAAGTATCGTGCTCGTTCGTCTTCTGATACTGAAGTCACGATGTATCCTGCAAAGTAAATAACTTTTTCAATATCCATTGTTGGAATACCCAAAATCATTGCAATACGTGATGGCATTGATTTGAGGAACCAAATATGTGATACCGGGGTTGCGAGCTCGATATGTCCCATTCGTTCACGACGAACAATCGATCGAGTAATTTCTACTCCACATTTTTCACATACAATACCTTTGTATCGAATACCTCGATATTTTCCACAGTAACATTCATAGTCTTTATCTGGACCAAAGATTTTTTCATCAAAGAGACCATTTTTCTCAGAACGCTGTGTTCGGTAGTTAATAGTTTCTGGTTTTGTAATTTCTCCAAATGACCATTCCAAGATTCGCTCTGGTGATGCCAGTCGAAGTGTGATCATATCGAAGTTTGTTGAGTTTGATTTAGATTGTGTTTTCATATGTTTGAAGATGTATTAGTCGACCAATTATTTACTTTCTTCGTCATGAGACTCTTCAACATCCACATCAAGCGCGAGTCCTCGAAGGTTATTAAGGAGCACATTGAATGATGCTGGAGTGCCGAGCTGGGTAATCGGTTCTCCTTTTACAATCGCATCAAAGGCAGCCGATCGACCAAGAATATCGTCTGATTTAATTGTAAGGATTTCTTGCAATGTATGTGCTACACCATGACCCAAGAGTGCCCACACTTCCATTTCTCCAAATCGCTGACCTCCACTTTGAGCTTTACCTCCGAGTGGCTGCTGTGTAATAAGAGAGTATGGTCCGATTGATCGCATGTGAATCTTATCTTCAACCATGTGGTGAAGTTTCAAGATATACATATAACCTACAGCGATAGGCTGGTCAAAGTGCTCTCCTGTTCGTCCATCTCGAAGCTTCATCTTTCCTGAAGCATCAAATCCTGCTTTTACAAGCTCTTCTTTAATCTCAATATCTGTAGCTCCTGTGAAAGGTGGAACGATAGCTTGGTATCCTAGAGTATGTGCAGCAAGTCCAAGGTGAAGCTCTAGAATCTGTCCGAGGTTCATACGTGAAGGCACTCCAAGTGGTGTCAAAATAACATCAACTGGTGTTCCATCTTCCATGTATGGCATATCTTCCTCTGGTAGGATTCGTGAGATAACTCCCTTGTTTCCGTGTCGTCCAGCAAGCTTGTCTCCAACTGAGATATTTCTAAGTTCAGCAACTTCAATATAAATTTTCTTTATAATTCCAGACTCTAGCTTGTCTCCTCTTTCTCTTGAGAAGATCTTAACTGAAATAACTCGTCCTCTCTTACCTCCTTCCATTCGCTTTGATGTATCCTTAACATCTCGAGCCTTTTCACCAAAGATAGATCGTAGAAGTCTCTCTTCTGGAGTCAGTTGAGTCTCACCCTTTGGTGAAATCTTTCCAACTAGAATATCTCCTGGTCGTACTTCTGCTCCTACTCTTACAACTCCGTCTTCTGCTAGGTTCTTTAGTTTTGCTTCTCCGACGTTTGGAATATCGCAAGTAGTAACTTCAGGTCCAAGCTTTGTATCTCGAACGTTTACTACGAATTCTTCGATGTTAATAGATGTAAACTTACTGTTCTTTACAACTCTTTCTGAAAGAATAATAGCGTCTTCATAGTTGTTTCCAGACCATGACATGAAAGCTACTAGCATGTTTTGTCCAAGTGCTATCTCTCCTCCATCTGAAGTAGAAGTATCAACAAGAACTTCACCCTTCTTTACTTTTTGTCCGAGGTTAACGATAGGTCGCTGGTGGAAAGCAGTAAATCCGTTTGTTCGTGAATAGTGAACAAGATTGTATTCCTTTTTACCATTTTTCTTTCCTTCAAAAACAACTTTCTTTGCATCAACATAAGTAATCTCTCCATCTTCTGGTGCAAGAACGATACGTCCTGTATCTACAACTGCTTGTTTTTCAATACCTGTAGCAACTAGAGGTGCTTCTGTAATGATACAAGGTGTAGCTTGTCTCTGCATGTTTGATCCCATGAGTGCTCGGTTTGCATCGTCGTGGTTTAGGAAAGGGATAAGTGAAGTACCGATAGAGAATGCTTGGTTTGTTGAAACGTCGATATAATCAACTTCATTTGCCTTTGCAAGACCTGGTTTACCGTTTATACGAACTTCAACCTCATCAGCTGTGATTTTTCCACTAGCGTCATAAGGAATAGCTGCATGAGCAATACGGAAGTTTTCCTCTTCAAGAGCGTTTAGATAAGAAACTTCGTTTGTAACTTTTCCATTTTTAACCTTTGCATATGGAGTTTCGATCATTCCAAAGTCATTGATTCGGGCATAAGTAGCTAGACGAAGTACAAGTCCGATGTTCGGTCCTTCAGGTGTGTGGATTGGGCAAAGTCGTCCATAGTGAGATGGGTGAACGTCTCGAACTTCAAATCCAGCTCGTTCTCGTGTAAGTCCACCGGGTCCAAGTGCTGTCAAAAGTCTTAGGTTTTCGATCTCAGATAGAGCGTTTTCCTGGCCCATGAATTGTGATAGCTGGTTTGTAGTGAAGAATTCCTTGATTCGAGCTTGTAGAGGTCTTGGGAATACGAAGTTAACAGGCAAAGTGACGTCTGGCTCAACTGTAGACATTCTGTCCTGAATATTTCTCTTCATCTGTGTCATACCAACTCGTAGTTTTTGTTGTAGAAGCTCTCCAACATACTTTACTCGTCTTGATCCTAGGTGATCAATATCGTCTTCTACAGCGTCTGGAGTGTTGTTTAGTTCAACAATGTGACCAATGATAGTAGCAATATCGCCAACATCCACAGTTCGTCTCTCGAGTTCCTTTTCATCCATAGACTTGTTGAAACGCTTGTTGAAACGGAATCGTCCAACACGGTTGATATCGTATCTTTCTGGATTAAAGATATTTCCAATGTATTCTCGAGCATTGTCGGCAGTAGCTAGATCTCCATCTCGAAGTCTCTTGTGTATTTCTACATAAGCTTCATCAACTGTCTTTGCATGATCCTTAGCTAGAGTAAGCTCTATAGCCTTCACTGTAAGTTCATTTCCAGCAAAAAGAGCCAAGATGTCTGCATCTGTCTTTGCACCTAGGATTCTTAGGAGTGAAGTTATTGGGAATTTACGTTTTCTGTCGATTCTTACATATATAGTTCCATCTGAATCAGATTCAATATCCATCCAAACACCTCTAGCGGCGATAACCTTTGCACCAAAGAAAGTTTTTCCCTTTAGTTCGTTTGCTGTAAAGAAAATACCGAATGAACGAGCTAGCTGAGCAACTATAACTCTTTCGATACCGTTTATGATGAAAGTTCCGTGATCTGTCATGAGTGGCAAATCAGCAAGAAACATTTCTTGTTCTTTTGTAGAGTCGAGAAGCTTGTTCTTCAACTTTACCTTTACCTTTATTTGTCCTTCGTATGAAAGTTTGTTTACTTTTGCAAAGTGTTCATCGTACTTTGGTCGAGTAAGTTCAAAACCTAAAAATGAGAGTTCGAATTTCTTTCCCGCATAGTCTGAAATTGGAGAAAATTCCTTCAAAACTTCTGCTATACCTTGTTCTATTAAAACTTCAAATGACCTTACCTGTGACTCCACGAGGTTTGGCATCTCTGTAAGAGGTGCCTTGAAACGGCTAAAATACTTCTTTGTTATATGCATACGAATAGCAAAAAGCTAAGGATTAGTAATTAGTAATAAAATCTAGTGGTGCTCAAACACATAATCTACTAACGCAGTTTAAACTAATGCCTTCAAAATACAAGAGTAACTCAATCAATGAAGTTAAGAGGAGCTTAACAGATGGGGGGATGGAAGTCAAGGATTGGGTTAGACATCCCAATTTGTGATCTCAAACCCTATCCTTGAGTTCTAGTCTTATGACTCGTTTCTTAAGGTCTAGAGTCTCTTTTTTATCAGTTTTCTCTTTTAAAGTTTCATCTATGTTAAAAACATCCAAGCCTACTCTGGTTAGTTTACTATCTATACCAGTTACTTTTTGATCTAATACAGTTAACTTTTCATCAATAGATGCAACCTGATCACATACACCTTTTAATTTCTCATTGAAGCCAGAGGCAAGGTCCGTAACATGTCTTTCGAATCTTACAATTAATAGTTCAATTTTCTTATCCAGAGTTTTATCTAAATATTCTTTTGTAATATATTCTTCTTTATTCATAGATACATTCTATAACTTACAAAAACTAAAACAATAGCAAAATTGATGAAAATTTTATCAAAATTTCATAACTCTGTGGATAACTCAGTTTTTACACCATCACGATTAACTTTTATAGGAACGTCAACATAATTCAAGACAAAACCACCCCCCTCTTTTCTAATTTTCAAAACCACCCCCAACCCATTCATC
>CAZVIO010000002.1:0-12824 GCA_964627615.1 uncultured Candidatus Saccharibacteria bacterium
TGCAGGAAACAAGAATAATACACCGAAAAGTATGATAAAAATGGCTTGCATACTTCCTCCTGCACTCAGTCCAATACATACACCCAGTGCATATGTACCAAGCTCATACAACCAAAAACGTGGTCGTGAAATACGAATAATTTTTGATATATTCATATCTATAGAGTACTCCACTCTGAGATAAAACAAAAGGCGCCCTGCCACATAACAACAGGACGCCAAAACTTCATTCCCCTACAACACTCTGTGAACAATACATTCCCTCCTTCTTTACTGTTTTGCGTCCAACAGAAAGTGCACAGAGTTCATTAAAAACCTGATGATTAAGATTTTTGATAATCCGCACCACATCATCGAAACCCTCATCAAGTGCTTGTTTATTTTTTCCAACTTCAATCATATGAAGGAGGGTAACCAAACCACACCTCCGCTCTGATCCGAACAAACCATCCTGAACAGCTTGTGGCCAGCACACCTTAAGCTCCCGATAGCTTATCCGTAATCCATCTTTTACAAACTGATCTCCCGAAACCAGAGCATACAACATAATCGCCCGGGCAACCCGAGGACCAAAAACACAGACGTTACTATCGATCTCCTCCAAAAACCCTTTATAGCATGGATCATACTGGAGCATGGAACCTCACCTTCTTTCCTAAGAACAAACCCTTAGTTATTTAAAACCTTTACATATCGGAAGTCAACAAAAAAAGCGCTTATGCGCCTTTTTTACATATTTGTCTACTGTTTTGGAGTACACATACCACCATGCTCAATCCCACATGTTGCACAGTGACGTTTTTTAGTAAGCATCTGTACACCAACAGCAATAATAGCGAGTGGCCAAATCACACCCCACTCAATCCCCTCCAACAATCCGATATTCTTTAAAAAGAAAATACCTCCGATAATTATAAGAATTATTCCTCCTTTCATAATGACAATGATTATATACTAATACCTATAGTATATCACAAGGTTTCTTCTACAAACACACCATTTCTCACTCTAACACGCATTGTTTTCTCTATAGTAGGATCTTCAGACATCGCTTGATCTATGCTTCGATCAAGGTATGTAACATCAACATCATAAGAACGATTATATGCAGGTGTTGCCATAGCAGAAGACACATTGACCCTGTCTCCAATAAAATATGAAGAAAGATGCGTAATACGGCTACCTGAAACTTCAAATATACAGATATAGTGAAAAGCTCCTGTACCACCACTTTGAACCACAATATCTGCAAATATATGTGATACCTGCTCATCGATCGGCACACTACCAATCAATTTTACAAAAGCCACGTCTCCACCATCAAGTAACGTTCCATAACTCGCTCTGCCATCAACCAATGATATTTGTGTAGTTGTCTCAGGGACAATAATCGATGTATTTTTTATTTTTTCTACATACTGTTCAAGATTGATAGTTCTCTCGAGAGCAGGATATTCAACGGGAACAGTTCGTGTTCCAGGAACCTGTTGTATATTTCCTGTCTCACCAAATACAACATAAAGCACAAGAGCAACCAAGCCAAACACAGCAAAAAAAAGAATAAAACTATGTTTACGTACAATATGTTTTGCGTATTCCATATACATCTATTATACCACCAAAAAGAGATACGCTATATCAAAAAAATCTTACCGAGGGTAAGATTTTTATGATCAGCATGATGTTTTACTTCTTCTTTTTCTTTGCTGCTTTACGTACTGCTTTTATTGCAAGACGTTTTTTTGTTTTCTTTGAACGCGATGCTTTATTTTTTGTGTTTGTTGCTGCTCTTTTTGCCATAATACATGTACTATACACTATCATCGAATAAACGTACACCTGTTTATACACATCAACCTTCTTGAACTGGTTGAATACTTTCTTTCATTTCTTTCCAAAACTCCTGTTTTTTGTATGCGTGTATAACCGCTACAATTACCATAACAATACATGCACCGAGTCCAGCTAGTCCCATATCTTTTTGCGCATCCCATATATCACCCTGACTTCCTAGAAATGCGAGTCCAGCAGCAGGATCTACATTACGTGCAGTTATCCATTCAATAATTTCATATAATGCAGAAAAAGACAGTGTTACATCGAGAGGAAAAAAATAGCTCCAGAAACCCCGAACACGCACTACTTTTGTAAATGTCTCATAAATCGGATATGCCAGAAGGAACCCGAAGCAAAAATGTACAAGGCGATCATACATATTTCTATCAGCATCAAACCACGTCTGCAACACATCTCCAAAAGGAACTTCTGCGTACGTATAATGAGACCCAATAACATGTAAGATCATAAAGACCGTAATGAGTCCATAGGATACATCTGAGAGCTTAAAATAGCGTGCAGAAAGCAAAATAAGAGGGACGCTTATAAACACAAGATAATTTTCCAACAACCAGTCATGTGGAAACAACGGGTTAATCGCTGCCCACACCCACACAATCATAAAACTACTCAGTAAAAAATAATGAAATGGCTTCATGAATTACACTATACCACACACCTTAACGATTTATAATGACCCTTGAATACATTTTATACACCAATAAAGGGTATGCATCCAAAACTCACACCTAAACCAGGGTGTCCTTGGCTTACGCCCCAGTATTACATCTTTTGTCTCGACGTCACATCTCGGAAATAAGAGAGATTACTCTCTTATTTCGCTCGAAGCTAGTTGAAACAAAATCAAATATGTTACACTATACGTATGTTCAAAAAAATACTTCATACTTTTGATCGAATTGAAGATGTGGTACGAGGACACCTCTCTCGGTTTCCTATCATATACGCGCTTATTGGCGGTGTGGGTGTAGTTCTTTTCTGGCGTGGCGTATGGCACACAGCAGATGAAATACCCGTACTCCACAATAGTTGGGTATCACTCGGAGTAGGTACAGGTATTTTACTTATTACTGGTATTTTTGTTTCAGCATTTGTTGGAAGTAGATTGATTATGACTGGACTCCGTGGAGAAAAGAAAATGACAGAAAAAACAATGGATGAAATTGAGCAAGAAGAATCTGAAATCAAAAATATTCAAAAAACCATACACAAAGTCGAAGATGAATTGTCTGAAATAAAAAAGGAAATTGAATACCATCACTCTAAATAACAATGAGTAACGTTCTGTTATCACAGCTCAGAAATAAGAGAACGTACTTTTTGTTGAAACATACAGCTACCGGACGCTTCGCTTTGGGCGTGAAATGACTTTGCTATTTGACTGCAACTTGATACCCCGTCCCGTAAGGGCGGGATTGTTCATTTCATTTGAAACTAGCTTTAATTGAAGTCTACTTCAAAGGGATACATGCCCATACTACACGAACCTTTGAAGGTTGATGTGGCTTGCACACCGATATCAATATCAGTACTACCTGATTGAGCAAGCATTTTATTTATATCCATACTTGGAATACGCACCGACAACGAACAATCAAATGTTCCCTCTGTATTAAATCGTAGTACCGTAGGTATACCTGCTTGTGCAACACTCCGACGAGGAGAATACCCTCCTTTTGCATCAATCTCAATAATCTGTACACCATCAACAATGTACACGTTGTTCACGGGAGCATCATTATTAATATTTTTATTTCGTGATGCAACAAAAGCACCTCCAATCAGTAGTAACGCTATACATAATGAGATAATCAACATTTTCATATGAATAGTATACTAGAAATTAAACAGTGGAGGTATAATACCGATCACCGCCAGACTATTTAATACATTGAAAATAGCAAACGCAATCACAATCAAACCCGCTGTCTTAAAAAATACTCCTGATTGTGTAGTAGCTAAAGCTCACTAATGCAAGTACAGGTAATGTACCTAGTGCAAACGCTAACATAGTGAGACCTCCAGAAAGAAAACCTCCGGTAGTCAGAGTATACAGCTGCATCGACTGAGTAAACCCACACGGAAGAAAAAAAGTTGCTACACCGACAAATAACGGAGTGATCGTATGATGTAATCCTGCAATATTAAAAGCTCTCTTCGCAATAAACTTTGGCATCGATGGTGTAAGTCTTTTTGTCCACATGAAAACATCAAGAAGATTGAGTCCTAGTAGCAACATCACAAATCCAATTGCAATACTTACTACAGACATCACTCCAACACTCAACGTAAACACTGCACCAAGAGTCCCAATTAATCCACCAAGCACAAAGAAAGAAACAATTCGTCCGATATGGAACATGAGTTGAGGTTTAATATTATCACCTCCTTTTGCAAATGTTGCAGACATAGAGAGTACAAGTCCACCTACTACAGCCATACAAGTAGACAACGATGCGATAACACCAATCAGAAATACTGTCCCATACGTCATCTGTTGAGCATCTACCATGTTCACAATTCCAATTTTTTGTAACACTACAAACAGTATAATAAGTACCAATGCTACTGGAATTGCAAAAGCAAACTCACTCCAACGTGGAGTAGATTGTGTAGATGTAGTACGAAGTACATATCCATGAGGGAGAAGTGATACAGATAATGATTCTGCAATCTGTTCTGGCATCTGATCTCCAAAATCACCAACCACTTCAACAGAATAATCTTTTAACCTTGAGTGTGCTGACAATACCTGAGGCATATTACTTAACTCACTATCAACCAAAAGAGTACATGCATTACAATGCATACCCTGAACATAAAACACATGTGATGTGTGATCTTTTGTCATAAAATTACTTTAATTTTTTTGTTTTTAAACGAAGTGAATTACCAACAACCGACACACTTGAAAATGCCATCGCTG
The DNA here is from genome assembly GCA_964627615.1 of uncultured Candidatus Saccharibacteria bacterium. Lineage (GTDB taxonomy): Bacteria > Patescibacteriota > Minisyncoccia > Phycocordibacterales > DATDWN01 > UBA910. Next base: position 4,784 of record CAZVIO010000002.1, read on the forward strand.
CTCCTGCAAAAACTGGATTTAGTGTGATACCCCAAAATGGATACAGCAATCCTGCAGCAACTGGTATACCCACCACATTATATATGAAAGCCCAAAAAAGATTTTGCTTCACCGTACCCATTGTTATTTTTGAAAGCTTCACTGCGTATACCAATTTCTGTATATCACCAGCAAGTAGTGTAATGCTTGCTGACTCAATTGCAATATCAGTGCCTGTTGCCATTGCTACTCCTACATCAGCTTGTACAAGTGCAGGTGCGTCATTGATCCCATCTCCTACCATAGCAACCCTGAACCCTTTATCTTGTAACTCTTTTATTTTATATGACTTTTCTTGCGGTAGCACTTCAGCAATAACCGTATCAATACCGGCCAAATGAGCAATATACTGAGCAGAAAGATGATTATCTCCTGTTAACAGCACAGTTTTAATACCGAGTTTATATAACGTTTCTATAGAATTTTTCGCCTCAGGCTTCAATGTATCACTGAGTGCAATTAAACCTATTTTTTTATCTCCCACCTCCACCACCACAACAGTTTTTCCTTTACTCTGCAGCGATCGAACATCATCATTCTGCATATCAACATTATCCGGTTTATGAATATATATACTCTTTTGATGTATTTCTCCACGAACACCAACTCCTTCAAGACCCATAAAATTTTGAACAGACTCCAATGAAACACCCTCATGATGAGCTTTGTCTACAATAGCTTGCGCAAGTGGATGTTCTGATAACTTTTCCACTGCAGCAGCATACGACAATAGTGACTGTGTGGTCCATTCGCTTAAAAACACGATAATATCAGTCACTTCAGGTTTTCCTTTTGTAATCGTTCCAGTTTTATCAAAAACCACCACATCAACTTGACTCAATTTTTCTAACCCCTCTGCATTTTTAATAAGAATACCAGCTTCTGCCCCTTTACCTACTCCAACAATAATTGCTGTTGGAGTAGCAAGACCAAGTGCACATGGACATGCAATCACAAGAATACCCACGAAAGAAGTAAGACCGTACGCAAGTGCGACAGAAAAACCAAGTAAAGATGAACCAACAGTTAACCACACAACAAGTGTCACAACTGCAATACCGAGCACTGTTGGTACAAACACACTTGAAATCTTATCCGCTAATGCTTGAATCGGAGCTTTTGATCCCTGCGCATCCGCAACCATCTTAATAATCTGAGATAATACTGTATCAGAGCCAACTTTAGTTGCAGTAAAACGAAAACTACCCTGCTTGTTAAGTGTAGAACCTATCACCACATCACCAGGAACCTTATCAACCGGTAAAGGTTCGCCAGAAACCATTGATTCATCAACAGCAGACTTCCCCTCAGTAATCACACCATCAACTGGAATTTTTGAACCAGGCTTCACGACCACACTATCACCAACCACCACCTCTCCTATTGGTATTTCCATTTCTACACCATTACGAAACACGGTCGCAGTTTTTGCCTGCAACCCTATAAGCTTTTCAACAGCTTCACCAGTACGTAATTTTGATCGAGCTTCAAGATACTTTCCAAATACTACAAAACCAATTACAACAATAGTTACATCAAAATACGTAAACTCAGGTAAATTAAGTGATGTTTGTAATTGCGGAATAAGTGTAATCATCGCACTATAGATATATGCTGTCATCGTACCCATACCAATCAATGTATCCATATTTGCGACACGATATCGAGCGAAACGAACCACTCCTTGCAAAAAAGGTTGTCCTATCCAGAACAAAACAACTGTACTTAATACAAGACCAATAAGGTTAAACATCTCCATCGGAATAGGTAATTTAGGCACAGATATAAATGTCTGCGCACTAATATCCCACACCATCAACACAAACACCAAAAGTGCAATCGGTAACACAAACTCTGTCTTACCTTTCATATTCATCAACTCCACCATTTTTTCTTCTTTTGACTGAAAGATTCCGAGGTGAGCTTGATGATCTTCTGAAGACATTTGACTATGATCCATAAGTGAATATCCTAGTGCTTCAATCTCCTGATTCATACGTGACACTGACACCTGTGCAGTATCAAAATTAAGTCGAGCTTGTTCAGTAGCAAAATTAACATCAACAGTATCAACCCCCGGAAGAGCTGAGAGTTTTTTTGTAATAATAGATGCACAGCTTGCACAATGCATTCCTTTTACATGTAGTGTGTGCGTAGTCATGGTGATTATTTGTTATACCACTGTGTTCTCCAGCCAATAAGCACTTCTCGAGTGGTCTTGAGAAATGTATCCACTGCATCTGCGTTATTTAAAATTTCTGTCCGAGAAGATTTTAGACTTACTTCTCGAGTCATTACCAAACCTTCATCATGATGAGCAATCAGTGCATTAAGAAATCTTAAATCAAAAAGATTGTCATATGTTCCCAGATTTGCAACCACCGGATCTTTTACCGTACGTGTATCGTCATACCATTCCTTTTTCCACGCATAAAGTTCAGCAATAGCAGCAGGTTCATCTGTAAGAATCATAGTTGATAGATCTCTGATTTCCTGTCTATCACTATGTACTTGTGCTTGCTCGGCAAGAAGCATTGCTCCACGATGATGAGCGATCATCGCATCTATATATCGTAAATCAAGAAATCGATCTGATCTTCCTAAGTCCATTGGTGTTTTATCGTACATACTTGATTGATATTCAGGAGTAAGCCAATATCCAATACCAATACCGATAACACCACACACAATCATAAGAGAGACAGTCAACATTGATGATATTTTCTTCATATTATTTTCTTTTAAGTTTATAGACTTTTAATATTTCATCTTTTGCTTTATCTACCTGTCCAGCTACAACCTGATCAAGCACACAACTTCCAAGGTGACTTTCAAGCAATAAATCCTCTACACCAGAAAGACCCTGCTTGACCGCAGAGGTTTGTGTAATCACATCAATACAATACGCATGCTCCTCGATCATTTTTTGGAGACCACGCACTTGCCCTTCTATACGCTTAAGTCGATCAATAATTTTTTCTTTATGTATATCTTTACTACATTTCATATATATACAAAATATACCCCCTAGGGGTATATGTCAATGTGTACAACAGATAATCTCTACACTCTTTTATTGTATTAACGCACATCCACTCCAACTGCATCCGAAATAGATTTAAAACCATCCCTTTGTAGTAACATCGCAAGATCTTTATGAATGTTCCCTATGACGGCAGGACCCTCAAAAATCATACCCGTAATCATCTGAACCAGTGATGCACCTAATCGAATCTTTCGATATGCATCTTCTGCAGTAAACACCCCGCCACATCCAACCAACACATACTTGCCTTGTGTTTTTTTGTATACATACGCCAATAACTCATCAGACATATCTTGAACAGGTTTACCACTAACACCACCAACAGCAGGAACATTCGCATCAATAATGTGGGGATTATTTCTTTTTTTAGTCAGATTACTACAGATAATACCGTGCACTCGATGTTTTGCTATTACATCAAGGAGCGCATCCACATGATGACTATCTTTATCTGGAGACAATTTAACAAAGATAGGTTTTTTAGTTTCAATATCATCTAACGCAGATAACAACAATTCAAGTGCATCCGGCTCCATAAATGGTTGACCGCCACATGTGTTTGGACAACTAATATTTATCGTTATACTGTCACCTACATCAACACAGAGTTTAAAGGAATGTACATAATCAGCGACTGCATTATGTAGATCAAGATTTTCTGGGCAGTTTGTCATCGCTATACTTATACACAAAGGTATAGCATGCGACTTACCTAGCAATTTCTTGTGGATACGCACTACCCCATCATTCTTTAGTCCATAATACACAACCAACCCTTGTGATTGTTTAAGTCTCCATAACCGTGGTCGTGGATTACCTTCACATGGCAAAGAAGTAACGGAGCCAACCTCCATATGACCAAAACCAACTGAGGGTATGATATCCACCAATTCTGCATTCTTATCAAAGCCTGCCGCAAGACCTACTGGATGAAGTATTTCCAACCCAAGTAGTGTTTGATGTAACGAAGGGTGTGAATAGTAAAATAATCGTTTTACTAAAAGACGAGACCATGCATACCTGCCACATAAAACTCCAAGTGCAATCACGCTATCATGTACATCTTCTGGATCAAATCGAAAAAGGATTGGTTTTATAAAACGTGTATAGAGACTCATATACACATATCATACACCTACATATTTTTCTGTACACAAAAACACTCCTTTAGGGAGTGTTTTTGTGTTACCTACATAATGTGATTATGAGAGGTGTTTTGAAACGAGTTTTGTCATTTCAAACATACTTACTGTAGCTTTACCTCCGAACACTTTTTTAAGTGCAGCATCAGCATTGATATTGCGCTTGTTTTTAGCATCCTGAAGTTCATTCTTCTTGATGTAAACCCAGAGTTTCTTTACAACTTCTGATCGAGGCATTGGGCCTTTTCCTACAACCTCTGCAAGATCATCACTAATCTGCATTGGCTTCATAAATGCTGAATTTGTCTTTGTTGGCATAAAATATTATTTATTATAAATGTATAGAGTATATCATACCACAAAAAACTCTCCAGTAATCTATTCATACCTGCATAGATATGGTCTTCTGTGTATACACACAAAACCTTATTCCGCGATTTCTTTTGAAAGATTTTGCTCTAAACGACTCATTTCATCAAGAAACGCCTTGGTCAGATCTATATTGTAAGAGTTCGCAAGAAATAGAGTGGCGTACAATATCTCTGCAAGTTCATGCTGCAACTTCTCCTCTATATCCGGCATTTCTCTAAAACCTTCTTTTGCGAGCACCAATCGACCCAGATCACCCACATCAGACACAAGTCCCTGATATGTTTCTTCAGTTGTCCAATTTTTATATAATTTTTTGTTTTCAAAATTAGTGTATAGTTTTTTTACATACAACATCTTTTGAGTTAATTCTTCTATAGTCATGGTTGTATTATAGCAAACAGATTCAAAAAGTTTTGAGAGTATAGACATCCAAAAGTACATATAAAAATATCGCCGTTATCATTTGAATCACCATGCCAAATAAAAGTCTTTTAAAGCTACTCGCAGAGACGTGAGAGGTGTACCCAAGAAGAGATAATGTAAACATGACACCTGCTAATACTGCTACTATAAACAGATTTGGACCTTCGGGATCATCAAGTAATGAAAAAAACACTTTTGAACATATAAAGGATGTACTACCGAGTAGTAAAAACGAAATTGTTTTTGATTTGAAATACATAGATATACACAGTATACCAAAACACAACTAATATAAGTTTTTCTGCACTTACCAGACCTGCAAGATGTTGCTATACTATACATTATGAAACATGCAGGGTTTACCCTTATTGAACTTCTTGTGGTTATTGCGATTATAGGCTTACTCTCTTCGGTTGTTCTTGGCTCTTTGAATACCGCGCGATCAAAAAGCAGATATGCTCGAGCGTTTTCTGATATGAGAGAGATTCACAAAGCCGCTATATTAGACTATGACCAGTACGAAAATTATGCGCCAGATGTTGGTATGGCAACTGGACCTCGTTTTGTTCCAAGTTCCCTTCGTACCTGGCCGACTCCCCCATGTACTGGTTGGACATATGATTGGGAAAACTGGAGTGGTGGAGATGTAATACGAGTATCATTACGAAAAGTTGACACCTCAGCTGTCTACTATTACTGCGTGTTTACAAATACTTCTTGTGCTATCAATGGTGGCGTAGCGATAGAAAGTGTCTCCTCAAAAGTACTTACGTGTAATGAATAGAAGATAACTTCGAGACGCAGCAAGTGAATTTTTTTTAATGAATAGACTTATGTTCACCTTATCCACACAAGAAAGGTAAGGAAAACGTAAACCGTGCTTGGGCATACTTATTAAACATTACGCACCTCTACGCACATCAATACTATATTTAATTAACAAAGTTAAATATCGCATATGGTACGAAGTTAGAATTTTTTTAACACTAGTCCATATAAAAGAAAAGGCCGACGATTGGTTCTCGTCGTGCCTTTGTATTTCACAGCCCAAGTGCAGCTTTCTCTGCCGAACTCAACTTCTTCAATACTTCTTCTTTCAGAGTGGCTGCAGCCCGAACTTCCTCCCTACTATCCACCACAACAATCGGTTTATCGTTGTTGTGGAATAAAAAATACCGACCGTCGTCAGTCTTCAGAGCAAGTTTCTTATCGACCTCACCATCAGAACCCATAACATCAATACCTTTGCAGGCAATGAGAGCGGCGCGATAGTTTATGTGATAAGAATGATCGATTGTACGCCCTTTACCCTCTGCTGTATCTTCATTACGAGTAGTCGCATAAATATCGACTACTAAACCGGAGATTTTGTCACCTTCTTTTATACAACTTTGTAGCTTTGACACTTCAATCACCTACCTTTACCTACCTTTCTAGAATTGAATTATGATTATTTTTACACTAAAGTCAACTCTATATAGCCAGGAAGTCTCTCTCCCTCGAAATTCTTCATCTCGACAGATGAAGAATTTCTGGGCACCGGATTGTCGACAAGCACTGCTACACTACTAATAAGACTGCTTTTTGCTGCTAAATAGGTATGAAGTTGGAACTTCACTTGCTTTAAGCATATAACATAAAAGAAAAGCCGCACACCCCCGAGGAGATGACGGCTTTTGTCAAAAAGAAGCGCTTTAGAGAACGTCGGAAAGGTACTGGCCGGAGCCGAGGGGGCGATGGATGCAGCCAGACTGCTCCATAAGACCCTCGATCCATTTCTCGTAATTGGCTTCGAGCAGCCTGACGAATGCAAAGCTGTTGCCTCGATCGACGTACCGCTTGATGTACTCGCCTTTCATCTCGGCGCCGGGGTACACGAGTTCGAACTCAATTCCTGCAGCAACCAAAGCCTTTCGCACCTCCTCGTGAGAAGACACCAGGATGATATCTGCTTCTCCTTGATTCTCGCGGATATGGTCGATATAGTTCGTAGGCCATTGCGGATGACGGATTCGTTCCGCTTCGTTTTCCCAACTGAATTTACTTGAGTCGCTGTCGAGAATTTTGAGATTCCCAGACCGACCAAACAATGTTGATTTTCCAACTCCCGGAAAACCACTTACGACACGTGCTTTCATTTGAAACTCCTATATAAATAATATGACATTTATATGCTACTTGTCAATATCCCAGTCAGGGAGAGTACCCGCACGAATTTAATTGTTCATTGAGAGTTTTCCCAATGATTACTTTTCTCATCAATTTCTTCACCTTTGAAAATCACGGTGCTTGAGGTTTCATCAGCTCTCACTAAAAACAATCTTCTACTATTGTTATCAAAATACACATTATCATAGACTCCGTTTATTTTTGGACTGATGATTACAGGGTCTAATTCGATATTTTTCTTAATTTCATCTGATAATGATTTTATTGTAGAAGTGTATGTTTTATCATAATTACCGTCCCCACCAAAAACAACTGCATCAATACTACCTGGAACACTCTTCTCTTTTAACTCCCTCAATCTCTGTTCAAAGTGACCAGTGAAAAGTTTTATTTCTTCCTCTTTCAGGTCAGCGTAATCTTGGTGTGTTAAAAAGGAAATGTAGTGACCGGTGTCATTATCTAATCCTGAAGCAACGACACCAGTGCAACCACCATAAGCTTTTGATATCTTATTTGTGTCATCAATTTTTGAAATTACATAAGTATATTCTCCAGCGTTTAACAACCCGCTTTTTTCTAATGCGCTTCCATGGATTTCCCATTCAACATTTGTTGCTTCGGATAATCCTAAATCATTATCAATATTTGGTAAACCTGGATATTTCTCTTTTAATTCATCATAAGTCTCAAAATTACCAATACTCGTCATTATTGGACGAATATTTTCAATACCAGTAGTTTGTTTAGGCATCTCTTCCATAGGATTAATCATATCAAAGCTCGAGAGTATCAGACAGGTATAAATTTTACGTTACAAAATATAGCTAAATTTTTTTGCTGCCAGTCAGGG
>CAZVIO010000002.1:12879-15221 GCA_964627615.1 uncultured Candidatus Saccharibacteria bacterium
TCCTCCAGAGGGATGTGTCCTACCATTAGACGAACTGGCAATATTATTTGGCACACTTAAAAACAATACCACATAGAATACCTCAAAAATGGCTTTTTTACAAGAAAATAGTTTAAGTAATTTTACTTACTTTTTAATATTGCTTCTACAAACGCAGTAAAAAGTGGGTGTGGGTTGAGTGGTCGTGCTTTAAGCTCTGGATGAAATTGAGTTCCCAAGAAAAATGGATGTGTGTCTTTTGGCAACTCTGCGATTTCCATCAGTCGCCCATCCGGTGAAGTACCTGAAAAGACCAAACCTTTTGCTTTGATTTCTTCTACATACTCTGGGTTTACTTCATAGCGATGTCGATGGCGCTCATGAATAGTTTGAGCATTGTATGCTCTATATGCATGAGTACCTTTTTGTAATTTTGCTTCATATGAACCGAGACGCATGGTTGCCCCATACTTTCCATCTTCAAGATTTTTCTTTTGTTCTGGCATAATATCGATCACTACATGAGATGATTTTGGATTGATTTCTGCAGTATGTGCATCGCTCCATCCGAGAATATTCCGAGCATATTCAACAACCATAAGCTGCATACCGTAGCAGAGCCCGAGATACGGAATTTTGTTTTCTCGTGCATAACGGATAGCCATCAACACCCCCTCGATACCTGATTCACCAAAACCTCCTGGGACAATGATACCATCATATGACGCAAGCTCTTTTATTTTTTCTCGATCTGTTTCGTATTCTTTTGAATTGATCCATGTAAGTTCTGGTTTTGCGCCAGACCAGTAGCTTGAAAACTTAACCGCTTCAATTACAGAAATATATGCATCTGAGAGCACAAAATCGCCTGTATCGAAATATTTTCCAACCACTGCAATCTTGATGTGTTTCTTTTGGTTTTTTGATTTTTCAACAAACTTCTTCCAGTCCGCAAGCACATCACCTTTTACTTTTGCGCGCATATGAAGCGAGCGTAAAATCATATCCCCAATTTTATCTTTCTCAAAATTAATCGGTACATCATAAATACTTGAGATATCTGGAGCAGAGATAACATTATCCACAGCAACCGAACATGCAATCGCAATTTTTTCTTTTCGTTTATGATCGAGTGCTTGAGAGCCACGAGCAATGATAATATCTGGCTGCACACCATATGAGTTGAGTTGTCTTACTGCGTTTTGTGTTGGCCGTGTCTTCATCTCCCCCAACACTCCTGGTACTGGAAGATATGAGACCATGATAAATATCACATCTTGCGGATTTTTAATTTTCAAAATACGTGCTGCCTCGATAAACAAAATATTTTGGTAATCACCAATCGTTCCTCCGATTTCAATCAGTGAAATATCCGCTTCATGACTTTCTGCTGAACGTCTCCATCGACGAGTGATTTCTTCGGTGATATGCGGTATCGCTTCTACGCATTTTCCTCGGTATCCAAGATTACGCTCTTTTTCGATCACATACTTATACACCATACCTGAAGTGATATAGTCATCGGGACCAAGATCAACGTTCATAAAACGCTCGTAATTTCCCATATCTTGATCAGTTTCAAGTCCCGAATCAAGCACAAATGTCTCCCCATGCTCTGTTGGATTCATTGTACCTGCATCTACATTTAAATAAGGGTCAACCTTGATAGGGTTGACCTTAAAGCCTTTATTTTGAAGGATCTTACCGATGGATGATGATGCAATACCTTTACCGACACCTGACATTACTCCCCCGACAACAAAAATGAATTTATGTTTTTTCTTTTTATTCTTATCCATGGTAATAATTAGTTGAAAATTTAAAAATCAAAAATCAAAATTTTTTACTTTATGTGCTGTTGATTTTTGTATTTTGCATTATCATTTTACATTTTGATATTTAATTTTATATCTTGAGGTGCTTGCGTACCGCAAGAAAGCTTGAAATAGCACCGATCACTGCACCTGAGAAGATGACAATGAAAAAGATTTGTGCAAAATTTTCAATATAATACGAGAATACATTCAAACCTACAAAAAATTCTGCTGTTGCATTACCAAGCCAAAGTGTAATTGGGAAAAAGAGGATTAACGTAATAAAACCAGAGACAACACCATAGATAGCACCTGAAACCACGAAAGGACCCCTGATGTACATCATACTTGCCCCAACCAGGCGCATCACTGAAATCTCATCCTTAGACATAAAAATAGCAAGACGGATTGTATTATATGTAATCAAAATAGATACACATACCAGAAACAGTGTAAGAATAAACCCAAGACGATTTGCAGAATCAATCATTCGAGTGAGTGTATCGATAGCAGTTTTATTTTGGTAATAATTTACCTTATCAATAATCG
>CAZVIO010000002.1:15231-15749 GCA_964627615.1 uncultured Candidatus Saccharibacteria bacterium
GTGCCATCTTTTGAGAGTGAGCTCTTACTTTTCAAAAATTCAGCGATACCCTCATACTGAGAAGGTTCTTTTGCTCGAATATTGAGAGATGCGCCTAGAGGATTCTCTCCAAGCTCATCGAGTGCCTGCAATGTAAACTGATCGTCTTGGTGTTTTTGACGAAATGAAGCCAATGCATCTTCTCGCGAAACATACTCCACAGGAGCCTTTACTTCTGGGAGTGCTTCGAGAGCTTTTTGCAACACCAAAATGTCTTCTTCAGGTGCAGTTCGCACAAAATATACATTAATATCAACTTTGTTTTTAATTTCCTGTAGTGAAGCGTTGAGGATCGCTCCAAGAAAGATTGTGCCAGTAATCACAAACAATGTAATAATCATCACAAGAACAGAAGAAAGTGACACAAAACCATTTCTCCAAAAAGAGAAGAAACCTGATCTCATGATTCGTTTTGCAGATATCCACATCATAAATTTATATTATATATTTACCTTGCTTATCGTCCCGCACAATCCTAC
>CAZVIO010000002.1:15851-20849 GCA_964627615.1 uncultured Candidatus Saccharibacteria bacterium
TTGTTGTGAGTTGTAAGAACAACCGTTGTTCCAAGATCATTAATTTTTTTCAAAATCTGCACAATATCGTATGTGTTCAAAGGATCGAGGTTTCCGGTTGGTTCATCTGCAATAATAACATCTGGTTGGTTTACAATTGCTCGAGCAATCGCAACACGTTGCTTTTCTCCACCTGAAAGTTCGCCTGGGAAATTCCAAATCTTTTTACCAAGATCAACTAAATCAAGCACGTGAGGCACATCTGACTCGATCTCTTCATCTGTCCGTCCTGCTGCCTCCATTGCAAATGCTATATTTTCATATACCGTCTTATACGGAAGCAATCTAAAATCTTGAAATACCACCCCAACCTTTCGACGAAAGTCGTTGATTTCATTTTTCTTAAGTGTGTGAATATCAGTAGATTCAAAAAAAATCTTACCGTCTGTAGGCTTCTCTTCTGCAAGAAACATCTTGAGAAGTGTAGTCTTCCCTGCACCTGAGTGACCCACAATAGAAACAAATTCGTTTGGTTCGATAGCAAAAGATATATCCTGCAATGCTACAGAATTGTCAGGGTAGATTTTCGAGACATTATCGAAATAAATCATACCCATAAGTATACCGCAGATGAGAGTTGAGGGCAAAAAAGGTAATACATGCCAATTTATAACAGTTTTTTAAGGAAAAATTCCATCTCTTTAGTTCGAGCATGGGAAACTACTCCTAAATAAGAAATAACTACACTATGAAATGCCTCCCTGGAAACAAGTCCTCCTCGTAGTTTTTTATACATAACCTTTATTTTTCTCATAATCCTCTTTTTTGTATGGGTCCGTAAAATAATTGCATGAGGAAGCATTATATACCCCAGAAAATCTATACCTTGTTGTATGGATCTAATCTCAACTTTATGAGGATGCAACTCAATTTTTAAATTTTCAGACAAGAAAATCTTGATTTTTTGCAGGACATGTAAAAGAATATTTTTATCTTCAGAAATAGCGATAAAATCATCACAATAACGAAAATAATATTTCATCTTTAGTTGATGCTTTACAAACTGATCGAGCTCATTGAGGTAGATATTTGAAAACAATTGACTTGTCACATTACCGAGAGGCAACCCTTTTCCTTTTTCTTTTTCAAAACTTGCGAAAAGTAAATCAATTAAATGCATTGTATCTGTACAAGATACTCTCCTTTCTATCAAAGCTCTCAAAATAGAATGGTCGATTGTATCAAAGAATTTTCTAATATCGCATTTTAAGACATACGCTTTTTTCTTCCAATTCTTACTTACCTTTCGACACGCTTTGAATGTACGTTCCACGCCCATATGCGTTCCTCGGTTTTTTCGAGAAGAATACGAGTCGTATATAAAATGCTTATCGAAAAGTGGGTAAAGTATTCTGTAGAGAGCTTGATGAACTACACGGTCACGCACACTAGCTTTGTGTATATGTCGTCTTTTTGGATCAGAAACATAAAACTCTTGATATGTTGCATGATTAAATGCTCCAGAAATAATATCTTCGTGCAGTGTAAAAATATTGTCTTCCAGTCGGAGTTCAAAAGAACTCACATCCTTCTTCTTCAGTTTTCCTTTTTTAAACTCTCTCCAGGCACGAAATAAATTTGATATACTCGTAATATGAACGAACAAACTAATAAGACCCCCCCCGATACTTTCAGTGATATTTCTATTATTCATAGTATTAAACAAGTATATACACTCCTCTACCAAGTCGGCAAGAAACTACCAAAAGGTGACAAGCTTGGCATACATGCTGATATAGAAAAAATTACCCGCACCACACTTCAAGAACTGATTTCTGCATGTTTTATAGTAAAAGACAGGAAACTAGGAAATCTGGAACACGCGAGAATACTTCTGGAAACTCTCAAGCATTTTGTTCGTATTGAACATGAACTTAAAATCATAGATGAAAAAACATATATAAGAATCGAGTCCTTAATTATTGAGACTTCAAAAATGACGAACGGATGGATCAAATATCTTACCCAACAAAAAACTCCGGTTTAAACCGGAGTTTTTTGTTAAAACTTCTGACGAAGACCATAATCAGCGTTCGCATTGTCGACGTTGTACCAGTTCACGTTCACCTTGCCATTGTCGGCGTTCCAATACACGTCAGGCACGTTGCCGTCCGCATTGCGAGAGCACAATCTTCCTGTGAATATTCATCCCTGGCACCGAGCCTCTGTTTCCAAAGTCTCTGTGTTATACCCTGCTCGTTACAGGCACTGTGTTGCATCATTCAATTTTTGAATTATCTAATGCATAAGTATTCACAGGCAGTTTTAGGATGTGGCAAACTATCATTTAATACTGTGTATCAAATTAGCTTAACAGCCTTTTTCAGTATAAAAAATACACTGCATGTGCGCAAGCGCACACGCAGTGTAAATCCCAATTTTTTAGAAAGGGTAAAAGAAAAAAAGAAAAGGGAAAGTTACGAAACTGCTTGACGAAGACCATAATCAGCGCACGCATAGTCGACGCTGCACCAGCGCACGCGCACCTTGCCACCGTCGGCGCCCCAATACACGTCAGGCACGCTGCCGCCCGCACTGCGAGAGCCGGTGCAGAACGTCACACCTTTTACATCTAAATGCTTGTTGGTCTCAGTGAAATGCTTGAGACCGAACAAGAGACGCTCCAGGAGTGTGACCCCAATCTTCCCTTCCATGTCCGCGATGCGAGTGGATTTGCCAAGATATTCAGCATCCGGCTCGTCACCGACTCGCACCCAGACTACATAGCTCTTCACCGATGTGCGAGTGTTTGTAGTGACAGTGCCATCCAGATCTTCGTTGTAGACCCAAACCTTGAAGATCTTCCTCATAGCAACGATTGTCGCATTCAGAGTGAGTCCTTGGGGAATGAAGATAAGTCGCCAGGAGCCACCTGTCGGTTTGGCCGGAATAAAAACGCCGGAGAAATCGACAGTAAGACCAAAATGGTCTTTGTAAAATTCTTGCCAGTTGGTGCGGACGTCCTCAAACAAATCCACAGGAATTTCGAAAACTCCCTGCAATTTATGTTTTAACAACGTCTTGTTTTTCAACCAGTACTGAATCTTTTCAAACGGAAGTCCCGACATCACACCAGCAATAAAGCTGGCGAGAGCAAGCAGCATCTCGAGTGTCGGCTTTTTGGTTGCCGAGGTCTGTCCTGTCGTTTGAGACATTTTGTTCCTCTTCCTTTCTTTTTTTGTACACCGACCATTATAAGACCGATGGTATGGTAAATAACGAGATGGGATATGAAAAACACCACCCAAAATCTAGTTAATATTAATTACCTAAATTATATTTATGTCAATAGATTTGCTAAAATACAATTATTTATAGGCTTTTTACCCGAGCATGTACTCATACTTTAGGGTTCAGCCTCTAGCCTAAAGCATAATTTGATTATAAATTTTGCTCGGCTACGAGAAACTCATCCAGTTCCCCGTCGGTGAGGATTTTATCCACATTTCCAGTTTCTACACCAGTACGATGATCTTTGACCATTTTGTATGGATGCAGCACATATGAGCGGATTTGATTCCCCCACTCTATCTGAGTTGTTTTTGAAATATACATACCTTTTTCTTTTGCAGTTCGCTCTTTTTCAAGTTGGGTGTAAATTTTCCCATACAAAATCTGCATTGCTTTTTCTTTGTTTTGAGCTTGTGAACGCTCATTGTCGCTCGCTGCAGAGATATTACTTGGAATATGTACTACGCGTACTGCAGTCTCCCGTTTGTTTACATTTTGTCCACCTGGACCTGATGACCGAGAAAGCTCTACCCTGATATCAGACTCGGGAATATCAAGTTCTTCTATTTTTTCAAATTTTGGAATTACTTCTACCATAGAGAAAGAAGTGTGTCGTTTTGCATTTGCATTAAACGGAGAAATACGAACGAGACGATGTACACCGGACTCATTCTTTAGTGTCCCGTATACATTTTTACCTGAAATCTCAATGGTGACATTTCGATACCCCCCATGATCATTCTCATTTTGATGGACAAACGAAACACCATAACCTTTGTTCTCACAGTATTTGAGATACATATGCAAAAGCATTGCTGAAAAATCTTCTGAATCATCTCCGCCAGCTCCAGAAAAAATTGTCATGATAGCATCACCTGCATCATACTTGCTTCCACCAGCGATCAGGACTTTTAGCTCAGCAATGCGCTTGATCGAGTCTTTGGCTTTATCTTTGTCAGACCAAAAATCCGCCGACATCATATCAGCTTCTAAACCCTCAAGCTCTTGTTGTAGTTCCCTTTTTGCGTCATCCATGATGATTGAAATTTTTTGAGCCGTTGCCCGGGATTGAACCGGGGACCTCGTCATTACCAATGACGTATTCTACCAACTGAACTACAACGGCAATACTTATTACTCTTATATTAATGAAAAAGTTGCCACGCTCCAGACCTCATTCCTTTGAGAATCTGGAGCGCATAAGGCAACTCGATATAAATAAGCCTCAGCTCTCTTTTATATCTCACCGTGAAGTCTGCCATGTGCCAGACAACGTAGTTGTACCTATACTATCACAAAATAGCTATCCGTTAAATTTACACAAAAACCACCCGAAGATGGCTTTGTGTGACCAAGTGGATGAGGTGAGAACTGGGATTATTAACTCAGACTCATAATCCTTTTAATTGAACCATTAATAAAATCCTTATCTAAAAATTCTTTATCAATTTCCAAAGAGTATTTAATTACATTAAGAAGTTGGATTATCAATAGATTATGAACATCGTGCTCAATTTCTTTAAATTCTTGCTTTGACATTCCATATCCTTCCAAAAAATAATCTAAATATTTTCTGTCTTTCCATGCTATTAAATCTGCCAAATCAACATGAGGAGCGAGATTTCCAGCTCCATTCCCCCAATCAATTACATACACCTCTCCTTCTGAAGAAATTACAGTATTGGTAATATGCAAATTTCCATGACACAATCTAGAAACTGCAGACCA
>CAZVIO010000002.1:20859-32416 GCA_964627615.1 uncultured Candidatus Saccharibacteria bacterium
GAAAGCCTACTCTTAATGAGACCATCTTGTTCAGTGGTCAAAACACCTTTATGAACCAGAAGGTTGCTTCCAAATATACTCTCAATTGTTTCTTTATGAAAAAGATTCCAGTCTTTAACAAAACCCTGTACTTCATCCTCCACTTCCCTTCCAAATCCAACAAATTCAACTTTGTTAAATTTACTAGCATACTCACCAAGCTTTCTGTATACATTCTGATGTCTATCTTCTGAAAGTTCTGCTCCGTTTACACCTTCAATATAATTTAGAACCATATAGGAGTATTCATTTTCTTTTCCTACATAATGAACTTCGGATGTGGGTATCGAAGCTTCTCTTGCTTTATTTATACAGAAAAATTCTTTCTGATAATTCTTTACATAGTCCTTTTTATTAATCCTAAATATATATGGAGTTTTGTTTATGACCACCTTAAAGACCCTGTTGACTTTTCCTTTATCTAAAATCTGATTTATTACATCAGGTTTAACATTAAAATGTTTAAGAGAAATCGCTTCTATTATTTCCATACAAAAAGTATATCAGTTCTCTGTCCAACCAGTCTACAGAAAAAGAGCTTGATTTCTCAAGCTCTTTTTCGATGCGCGAGTGATGGGGATCTCTCCCTCGAATTTTACTCGTCGTCACTCGTAAAATTCTGGGCACCAGATTGGTGACACTCGCTACTGCGAGCGTACACCACCAATCTGTTCGAGCCCCAACGTAAAGCTCCGCTTTACTTCACTCACACAAATAAAAAACGCACCTTTCGGTGGTTTTTTATTTGCGCGGCTGACCGGACTTGAACCGGCGACCTCTAGCGTGCACTGATCCACTATTTTCATAGTGGCGTGGACTATATCTTCACCATTGGTTTTTATACCTTTAGGTGCTTCGGTATCTAGTCTCTACGGCGCCCTCTATCTGTTTTATGGTTATAAAAACAGTGAATAAGAGGTTCCCACGGTGTTCGCATATCTTTTACAAGACTTAGCCTTCACCGTTATCCCAAAGAGTTTCAATGTATCATTTCGACACAAAGCTGCATGTTTGTCTACAGGCCAGCGCTCTAACCAGCTGAGCTACAGCCGCAACTACACTTATTCTTAGCACTTAGTGGCTGTATTATTTTAGCTTTACCGAACCAAAACAGCTACAGCCGCAATTTCATATATCTCTCGAATACCTCTTTCTTCCGTTTAAGGAAGAGATTCGACGAACCTAATCTATTATACATAAAATCATATAATTTCAAAGAGTCTGCTGTACTAAACTGAAGTCGAGAATATGTACCCTTTATTTCATACACCCCACCTTTTTTAACTCCTAATTTTCTTAATTCTTGTAACAAAGAGTTTAAAAAATTCTTGGAACAAGATGTAAAAGCAACCTGAAGACCTAATGTTGGATTTTCTCTATGTTTATTTAGATAACCTATCCACACATTTCCATCACCATCAAAATATCCGCGAATAAACTCAGGTAAGAACCTATCTAGAACACCAGGAATCACCAGGCTCTTTGTTTTTCTTTCTGTCATTCCTAATTTTTGTAAATCTTCACACATCTCAGTACTCCCTACCTGCAAACGATAGGCGGTACTTTTATTGGGTTTTTTTCCTATACGAATTCCTATTTTATGCTCTGATTTTAAAACTTTTTTTATTTCTTCTAATAATTCTTTATCGGTAATTTGAATCGACCAAAATTTTCCTTTTCTTTGGTTAACGGTTATACACCCATCTGCTGCAAAGAATCCTAGTACATATGCCATGTCAGGAGACCAATTTTTAAAGAAATCTTTATTAATAAATTTATATATTGGCATATATTTATATTATATATAATAACAGGACTATTACCTAACTATAGTTGTGTAGAAGTTAGCAACAAAAATAGACTAAAATTTGTGTCGATGAATGGAATCGAACCATTGTCTAAGGCTTATGAGTCCTTCGTTCTACCATTGAACTACACCGACAATATGCACACAGTATATGTGCACCCTACTATAACCCAAAAAATGAAAATATTCAAACTTATTGCACCGCGTTCAACTTCTCCCGTGTCTTTGGTCCCACCTGACCATACCCAGCTTCCCCATTTTTTGCAAGACCATATTTTATCTGGAACCGACCTATCGCTTTCTGTGTTGCCGGACCAAAGTATCCAGAAACTGTACCTTCAGGATACACCGCCTTATCTGTAGCCAAGAATTTTTGCAACTCAGTGACATCTGTATGTCGTGTACCCAGTTTTAACAACCGAGTAAAAACAAACTTTTTTCTTGTAGAACTGTTTTGCGCTGAAACAGAAGTGTACGTACTCAATGCACTTGTTGTGACTGGAGCTGGGGCTACATACCCTTTTGGATACACCATAACAGATACTTTTTGAGTGGATATACCGTCAAAACCTCCTCCAGGGAGTTGTGGATATAAAGTGAATGTTATGGTTTTTATGTCAGACGTGCTGTTAATAAATGCTACTGTTGTACTACTATTTGGAAGATATCCGACTTCTGAAATAATTTTGTTGCATGGAAACGCTGAGGTACTTGTACTTGTCACAAATGAAGCTTTGATACCTTCCACACAATCCATTTTTAACGTAATGGCATTTGTATACTTAGTTGACCAAAGGAGGGACACATTATCATCAGAAGCGACTTTAGGAGGCGTAGCTACGAAACTCAAAATCTGAGTTGGTGTAATTTTTTCAGATCCAACATCGAATACGATAGTTTCCGCATGAGTTTGATCATATGCACCATCTGTAATATACGGTAAGATCAACATGCTTACAGAAGCCATATCGACATTTTTATTTTTGAACACAAACACCATGCTTCCTGATGGACTTTGTTTTGTTGAAAACATAGGAGTTCCACATGGTAGTACCACAGAACTCCCTTCTAAAAATACACTCACATTATCAACACAACGAATACTAAAGTTTACACCATCGAGTTCTGATGAAGTCCATTGCACCGTTGTTGTTGCACCTGAAGCAGTCGATGTGGCGGTGGTAAAAAATGAAGTAATAGGATACGGCATTGTCACTACTGACACACTATTACTTTGACCCACTGACGTATCTGTACCTGTTGAGTCCTTTAGATACAGCGTAAAATTGAGCATTTTTGTTGACCCACTTGTATTAACGACAAAAAAACCAAGGGAATCTGATTCTTGTGTTGAAATAGTTGTTTTCGTATCACATGGAAACAAACTTCCATCTTGTTTTTTCACTTTCACACCAGGAACACATGAGACGACAAGTGAAGCTCCTGCCGCATCCGTCGCTGTCCAGGCGACCGAAATGAGTTGACCACTTGATACAGTTGAGGGTGTTACTGTATACGATGTAAGGTATGGATTTGCAGCGAGGGCTGTCTGTATATTAAAGAAAAATAAAAAAATGATTATATATGCGATGTATTTCATGTATAAAATATACCACATATACATAGTTGACACTGGGGACAATATTGACCATCCCCATGATTAAACCTAGCATTTTTACACTCCTTATGATATTCTTGTGCTGATAGCGGGGTGGAGTAATAGTAACTCACAAGGCTCATAACCTTGGGACCGGGGTGCAAATCCCTGCCCCGCAACACGTACAGAAAAAGCGTCCATAATGGACGCTTTTTCTGTACGTGTTGCGGGGAAGCATTGCAGAGCAATGCGTCAGGATTTGCAAGACGGAGCGGGCTACCCATCGAGCACGATGGGTCGCGAGTCATGGTCAGAGAATTTTTCGAGTAACGACGAGAAAAATATCTATGACCAAATCCCTATACCGGTTTTGGTATTTTTTTCTATACGTGTTGCGTGACCACCACTATATAAATGAAAATTCTTTAAACACTTGCTCAAATAAACTAATCACTCTCCGAGCTTCTCGTTGCGACAAAACAAAACTTGGATCATGGGCGATTTGATTTCTTACTTTATGTGCCTCCCATGCAAGATCAAGTGTATTGAAATCACTTTTTTCAACTCCTTTTAACTTATCACCAATCGAATCCCCTTGTAAGTTCATAGTGTCGAGAAGTTCAGCGAGCATCATATCTGCCTCAATCACAGCAAGTCTCCACTCTGATTCATTGTACGACTCAACATGCATTATCACTTTATCCCAATTTTTATTTGTCGAAAGAGGAATTGAAATCGTCTCATCAGCCACCTGATTAAGTTTCATTCTTACATTATTTCTTACACGAGTTAGGTCATACGTAATATATGCAATCGTACCTGCAAACACCACAATAAGAAGCCATAGAATATACTTCATCCACCACGCAATCGTATAAAGATTAAATAATATTCGTGTAATCAACGATGGCGTACCGTCAACCAATGCAATATCTGACTCTTTCACCCACCCATCTGGATCTTCCGCAAAATCAACATACCAATACCGCTCACCACCAATAAGCACCGGTCCTTGTGTGATCGTACCCTGAGCTCGTTGATCCTGTGTACCTCGTCGTATACCTCCCGGCTCAGTATATACAGCAACATCAGCCTCCATCGCTACAACAGGTGACCCGAGTGGACGAAGTGCCGATGCAACTGGACGGGTATACGAGTTGAGTAAATACCGCATTGTAAAACTTTTTCCATTTAAACCTGAAACAAAGTTATTTGCTGATGTAAGTATGCCACCAAACAATGTCATAAACACAAATAACATGAAAAGCATTCCTGCAATTTCACGTAAAAAATTTGGTGCTTCCGCAGGTTTTTCTTCTGCCTTAGGTTTCGCATCCCCTTTTGGTTTATCGTCTTTTGGTTTTTCGTCAGCCACGTGAATAGATTAAAAGATTAAAAAATACAAAATCAATGAATAACTCTATTATACAAGACTTTCATCCCAAACCAAAAAGTGTTTAGCGTCAAACTTACATTTCTTCTCCAAGAAATTCTTTGCCTGCCTGGAAGAGATACTTTTCCCCCATATGAGTTGCCATGAGTTGAATACCGAGTGGAAGTTTTTTATTATCAACATCTATTGTGCCAGAAGGAATTGATAGTGCGGGAATACCTGCAATATTTGCGGTTACCGTAAAAATATCCGCGAGATACACAGACAATGGATCCTCTTTTTCTCCTATCTTCCATGCGGGTGCAGGAGTTGTTGGTGTGAGAACAATATCAACAGACTCAAATGCATCCTTGAATTCTTTTTGTATCAATGAACGCACGATCTGTGCTTTTCCATAAAACGAATCATAATACCCTGCAGAAAGTACGTATGTACCTAACAAAATTCTTCGTCGTACTTCTTTTCCAAAACCAACTCCACGAGTCTTCATATAATCTTCGAGCAAATCTTTGCCATCTACATGAAGTCCGTATTTTACTCCATCGAACCGCGCAAGATTTGATGATACTTCTGCGGGCATCAAAATATAGTACACAGACAACGACAATGCGATATGTGGGAGCGAAATATCTTTTACTTCATAACCAAGCGATTTGAATTTCTCTACTGAATGCGTGAAATTTTCTTTCACACCCTCATCAATTCCCTTTTCTTCCAAAAGACTCCATGGGACACCGATAGTCAATGTTTTCTTATTTGGTACAGATGAATACGTTGATTCATCTACAGTTGTCCCATCATATGTATCTTTCCCTTTCATACTGTTAAAAAGTATTTCTGCATCCGTGACTGTTTGTGAGATAGGACCGATAACATCCAAAGAAGAACCCATAGCCATAAGTCCGTGTCGAGAAATAGATCCATATGTTGGTTTCAGTCCAACCACTCCACAAAATGCTGCGGGCTGTCTCACAGATCCTCCCGTATCAGATCCGAGCGCACCAAGTGCCACATGCCCTGCAACTGCAGCTACAGATCCACCTGAAGACCCTCCTGCCACACGAGTCGTATCGATTGGATTTTTTGTTACACCAAATGCAGAGTTTTCAGTTGAACCACCCATTGCAAACTCATCCATATTAGCTCTCCCTAAAAAGACAGCGCCAGATGCTTTAAGTTTAGAGATAGCAGTAGCATCATACGGAGCAACATATCCTTCAAGAATCTTGGATGCGGCGGTCACTTTTTTTCCTTGTATTAAAATATTATCTTTGATTGCAAGAGGTATACCGAGCAGTGGAGACGATTCCCCTTGAGCAATTCTCTTATCAGCTTCTGCCGCCTGCAAAAGTACATCATCGTACACTTCTAGATACACATTAAGTTCTGTGTTTTTCTTTTTGATTTCTTCGAGATATGCGGATGCAAGCTCTACAGCTGATATCTCTTTATTATCAAGCAGTACTCTGGCTTTTTTAATTGTGAGGTTTTTTAGATCCATAGTATTCATTCGTATCTATTCGTAAGTTTTCAATTCGTATATTCGTATACTAATTGAGTATTTTTTTAACTTCCACATAATTACCATCACGTGCTGGCGCATTAGAAAGCAACGCCTCGGTATGTTCACCTGAAACATGAATTATTTCGTCGTCACGCATTACATTTCGCACTAGAGGCAAGTCAGCTTCTGCAGTCTCAGTCACTGAAGTCACCTGTCCTACATAGCCCAAAATAGACTCAATACTTTGAGCAAGAGACTCTTTTTCTTCTTCAGATACTTCCGTACGTGAAAGGTCTGCAAGTTTTTCTATGTCCTTTTTTTCTATCATACCCCTATACTACCTTATTTTTTAAAATTCGTCAGGTAATGCAATCATTTCTATAAATTCATTCTCAGAAAGTACTGTTACCCCGAGTTCTTGTGCTTTATCAAGTTTTGAGCCTGCAGACTCACCTGCTACTACATAGTCGGTTTCTTTTGATACTGAAGAAGACACATCACCACCGAGAGTGCGGATTTTTTCTTTTGCTTCATCACGAGACATAGTTTGCAATGTTCCAGTAAGTACAAAAGTTTTTCCAGCGATTCCACTTTTGACTTTATGGACTTGATGGACTTTCGACTCTATGTGTACATATTTAAGTAAATCATCCACTATCTTTATATTCTTTTTATCTTTAAAGAATGTAGCGATTGCTTCAGCAACAATAGGCCCAACACCTGAAATTGCGAGCAAATCACTCTCTGATGCAGAGCGTACTCGATCAATTGTTTTAAAGTGCGCTGCAATATCATGCGCTGTCTCCTCACCTACCTGCGGAATCGAAAGTGCAATTAGAAAACGTGGAAGTGTAGTATGTCGAGCTTTTTCAATCGATGTAAGTAAATTGTCTGCTGATTTTTCAGCAAACCGCGGAAGCGCAAGAAGATCACCCTTTTCTAATGTAAAAATATCTGCATACTCAGAAATAAGTTCAGCGTCGAGAAGCTGCTCGATAATCTTTGGACCTAAATCTTCTATATTTAAGGCACCTTTTGATGCAAAATAATGGAGTTTGCGTTTTTGTTGTTCATACGAATCTTTGACGACACAACGCCACGCAGCTTGACCTGGAATACGCTCAATCGCCCCATCACCACCACAGAGTGGCACATGAGTAGGCCATACAAATTTTTTTTCTTTTCCAGTTCGCAACCCAGTAACCACCTGCACAATATCAGGAATCACATCACCTGCTTTTTGAATTATAACAGTGTCACCAATACGCACATCAAGTCGTTTTATTTCATCTTCATTGTGCAATGTTGCGCGAGAGACCGTAGAACCCGCCACTAAGACAGGTCGAAGGTGAGCAACAGGAGTCACTACACCTGTACGCCCCACTTGAAAAACAATATCTTCTACAACTGTTGTAACCTGCTCTGCCGGGAATTTATACGCTACACCCCATCGTGGCGACTTACCTGTATAACCCAACGCTTCTTGAATCTTTCGAGAATTGATTTTAAGTACAATACCATCAAGCCCATACTCGAGGGAATCTTTTTTTTGTGTCCATTGTTTATAAAAAGTTTCTACTTCTGCAAGATTTTTACACACCACGGTATGTGGATTTGTTACGAAACCAAGGGTATGCAATAACGCAAGTTCTTCAGACTGTGTCTGTATTTTCCCTTCTGTAAAGTTTTCAAGGTCATATACAAACACATGTAAATTTCTCCCCGCAACTACCTTTGGATCAAGTTGACGAAGTGTTCCGGCTGCAAGATTACGAGTATTTGCATACAAAGGTTCTCCTTTTTTCTCTCGTTCTGCATTTATTCTGTTAAGTTCACTTTTTCCAATCCACGCTTCGCCGATAGCAATAAGAGACACTTTTTTATTAAGTGTTAAAGGAATATCTTGTATAGTTTTAATATTTTCGGTTACATCTTCTCCTACCGTACCGTCACCTCTCGTAGCACCACGTACCAACATACCGTTTTCGTAAGTGAGAACAACCTTAAGCCCATCAATTTTTAATTCAGTACAATATTCCACAGGCTCATCTTTCACTCCACTTTTTTTAATAAAATTCTCAACTTTCTCATTCCATTTTTCCAAACTCTTTTCATCAAACACATCGTCATATGACCACTGTTGTACTGCGTGGGTTACCTTTACAAACTCTTTGAGTGGTTCACCTCCTACACGTCCGGTTGGTGAATTATTTGTTTTTAATGTTGGATACGTATTTTCAAGTGCTTCGAGCTCACGCAGCAAAGAATCATATGCTTCATCACTTATCTCTGGAGCATCATGTGTATGATATTGTATACGATGATAGTCGATCAGTGCCTGCAACTGTGATACTCGTTTGATAATGTCTGACGGAATATTTGTTTTCATATGTTACCTTTAGTAACTAATTCTAATAGCGCGTTCAAAACGAGGTTCACTTGTGCATGTATTATATCCTCGAGACTCGATAGTTGTCATGTTCCCTGCGCTTTTTGTTACGGATACAATAGCACAACTTGAACCAACTGGAATCTGGAATGTACTCACCGTCGAACCTCCTGCTGATGTACGTGTAGGTGTAACTGTACTACTTCCACATGTTACTGTACCTGGAGTTGTCGCATCGAACGCACTCAATGTGGGATTGTTTGGATTTTTAATATCCCAGAAAAGTGCACACTCTAGACCACTATCAGCAACATAAAATGCATTATGAGATTCTGTACTTGTTGTCGTAAGTGTGAGTTGCCGGAGTGCAATATTAGTTACCGCATACGCAACAAGTACCAACGTTGCCGTAAGTATAATAGAAGTCAGTAATGCGTATCCTGATTGTGATGTAGTGTGTCTCATATTATTGTGCCCAATTTCTCAATACCAATGTTTGTGTATAATTTTTTGTTACGCTTTGTGCTGTCCACGAAACCTGCACTACGACAGACACTTCGGTGGCACTTATTGTGGTAATGGTTATTGATCGTTTATATTGAGTAGTTGATCCAGACACATAACCGTATATACTTGATGTACTGTTATACAACAAAGCAGGGCACGATGCTGCTGTTGATGAACACGTAGCGATTGTATTAGCCGCAACATCTACATAACACACTTTTCCGGTAGAACAAGGGTCTCCTGCAACCTGTGCAACACCAGTAAGCCACCCCACCGAACCTCCTGTAGCCAATGCACTAATATGGGCAATCGCATTGGAGTCTCTTTTGTGACGTATATACTCAAGTGCCTCATCGGCAAGATAGTACGCCACAGTCTGATCCTCTGTGAAATTTGTGGCTCGCATAGCGTTTGAGACCGCAGCAAAAGTTGCCAAAATAGAAATCGACAAAATTGATACCGCTACAAGTACCTCCACCAAAGTAAAACCATATATTCGTGTATGTCGTGTTATATGCATGTTATATATCGATTTTACGCTGAGACATCATTGTCTGAAGATTAAATGTTGACTGCGTACTTATCTGACTTCCCACAGTACCTGAAACAACCATGACCACTCGAGGTTGATACGCATCAGATGGAGACGAGTTAAAAACATAAAACGTCAATCGAGTGATTGTTGTTTCAGCGGACGTAACCGGGCTCGATGCGCCGTTTACTGTCTTCATAATACGACCACCCAGTAAACTGTACACAATAAGCGAACCTTCAGCCGAACGTATTGACAAAGAGTTTCCTCCCCCACCACAATCAAGCGCAGGAGGAGGGTTGGTAGTTGTAGACCCACAATAATAATTTGTACCAAAACGTACAGTACGTGACATAGACTCCAACGCAAAGTTCAAGTTGTCCATCGCAGTCTTTTTTGTTTGAGATTTTGTATTGGTATCAAGTATACTCAATATTGAACCGAGGCTTACTGTCATAATGATAATAAACACAGACAAAGAAACCATAATTTCAATAAGGGTAAATCCGCGTTTAGTATTTTTTTTTGACAAGGTATGTATCATGGTATAACAGGTGTACTTTGGATCATAATTTGTCCTGACAAATAATCAGTGAGTACATACATAAGTGTACCCCTCTGGTTTACAAGTTCAATATATGCAGTTTTCCACGGACCACTAATTTCAGCTTTGTTTGTATCATGTACCTTGATGACTGGTTCTGGATTTGGACGCACATATGTCAACACCAAATATCGAGCTGCCCCACTAAAACAAGTGATTGTATCATTCATATACGCCGCACACACACGTCGCACACTCACACCACCACGTAGTATAGATTTTTCCCGACACTCATCTGCACCAGTACATGCAACAGCACCGTCATATTTTCTATCACCATTTGTATCAGAATAAATAAAAAAGTTTGTTGGGGTTTGCAAATCAAATGCAATACCATATGGTTTATTAAAATCTGTACTTCCTGACTGAGTCTGTTTAATCGAAACTCCAAAACTTTGCGCTTGCCGCATAGCCAAAGATACTTCGCTTGCTGCAGTTTGCAATGCAAGATCATCATTAAATCGCCTACTGTTGAAGGTAACCAAAAGGATAATAGCACTCATGATACTTGCTACAACAATAAGCTCAATTAATGTAAAACCTTTTTGTGTATAGTTACGCATTGAATAATTGTGCCAACCCCAATACATCCACTCGAGTAAACAAAACAATCAACACTCCGATAATAAGAAAAGGTGCGAATGGTATTTCAGAACTGAGTTTGATTTTTGTTTGAGTGTAGTGTGGTGCAAAAGTGCTTAACGCAACCATTACAAGACCGTAGAGTGCTCCCACCCAAAAACCAATCACAACTGCAGATAACCCAAATGGAAAACCGAGTAACGCACCGATTCCAAACGCAAGTTTTGCATCACCAAACCCCATCCACATACCTTTTGAGACCCACCACAAAAATGCAAAAGGTGCTGCGACAAGTATCGGTGCACATAAGTTGAGCCAATCAGCAGTTGATGGAGGAATTGCAAATAGATATGTAAAAAATAACAACTTGGCTACTGCAAGTACAATAAAAGCATATACAAAACTATTTGGAATAATTTTATGTCGAATATCATACACAGATATAATCACCAACAATGAGACAACACAGAAATAATAAAATACAAGAAAAACTGAGTACATCAACCCATCAGGAATACCAGAAAATATATCGTAGAGACTTATTTGGCGATACACAACAGCTAAAAATAAAAGTGCGGTCGTAAGTTCTACAAATGGATACTG
>CAZVIO010000003.1:0-6424 GCA_964627615.1 uncultured Candidatus Saccharibacteria bacterium
GATACAAATAAAGGACTCTATACCACTTTTAATCACATTATTTATTTAATATATAGTTATGAGCGAAAAAACCATTATCACATTTAAACCAAAACAAGTATCAAAGCGCCTTATCGGTGTGCTTTCTCCACGTGCACAAGATGTGATTATCGGTCGCTACGGCCTTGGTGCAGATACAAAACGAATGACTCTTGAGGCAATCGGTAAGAAGTATAAAATCACTCGTGAACGAGTACGACAGATTGAAAACTATTCAATCGCTAATATTCGAAAGTCAAAAGAGTATGAAGTTGAGAAGTTGCATTTGGCGAACTTAAAACTATTGTAAAAGTGTTGGGTGGTATGGTCTCTGAGGAAGATTTGCTCAAACATGTATCAAAAGATAAAAGTACTCAAAACCACGTACATTTTCTTCTTGTAGTAGGTGAAGATTTCACAAAAGAAAAAGAAGATATTGAATTTAAACATCGATGGCATATCGACAAAGATCTTTCTAAAAAGATTCATGAATCTCTTCGAAAACTCTATGAAAACATGAAAGATGATCAGATTCTACCAGAATCTCAGATGATTGAAGGTTTTCTTGAGCACTTGAAGGATGTATCAACTGAATATAAAAACGAGGAAATTCTTCGACGATGGCTTTCAATTTCAAAAACTATCAGTAAGAACCCGCTTGGTGAATGGGGTAAAGCTGATTCTCCAAATATTAATACAAAAGGTATGCGAGATTATGCATTTCTCGTTATCCGACGACATGGTTCTCCAATTCACTTCCGTGAAGTAGCAAAATTGATCGGTGAACTCTTTGGTAAAAAGGCTCATGTTGCAACAACTCACAATGAACTCATTAAAGACCCTCGATTTGTACTTGTAGGACGAGGACTCTATGCACTCTCTGAGTGGGGATACATGTCAGGTGTAGTAAAAGACGTTATCAAAGGTATTCTTGAAAAGAACGGTCCACTCACAAAAGAAAAGATTATTGAGAAGGTGATGAAAGAGCGATACGTGAAAGAAAACACAATCATGGTCAATCTTCAAAACACAAAACTTTTCAAGAAGACTAAAGATGGTAAATACACCGTAGCTTAGAAAAATTTTATAATTTTCTGGATTAACGTGTGGTTATGTAACAAAAAGAAATGCCGCCCTCTTGGCGGTATTTCTTTTTGTTTGTATACTTAATACATGGACATATCATTTTACACAATGTTGATACAGACGTCTCAATTTAAACTTGTGTTTAAAACTCTCGTTGCAACAGCGCCACTATGGCTTACGTTTGTATTAGGTGTATTGTTGTGGAATATATGGTTGATCTATCGTCGGTCGTTGTATTTTGCAAGTCTACCAACAATACTTTTGGAAATCAGACTTCCTAAAGAGATTTTTAAGTCACCAAAAGCGATGGAGTTTTTGTTTAACGCACTTTATCAAACAGGTGGTGAAGGTAATTGGTATGATGTGTACTGGAAAGGACAAACAAGACCATGGTTTTCTTTTGAGCTATGTTCGATTGATGGCAAACTACATTTTTTTATATGGACGCAAAAGAAATTTAAAAATCTGATTGAAGCAAATCTGTACTCTCAGTATCCAGGTATTGAAATCCATGAAGTGCCTGATTATGTAACTACTGTAGGTTTCAATCCAGAAAAACAGAATGTATTTACTGCTGAGTTTGAACTTACTAAACCTGATCCATTTCCTATTAAAACATATGTGGATTATGGAATGGATAAAGATCCAAAAGAAGAGTTTAAGATTGATCCAATGACACCATTGGTTGAATTTTTAGCTTCAAGTGTGGGAATGGGACATAATGTATGGATTCAGATTATTGCACGAGCTCATAAAGCTGAAGATTGGGATCCTACTGAGAAAAAACTTGTTGATAATCGATGGTCTAAAGGTGCAGAAAAAGAAGTTGATAAAATACGAGCAAAAACAAAAGGTAAAGAAGTTGGTGAACCTGCCCGAAGACTTACAAAAGTTGAAGAAGATATTATCTCAGCACTTCAACGAAGTGTGACCAAACAAGGATTTGATGTGGGTATTCGTGCCGTGTATATTGCACCTAAAGACATATTTAACTCAGCGGTGAGTGCCGGTGTGGTTGCTGGTTTTAGAAATTATAATTCGGGAGAACTTAACGGATTTAAAGCAGTGCGTAACCCAGATACAACTGTTGATTTTCCATGGCAGTTTATTAAAAAAAGAAAAAAGAATCCAAAGAAACAAGAAATGATTGATGCGTATAAAAATCGCGGGTATTTCTATAACCAATTTTCTTCACCGTATTTTATATTGAACACAGAAGAGTTGGCTACTATTTTCCATCTGCCTGGAGGTGTTGCAACAACTCCTGCGTTTGACCGAATCGGATCTAAAAAAGCAGAAGCACCATCTAACATACCACTGTAAGATATGGATGACATACATACATCAACAGAAGAAACAAAAGAAACTCTTTTATATAAAGAGCCATCTTTTTTTTATAAATATAAGAGAGTGTGCATGGTTTTTTGTGTAGCAGTAGGTGTGCTGTTTGTGGTTGGGTATGTTGCGGTATGGAAAACTCCTCGTGATTTTCCAGTGCATACGATTGTATCAGTACAACCCGGTGAAAGCTTAGAAACTGTGACTCAGAAATTTACCACATTACGCATGATACGATCGTCGTTTGTGTTTAGAAGTCTCGTTATTTTACTTGGTGGAGAAAAGAAAGTAACCGCTGGTGATTATTTACTTGCAACAAAAGAAAGTCCTCTCGTGCTTGCGTGGAGAATTATGCGAGGAGATTTTGGAATGGAACCAATAAAAGTCACTATTCCAGAAGGATTAAATACTAAGGAAATTAGAGATATTCTTGTAAAAAAATTAGTTGTATTTGATGAGAAGGTATTTGAAGAGGAAGCCTTAAAGAAAGAGGGGTATTTGTTCCCTGATACATATTTTTTTCCACCTACAGCAAAACCTCAGGAAATCATTGATCGGATGACAACTACATTTGATGAAAAGATTAAAAGTATTGAATCTGATATTCAAAAATTTGGCAAGCCACTTTCTGATGTGGTAATCATGGCATCAATTCTTGAAGGCGAGGCAAAAGATACTGATTCTCGAAGGATCGTAGCGGGAATACTATGGAAGAGAATGAGCCTTGGTATGCCATTACAGGTTGATGCAACATTTAAGTACATTAACGGAAAAGATAGTTCAAATCTGACACTTGAAGATTTAAAGATTCAATCAGCGTACAATACGTACACAAACCAAGGGCTTCCTCCGACACCAATCAATAATCCGGGTATTGATGCATTGTTAGCTGCAGTTACACCAACTAAAACAGAGTATGTGTATTTTCTAACAGGTAAAGATGGGAAGATGTATTATGCCAAGACTTTTGAGCAACATAAGGTAAACAAAGCAAAGTATCTTAAATAGACTTCCAGAATTACTCCGCAGTGGTTACTATTTTAAAAAAATCTGGTATAAATAGCGTAATGCAAAAGAAAACCAAAGTATTTGTAGGGGTCTCTGGGGGCGTGGATAGCTCTGTTGCTTTAGCGTTGCTACAAAAAGCTGGTTATGACGTTACAGGGGTGTTTTTGAAGGTTTGGAGCCCTGATTTTTTGCCCTGTGAATGGCGAGATGAACGCCGGAGTGCTATGCGAGTCTGCGCCACTCTTGGTGTGCCGTTTTTAACTCTTGATTGCGAAAAAGAGTATAAAGAAATGGTGGTTGATTATATGCTTTCTGAATACAAAGCAGGACGCACACCTAATCCTGATGTCTTTTGTAATAAGTATGTAAAGTTTGGAGTATTTCTTAAGAAAGCACTTTCGCTCGGTGCGGATCTTTTGGCAACAGGACATTATGCACAAGTAGAAAAAAGAGAAGAAGGATATGTACTGAAAGAAGCAGTTGATGAAGATAAAGATCAATCATATTTCCTTTCGCAGCTTGGGCAGCACGAACTTTCACACGCATTATTTCCGATAGGACATTTGAAAAAAAGTGAAGTGAGAAAGTATGCACACGAATATAATCTACCAACGGCAGAAAAAAAAGATAGCCAAGGTCTTTGTTTTATCGGTAAAGTAGACATGAAGGAATTTCTTAAACACTATATTGAAACAAAACCAGGAAATGTGCTTGATGGGGCGGGTAATATAATTGGTACACATGAAGGTTCTCCGTTGTATACGATTGGTGAACGTCATGGTTTTGTTGTTACTAAAAAAACAGATCACGATGCGCCACTGTTTGTTGTATCAAAAGACATAATCCAAAACACTATAACCGTCGCTCCAAGGGGAGTCCTTGGATTAAACGTTCCTCCTCAGTCCGTCGTGAAGGAAATAGGATTGAGTGATGTACATTGGATTTCAGGAGTAGGAGTGGATTTAGAGAAAACATACGGGGTGCGGTTTCGTTATCGACAAGAAAAGGTAGTATCATCTCTTGTGAAAAAAGCTGAGGGATATGTAGTACAGCCGAGTAAAACACAAGATGATGTTGCGGGAGGGCAAGTTGCAGTGATTTATGATGGAAATGTATGTGTTGGTGCTGGGATTGTTGTATAATTGAAAAAGAAGGAGGTTTCCTAAATGGCAACCGGACGAAAAAGAATGTTTCGAAGAAAGATAAAAAAACCTTCCAAGGAAGAAGAGCGGGCTCGAGATGAACGTTTTCGTGAGGCTATTGCACGACATGAAGCGTTGCCCAAAACCATTGCTGATCGAGCCGCTGAACGCAGAGCTGATGATCGAGGTCCAAATGTTAAGTGTACCGTCTAGGTGCAGAAAGAGGTGCGTTGTACACGCCCCTCTTTTGTTTTTTCATAAAAATTTTGTGATAATACAGTGATGGATATTCTCATCACAAAAGCGGATGGTACAAAAGAAAAGTTTGATGTATCAAAACTTGAAGGGTCATTGAAAAAAGCGGGAGCAAACTCTAAGGTGGTAGAAGATATTATTCGTACGATTGAAAAAGAATTGGTTGATGGTATTACTACAAAAGAAATATATCGACATGCATTTGAGCTCCTAAAAAAAGAAGAAAAACCAATCGCACTCAAATATTCACTCAAACGAGCAATCATGGAGCTTGGACCTTCAGGTTTTCCGTTTGAAAAGTTTATTGCAGAAATATTTAATTACAAGGGGTACACTACTGAAACAGGAAAAGTTGTCAGAGGTTTTTGTGTTGAACATGAGGTAGATGTGGTGGCGTGGAATAAAGACAAACTTATCATGTGTGAAGCAAAGTTCCACAATGATCCAGGTATGAAGTCTGATTTGAAGGTTGCTTTATATGTAAAAGCTCGTTTCGATGACTTACGAAAAATGACGTTCAAGTATGGGAAAGAACGGAAGCTTGATGAAGGATGGTTAATAACCAACACAAAGTTCTCTTCAACAGCGATTGAGTATGGATCGTGCCAAGGTGGGTTGATTATGGTTGGATGGAACTACCCACCTCGAGGTAACCTTCATGATCTGGTTCTGGAAGCCAAACTTCATCCGGTAACATGTCTCACTTCGCTCACTGGGCGAGAAAAAAAATTCCTCATCCAACAAGGGGTTGTCTTGTGTAAATCAGTTATCGAAAATCCAGGACTTTTACCACTCATGGGACTTTCTCCGGTGAAAGCTAAGAAGGTGCTTGAAGAAATAGAGATGTTGTAAAACATCAGACATTACTCTTGAAAATATAAGAAAAAGCGCAGCTGGTAGGCTGCGCTTTAGGCTTGTATCCTTGCTTTGGTTAGGTAAGGATAAGTTGTTTTTGTACAAATTCCATATAGAGACCAGAAGTCTTGAGGAGTTCTCGGTGAGTACCTACTCCTGCAATTTTACCTTCATCACTCAGCACGATGATCTTATCAGCATGCTGTATTGTTGAAAGGCGGTGAGCAATCGTGATAGTGGTACGACCCTTACTTGCTCGTCGTATTGTCTCTTGCACTGTTGCTTCAGTTATTGCATCGAGAGCGGAGGTTGGCTCATCGAGTATTAGTATCTTCGCATTGTTTGCGAGTGCACGTGCAATAGCAATGCGTTGACGCTGTCCACCACTAATACGACTTCCCATTTCTCCTACTCTCGTTTTGAGACCTTTGCTTAACTTAGTCACATCAAGCTCGACAGATGCGCAAAGTTTAAGTAGTGCTTCTTCAGAAAGAGGTTCTTCTGCACCGAGATTTATGTTTTCTTCGACAGTCATTTCCATTGTGAGAGCATCCTGATCAACAAGCGCAATATGTTTGCGCAAGTCGCGGATACTTAAAGTCCGGAGGTTATGGCCATCAATTTCAATTGAGCCAGTTGTTGGATCGTATGCACGTACAAGTAAGCTTATGATAGTGCTTTTGCCTGAGTTTGAAGCCCCAACAATTGCAACGTTCTCACCT
>CAZVIO010000003.1:6475-8490 GCA_964627615.1 uncultured Candidatus Saccharibacteria bacterium
AAGGATATGTTGTGTAGAACAGGTCTTTCTTGGCCACCATCTTCATCAGAAGGATAAGCAAAAGATACGTGTCTAAAGGCGATAAATCCGGCGACCTCATTCAGTCTTATCGGATCAGTGACCTCCTTAATCGCAGGAGGTGTGTTAATGAGATTCAGATATCGTTCCGCAGAGATGGAAGCTGTCAAAACTTCCTGATACTTTTCCCCTAGGTCTTCGATATTGTCGAAAGCTTGCCCCCACCATATCCGCACAGTCAGAATCTCACCTAGTGTAATCTTATTCTCGTAGAACAAGTAAATGCAGACAACGGTCGCAGTATACTTAGTTGCCACAAGAATAAGGTTCATTACTTGGTTTCGAATGTTGGTATATCGTAGTGTTGCCTTTGAAGTTTCAACTGAATCCAAGTAGATTCCTCTATATCGTTCCCGCATTGCTTCTTCTTTTGAAAATGCCTTGATAAGAGGTGCACCTGCGAGCAGATCGCCGCGTTGTTTAGACGAAGCAATATTTCTTTTCTGCATTAAGTCAATGCGAGGGATGTATTTCTTACGCATGTGCCACACAGTCGACCCGTAGAGGATGAGACCGCACACTACTACCAATCCGATTGGTAGTTGCATACTCATCAACATTACACAGGTGATAATAACTCGTGTAATAACGGGAGTAACATGAGTGATAATGGTATTCGACAGGGTCTGCAATGAGTGTTCGCCCTCAGTGATGATTTCGCGGGAAAGCCCGCTACTTTTTTCTTTTAGTTGACCTATAGAAAATAAGAAATACTGATTCAGAGTCTTCATTCGCAGATGCTCTTGGATAGGGAACCAAACTTGAAAATCAACCCATTGGCGCAGTAATTTAAAAGACGCCTTGGATATATCAATGAGTGGTTGAAGGCTGGCTATCGCAATGATTATCCAGATGTTTTGGCGGTGGACCATAAGGTCAACCATCTTGCCAAATACAAAAGGAATGGCCATGCTATGCGCGGACAAAATAAAACTCAAGATGATTAATGTACCCACCTTGAGCTTGTAATTGCCGTAAATTGCAACAATATGTTTATGCACGATTTTCTCCTGAAGTGATGTCAAAAAACTAGAATTAGTCCGGATAAATTATAACACAGTAAATATACAAAAGTCAAGTATTTTTCTACTGCGATTTTGGCATAATGGGGTGATGAAACACGCCCAAAAAACACCAATCAAAGCTAAAGAATATTTGAATTTTTTAAACGACACATACCACAGGCTTCATAAAACATACGAAGATCTTTTTTGGATTTCATACATGGGTGATCACTCAATAGATGCTAAAAAAGATGAAGCGCTTGCTTCAATCGATAGTTTTAAAGCAAATAGAGAGCACCTTGAAACTGTAAAAAAAATAATAAAGGAAACAAAAGGTCCGCTTAAAGACCGTCTTATGCATTGGCAGAGGTTTTTCAATCAGTATCAGGTTCCACTTGAAGCAGCTCCACTGAAAAAAGAAATTGATGAACTTGAAACACTTATTAATAAAAAAAGATCAGAGCGAAAAGAGGGTTATATAGATCCATACACAGGAGCGTTTGTTGAAGCATCCTCAAATCAAATGTCTGGGATGATGAGAACAGAATCTGATGAGAAAATCCGTAAAGCGTGTTTCGAGGGTAGAGAAAGCTTGGCGACTGGTGTGCTTACTGAATATATAAAGCTCATTAATCTTCGTAATCAATATGCGCGGATTCTTGGATATGCGGATTTTTATGATTTCAAAGTACAAAAGGAAGATGGAATGACTAAAAAAGAATTGTTTGGAATTTTTGATTCTATTTATGAAAAAACTAAATATGCACGTAAAGATATTATAAAACTTGAAAAGACAATGCCAGGACTCCGTAAGCCGTGGAACTTTGGCTACATGCTTGCGGGTGATTTTACAAAAGAAGAAGATCCGTACTTTCAGTTTGATGAAGCGCTGATGCGGTGGGGTCGATCATTTGCAGCAATGGGGATTGATTT
>CAZVIO010000003.1:8500-9846 GCA_964627615.1 uncultured Candidatus Saccharibacteria bacterium
AGAAAAGGAAAATGGAATAACGGTTTTTGTCATTGGCCCGACTTGGTCAAATATGAAGGTACAAAAAGAATACCAGGAAGCTCAAACTTTACTTGTACTGTGGTGATGGGTCAGGTGGGTTCAGGTGAGATGGGATATAATACTCTTTTTCATGAAGGTGGTCATGCTGCACACCTCTTAAACTCTGTTCAAAAAGATGTATGTCTCAATCATGAGTATGCACCAATGTCGACCGCTTTGGCTGAAACTCATAGTATGTTTCTAGATACGATGTTTGGAGGTATAGAATGGCAGACACGATATGCAAAAAATCCAAAAGGTGAAGCGTATCCGTTTGAACTTTTCGAAAAAATGGTACGAAAACTTCACGTACTTCGTCCGCTCGATTTAAATGGAATAATTTCTGTGTCTGTGTTTGAAAAAGAAATATACGAAGCTAAAAAGTTGACTCCAGAAAAAGTAATTAGTATTGCACATAAGAATTTCAGGAAATATTTTGAACGATCAGAAGACTCACTTATGCTTCTCAATGTGCCTCATATTTACGGATGGGATTCTTCCGCCTCATATCACTCATACGGACTCGCGACTCTTGCACTTTCACAATGGAGAAAATATTTCTTTAAAAAGTATGGATATATAGTAGATAATCCAAAAGTAGGTAAGGAAATGGAAAAAGTTTGGAAGTTGGGGTCATTAAAAACATTTAATGAATTTGTAAAAATCATCACTGGTGAAAAACTAAAACCAACCGCATATTTAGAAAATGTTACCGCTTCGATTCCTCATATATTAACCACTGCAAAAGAAAAAATAGCTCGCCTTAAAAAAGTCAAAGAGTTTACAAAAAAAGTCGATCTAAAAGCTTCGATATCAATGGTTCATGGTAAAGAGGAGATTTGTAATAACAAAAAAAGTTTTGAAGATATGGCAGAGAAATATAAGGCATGGCTCAAGACGCAATCAATTAAAAAATAATTAAAAACCCTGAACTTTGTTCAGGGTTTTTGCACTTTAGTAGAAAATAAAAAGTAGTATATACTGTATATATGTGGATACTTTATGCATTTATCTCAGCGCTGTTTGCAGGCATGGTGGCGGTCTTTGGAAAGCTCGGGCTTAAGAATATTGACTCTACACTTGCAACTACGGTGCGCTCATTTATCATGGCGGGGTTTCTCGGTGTAACTGCGGTAGCGTTAAAAAAGTTTCAAGGTTTTTCTCTTTCGACTTTTACCGGGCGAGAGTGGGCATATATAGCGCTCTCTGGTGTAGCAGGAGCACTCTCGTGGCTCTTTTACTTCGTCGCACTCAAAAATGGTACAGCAGTGACTGTCTCTGCGATC
>CAZVIO010000003.1:9866-13325 GCA_964627615.1 uncultured Candidatus Saccharibacteria bacterium
GCTGGTATTCGCCGCTCTCTTTTTAGGTGAAGGATTTACTTTATGGAAAGTGATGGGTGTGTTGTGTATTGCACTTGGTGCTTTCTTGACTACTTTGAAATAGGTTGTACTATATATACATGCTTGTTCTGTTTGCAGAGTGGCTTCAAAGTCAACCTTTTTGGCTCATGGCTTCTTTATGGATTTTTGTGCTGCTACCTCTAGGTGTTATTGAGAGGGAGTCACAAAATATCTTCGACAAAATCTTTCCAGAAGGGAAATCAATAAAGGGAATTAAGTTGTGGTTGTATACTATTGCACCACTCTTCCATCCTACAGTATTGTGTGCTCTTGGGATCATGATAGGTTGTGGGATATGGGGGTCTGTATCTGAAGGTTTACGGAGGAAACATGTCTGATTACTGGATAATTTCCGGACTTGTCGTCGTTGTTGGTTTAGTTCTCGTCCTGATACGTCAGGTGACACACGAAGGCACTAAAGTTGATTCTCACACGTACGAAGGAGAGGATTGGTTGTAATATAATGTCCGATAGTGATTAGCGCGTTTCTGTGAAAACAGAGCGCGCTTTAAATTTGTGTTAATATTAATTACAAAAGGAGTTCTTTGTGGTAAATATCAATAAAGAGATTAAAAAAGAAGAGGGTGCAGAACGTAAACCTCTGACACTTCGAGAAATCGACAAGAAGATTGCGAACAGCGCACGTCTTTGGCGAACTCGCCAACCATTAAAGAAAGAAAGGGGTATTCCAAGACAACCAGGGGACGTCCGTGCTTTTGTGCATGATTTCTGAGGGGCGGTTCGCCGCCCTTTTTTTTATACTCAAAATATGGCATATTGTGTATATGAAATCATCAGAAATTCGCTCACGTTTTCTTAACTTTTTTAAAGAACGAGGTCACGCCATTATTCCTTCAGCTTCACTTTTACCTGAAAATGATCCGTCAGTGCTTTTCAACACAGCGGGTATGCAGCCGCTTGTACCGTATCTCCTCGGAGAAAAACATCCTCTTGGAACACGTCTCGCAAACATTCAAAAATGTGTCCGCACAGGAGATATTGATGAGATTGGAGATAACACCCATGCAACATTTTTTGAAATGATGGGAAACTGGTCTCTCGGAGATTATTTCAAAAAAGATGCGATTGAATGGAGCTATGAACTTCTCACTAACAAAGAGGTTGGTTTCGGTCTCGATCCACAGAGACTGTATGTAACTTGTTTTGAAGGAAACGATGATGCACCGAAAGACACTGAGTCGAGCCAAATCTGGAAAGATATTTTTGAGAAAGCCGGAG
This sequence comes from uncultured Candidatus Saccharibacteria bacterium, assembly GCA_964627615.1. GTDB lineage: Bacteria > Patescibacteriota > Minisyncoccia > Phycocordibacterales > DATDWN01 > UBA910. The sequence goes on from CAZVIO010000003.1 coordinate 11,166, forward strand.
TCACTGGTGAACGTATTTATTTTATGCCTGCAAAAAACAACTGGTGGAGTGCAGGGGATAACGGTCCATGTGGCCCTGATACTGAAATGTTCTATGATCTAACAGGTACTCACGCTTCTGGTATGACAAAAGAGGAATACTTGATGGCGGATGACAAACAGGAAGTTGTGGAAATCTGGAATGATGTGTTTATGGAATACCTCAAAAAAGACGGTGTAGTGGTAGGTAAGCTGTCCTCACAAAACGTGGACACTGGGTCTGGTTTTGAGCGTGTGACCGCAGTACTTCAAGGTAAGAACAATATTTTTGATACTGATATTTTTGAAGCAGTAATGAAAGAAGCAGGGAAGATTACAGATAACCTCAAATCACAGCGTATTATTTCAGATCATATGCGAACTGCGGTCTTTATGATTGCAGACGGTGTGGTCCCTTCAAATACTGACCAAGGATACATTCTCCGCCGACTGATTCGTCGTGCAGTATTCAACACAACTGTTCGGGCACTTTCTCGAGAATCAATTACTTCAATTGTTGAAGCGCTTCTACTGACGTACAGTTCAGTATATGAAAATCTTGGACCACAAAAAACAAAAATTATTGATGAGATTGTAAAAGAATCAGAAAAATTTGCGAAGACGATTGAGCAGGGTGCCAAAGAATTTGAAAAAATGGCCTCATCCGGAAACATTGATGCATTTGTTCTCTTTTCAAGTTACGGGTTTCCGATTGATATGACGGTGGAGCTTGGTAAACAAAAAGGAGTTCTTGTGGATGAGGAGCGCTTTAAAGAAGAATTCAAAAAGCATCAGGAACTTTCTCGAGCAGGAGCTGAACAGAAATTTAAAGGAGGGCTCGCGGGTACAGGTGAAATGGAAGTAAAATATCACACAACAACACACCTTCTTCATCAGGCACTTCGAGATGTACTCGGTCAAACAGTTCAGCAAAAAGGTTCAAATATTACTGCGGAGCGACTACGCTTTGATTTTACGCATCCACAAAAGATGACTGATGAAGAAAAGAAAAAAGTTGAAGATATTGTGAATGCAAAAATCGCAGAGAATCTTTCAGTGCAAAAAGTAGTGATGAAAAAAGAAGATGCAGAAAAAACAGGTGCGCTACACTTTTTTGGAGATAAATATGGTGATGAGGTTTCGGTATATTTTATTGGAGACTCTATCGACTCCGCATACTCAAAAGAATTTTGTGGAGGACCGCATGTAGATCATATCGGACAACTTGGTCATTTTAAAATCGCAAAGGAAGAGGCTGTATCTGCCGGAGTGCGGAGAATCAAAGCAGTCTTGGAGTAAATTGTTTCGTATCGTATACTATAAGAATGTTATTTCGCTCATCTCATACACAAGGAGATATTTGTCTTATTCTTGATATTGGTAATGCGTCACTTGCAGGATCGTTGGTTTGTTTACAGAAGGGATCATTACCTGAAGCATTGGCAACAGTCCGCCTCCCACTCCATATCAGTATGCATGCTCATCCTGAAAAACTTCAGGCTACATTACTCTCTCAACTTGAAGAGGTGCTTCGTATTCTCCATGAGACAAGTGTGACACAGGCACATATGTTTCAAGGAGGTGTGCGTATTACAAAAGTACTCTGTGTATGTGCGTCGCCATGGTATGTATCACGTACCAAACATATTACTATTACCAACGAAAAACCTTTCTTCATTACAAAAAAGTTTCTTGATGATGTACTTCAAAAAGAAGTTGCTGTGTTCGAAGAAGAGCTTTCTCATGGAGAACATGGTGAAGAATTTAAAGCTGGTGTCGTGGTTATGGAGCAAACAATTGCTGATGCAAAAATAAATGGCTATACCATCGATAATCCAATAGGACAAAAAACAAATTCATGTGACATGACTCTGTATTTAGGTGTTGGCTCAAAAGAACTTACTGAGCGTATAGCAAATCAGATTCACGCACGTTTTCACGTCGATAGTGCCGATATACTCTGGCATTCATTTCCACTTGTTGCTCATACTACATTGTATACAGTGTATCCTCACGAAAAAGATTATCTTTTGTGCGATATTACTGGAGAGGTGACTGATATCACGTTGGTACAGAATGGTGTAATCGGGAACACGGTGTCGTTCCCATCGGGTAAATTCTTTTTGATTCGTAAAATTGCACA
>CAZVIO010000003.1:13451-16484 GCA_964627615.1 uncultured Candidatus Saccharibacteria bacterium
CCTACTGAAGTTGCAGAGTCTCTTCTTCATTTGTGGCAATCAGGTGATGCTGATGCACAAAGTGCTCAACACATAGAGCAAAGTATTACTGATGCTGAAAAAGAATGGGCAATCTATCTCGAAGACGCGCTCGCAGCGTATGGTGCTATTGGTGTATTGCCATACAAAATATTTCTTACAGCAGACAATGATGTTGCACCACTTTTTATTAATTTTTTAAAAATAGAAAAAACAGATACTACAGCTGTGTGGAGAAAGAATATTTCAGTAGTGTATATTTCAAAAGATATACTGACGCCGTTTTATACATCAGCACCGACACTTACATTTGATGATTGTGTTGCAATTGATTCAATTTTCCTATCACGGTTTTAAGTTATCCATTGCATTATGCAATATGTTATTGGTATGATACATAGCAAGAATAAGTACAAAACCTATGAAGAAAAATATCGTACAAGATGTTGTGTTTCCAAAACGTTCTATACGAGACGTTGCACTTCCTTCACGTAGAAAAGAGGCGAGTCCTTCTGCACGTCCGCAACCAAAGATTGTTCGACAAGACGTTTCTCATCAAGAAGAACCAAAAGAAGTGGCTCATGATTATGTGCCTACATCAGGAGAAGTGCGTATACCTCCACACACACCACGTGCATCATACGCATTTGATTACAATAACGCACCGTCTGTACACAAAGAATCAAAACTAGGTCTTTGGGTTTCCCTCGCTTTATTTATTGTTGCCCTTGGGTTCGGTATTTCTGCTTTATTTGTATCAGCTGAAGTTACGGTAGTTTCAAAAACAAAAGTTGTTCCAGTAAATGCACCGCTCAATGCGTCAAAAGATAGACCAAGCGGTGAGTTTGGGTATCAAGTTGTTTCTGTTTCATCGACAGTGACAAAAACTGTGCCTGCAGGTGCATCTCAAAAAGTAGATAAAAAAGCAACCGGTACGATTGTTGTATATAACAATGCGAGTGATGAACCTCAAAAATTGATTGCAAATACACGTTTTGAAACAGCAGATGGCAAGGTATTTCGTATTGCAACCCCTATCTCTATTCCAGGAAGAAAACCAGAAAATGGTAAAAAAGTACCTGGAAGTGTTGAAGTTACCGTCACTGCTGACCAGGCAGGGGAAAGTTATAATATCGATGTAACAGACTTTACTGTACCAGGGTTAAAAGGTGATCCGCGATACACAACCGTATATGCTCGATCTAAGACACCAATGACGGGAGGATTTTCTGGTGAAATGAAAGTGGTTGATCCTGCATTAGAAAAAACTGTTAAAGCAGAGTTGGAAAACTCACTAAAGACAAAACTTAAAAACGATATACTTTCTCAGATTCCTGTTAACTTCATAGTATTTGATGACGGCATCTCATATGTTACAGATGCATTGTCACAGAAAAATACAGACAAAGCTGACGAAGCGTCACTCGAACTCAAAGGTTCTGCTCATGCGGTAATATTTGATAAAGCTTTGTTATCTAAAGCTATTCTCGATATGTATGCTGATTCTATTGCTGCAGAAGGACAAACACTTTCTATTACAAATCTACAAGACCTCTCTTTTGTCCTTACAGGAAATACGAAAATTGGTCAATCTCTTACAACACCAATCACTTTCACTGTAACAGGGGATGCTCAAGTAGAGTGGTTATTTGATGAATCAATGCTTAAAAACGACTTGTTGGGTATAAAAAAGACTGATGTTTCAAGCCTTTTGCAGGCAAAATACCCTTCGATTGAGAGTGCTCGTGTAAAGATTAGACCTCTCTGGAAACGTTCGTTTCCAGTCGATGAAAGTGAGGTAACTATTATCAAAGAACCTCTTAAAAACTAAGGTGGATACCCCCTGTTGACTTAAGGGGCTATCTTCTGCTACAATACTACCCATTGATTGAAAAGTAATGCACAACCAAGAAAAAAAGGATCTTAGTGTTTCAGGTGTCGTTGTTGAGGCTCTGCCAAATACTTTTTTTAGAGTACGGAGAGATGATACCGGCGAAGAAATGCTCACATATCTATCGGGTAAGATGCGTTTGCATCGAATTCGAGTTTTGGTGGGTGATAAGGTGGTAGTTGAGCTTGAACCATATGGTGGTAAAGGCCGTATCACTAAGCGGACATAATTTTTAATAATATTTACCATGAAAGTCAAAGCATCAGTAAAAAAGCGATGTGCTCACTGCCAAGTTGTCCGACGAAAGGGCTATGTGTATGTGGTGTGCAAAGCAAATGCTCGACACAAACAACGACAAGGCTAATTTCATAAACTATGAGAATCCTCGGTATCACAATTCCAGATGAAAAACGACTTGAAGTAGGGCTTACGGTACTATATGGTATTGGACGACCTCTTGCGAAAACTATCCTTGCAAAAGCAAAGGTTGATTTTGGTACAAAAGCAAAAGACCTTACTGTAGAGCAGGAAAACGCTATTCGAAAAGAAGTTGAAGCAAATAAAATTGAAGGAGACCTCAAACGAGAGGTTGCTTCAAACATTAAACGACTCAAGGATATCAAAGCATATCGAGGTTCACGACATCAGCGAGGACTCCCATCACGCGGACAGCGAACAAAGACAAATTCTCGAACACGACGAGGAAACGTACGAAAGACTATGGGTACCGGACGACGTGCAGCAGATAAGAAATAATTAATACAATGGGAAAGAAAAAAATCGCAACAGCAAAAGATAACGGAGGAGATGGAGCAAAAGCTTCGAATGTTCCTGCTGTATCAAAGAAGAAAGTTGACGTGGGTCAGCTTCATGTACAGTCAACATACAACAACACAATTCTCGTGTTGAGTGATGCAAAAGGTAACGTACTTGCACAATCTTCATCAGGAGCACTTGGTTTCAAAGGTGCAAAAAAAGGAACTCCTTTTGCTGCGGCGAAAGTAGGTGAGATTCTTGGAGCAAAAGCTTCTGTTATGGGTATGAAAGAAGTTGCTGTGGTTGTAAAAGGTGTAGGATCTGGACGAGAATCAAGTATTCGGGGGTTTATTTCAAAAGGTATCACT
>CAZVIO010000003.1:16730-17343 GCA_964627615.1 uncultured Candidatus Saccharibacteria bacterium
GTAAAAAAGATCTTTGCTAAACCAAAGTCAGATTACGCTTTTCAGCACAATGAAAAACAAAAAGCTCGAATGGTTTACGGTATTTCTGAAAAACAATTTGCAAACTACGTAAAATCTGCAGTTGAGAAGAAAGCATCTCGTGCAGTAAGTGCTATCTACGAATCTCTTGAACTTCGACTTGATAATGCGGTTGCTCGACTTGGGTTTGCACCAACACGCTTGGCTGCACGACAGATGGTTTCTCACGGACATATCACTGTAAATGGTGCCAAAGTTACTATTCCTTCATATAAACTTTCTTTAGGAGATGTCATTGGTGTTCGAAAAGGAAGTCTTGAAAAACCTCTCTTTGCTTCATTCGAAGAACGTTTCAAAACCATCACTGTACCTGCATGGCTTGGATTTGATTTCTCTACAAAAACCGCAACTGTTCAGGGTATGCCTAAAATGGAAGGAGGGAATGCATTGTTTGACCTTGGTGCAGTAGTTGAGTTTTATAGTCGATAATACGGAAATATACGGTTGAAAATTTATATAAATAATGTATAATTTACAAACCAATTTTTTAATAAATCATTATGTCTGATTACACAATAGTATTACCATCAAAACC
>CAZVIO010000003.1:17353-29706 GCA_964627615.1 uncultured Candidatus Saccharibacteria bacterium
GATCAAATGTATGTTAAATCAAAATATCGCCCTACCATCAAAACCACGAATCGTCTCAGAAGAGAAGTTTTCTGGTGTATATGAAATCGACGGTCTTTACCCGGGTTATGGACATACACTCGGTAACTCACTTCGACGTATTATCTTGTCATCGCTACCTGGTGCAGCGATTACTTCTGTAAAAATTGCAGGGGCTCCACATGAATTTTCAGTACTTACTGGTGTTAAAGAGGATGTTATTACTATTCTCCTTAACCTTAAACAGGTACGAATGGCTATTGTGTCATCTGAACCACAGGTAGTTACTCTCAAAGTAAAAGGTGTAAAAAATGTAACTGCAGCGGATATCAAAGTATCTGGTCAGGTAGAAATTCTTAACCCAGAACAGCCAATCGCTACACTTACTGACAAAAGTTCAGAACTTGATATTGAAATCGTAGTTGAAAAGGGTCTTGGTTTTGTGACTAAAGATGTTCGAGAAAAAAACCGAGTTGATATCGGTGCAATCGCTCTTGATGCTATCTTTACACCGATTCGACGAGTAAGTTATGAAGTAGAGAACATGCGAGTAGGTGATCGAACAGACTTCAACCGACTTCGAATTGCTATTTCAACAGATGGAACACTTTCTCCAAAAGAAGCACTTGAGCGATCAATTGAAATCATGATTAACCAGCTAAAAGCTATTGTTGGTTTCAAAGAGGAGGAAGAAATGCCACTATCTAAAAATATTGCTCTTGATGAGGCAGCATCAGCTTCATCAAAAGAAGAAGATGAGGATTTCTTGAAAACACGAATCGAAAATCTTGATCTTTCAGTACGAACTCTTAATGCACTTTCAAATGCAAATATCCGAACTGTAGGAGGTCTTGCTCGAAAAAAAGAGGCTGATATTCTCGACATCGAGGGTATGGGTGCAAAAGGAGTTGCTGAAATCAAAAAAGCGCTCGGAGAGCATGGCATCACGTTAAAATAGTATTTAATTAAACAGTTATGAACCACCACAAAGCAAACAGAAAATTCGGACGAGTTACAAAAGTACGAAACGCACTCATGAAGTCGCTCGCACGCTCTTTGGTGTTGGAAGGAAAAATCAAAACTACTGATGCAAAAGCTCGAGAACTTCGACCAATGGCTGAAAAACTTATTACCACTGGAAAACTTGGAACACTTGCTTCACGTCGAACACTTGTTTCTAGAGTAGGTGTTGATGCTGCAGAAAAATTGGTAAAAGAAGTATCTCCTCGATATTCTTCTCGTGCAGGAGGATATACTCGTATTACAAAGTTGCCAAGACGCTCTGGTGATGGTAGTCTAATGGCGTATATAGAGTTGGTCTAAAGAAGTAACAAGATAGATAAAGGATTAAAGATTAAAGAATAAGAGAAATCCCATTCATTAATCAAGAATCCTGAATCATTAATCCATTTTATGAAATACACAATAGACGCAGAAAACAAAAAACTCGGACGAATTGCAACAGAAATTGCAGTGCTTTTGATGGGTAAAAACAAACTCGATTTCTCTCGAAACGCAATGCCTGAGACCTCGGTTGAAGTGAAGAATGCTTCAAAACTTTCAATTACAGACAAGAAGGCAGAACAGACTGTATATAAAACATACTCAGGATACCCTGGAGGTCTTACAGTAAAGCCTTTGTCTAAAATCGCAGAACAGCGAGGATATGCAGAAGCTCTTCGACGCACAGTCTCTGGTATGCTTCCAAAAAACAAGCTCCGAGCACGAATGCTTAAGAATTTAATAATCAATGAGTAGATTAAAGAAATTAGATTAAAAGATTAAAGAATAAGAGAAATCCCATTCATTAATCATTAATCTTAAATCATTAATCCAATATTACAATGGAAGATACAAAATCAGCAAAATACGTAGAGGCAGTAGGACGACGCAAAACAGCAGTTGCGCGTGTTCGACTCACTCCTGCATCTAAGAACTCTTTTGTTATTAACGAAAAAGATCTTGAATCATATTTTCCTACAGAAGAAATGCGACTTATTGTAACTTCAGCGGTGAAGGAAGCAAAAGCAGGAACATACAAAGTTTCAGCAAAACTTGTAGGTGGAGGTATTCACTCTCAATCAGAGGCACTTCGACACGCTATCTCACGAGCGCTTGTAAAAGAAGATCCACATACTCGAACTGTTCTCAAGAAAGCAGGGATGCTCAAACGAGATCCACGATCTAAAGAACGACGAAAATTCGGTCTCAAGAAGGCTCGAAAAGCTCCACAATGGAGTAAACGATAAATTAAAAAATCCCCGACTAGGGGATTTTTTAATTGAGCGCTCCATTATGGAGCAGAAAAGGGGTAATGATGTGCCTCAGGTTGGGGAAGTGCTGAGTTTAGACTTTTCCACAACCACTTGTAATATTCATGTCATTGCTGTATAATGTCTCTATCGGTCGAAAACGTCGCGCTTCGCGGCGTTTTCTTTATGCTATTTTTCCAGTTATCTATTTCGATTAACCTTATCCTGGTTTTGGCACCTGATGTTTTTGACCTAAATTCTTCTTCAGCAATTAAATCCTTTAAACGAGTAGAAAGTCTATGAGAACCATCGGGGGCTTGTTTTGCTGTTGATACAAGAGTAACCAAGGAGCCCTTTTCAAGCAATCTTTCAGCTAAATACCTAAAATCACCATCGCCAGTAAACAATATGAATTCAACATCAGAACCTGCGTACTCAAGCGTGTCGACAGATATCTCCACATCAAAATTTGCCTTTGGTGCATGGGTCTGAGAATTAGTATGGTCATTTAATGCTTCACAACTGTTACAAATAAACTTTGCATTTGAAATTGTGGATGTATTTGGTTCTGAGCATTTTTGACACACAAATCTTACATTCTTTTCTTTGGTTTTGTGCAAAAAGATTTGTTTTGTTTTCAATAAATAACCTATTTTTTCAAGCTTTTTATGTCTCTTTTCGTATCTTTTGGTGTCAGCCATACTACCTTCATAATAGAAAATTTTTTTACATCCCCATTTCTCATTTATTAGAAGTTCGTAGAGCTTAGTCCAATCAACAGAAAATCCCAAAGCACTTTTTGTTGTACTCTTTGTATTTGAAACATCAATAAATGCAAATCTTTTTCTTTGCTCTGGTTCCATATAAAAACTTATTATAATTAAGTAAATAATACCATATAGTCTTAAAATTGATAGAGAATTACCTTCTTTTATGTAGCTAGTTTGCTTTGTGTGTATCGGGAGTGTGAAATTTAAAGCCTTTGATTTTATAAAATTTTCAAGTATAATCCACTCGTATGAATGACGACCAACTAAAAAAAGATTTAGAAGAATCACTTGAACATGATACTGAATCTACTGAAGACACTTCATCAGAAGATGAAGTGGATGATGTAGTGTTTGAAGAAAATACCGAAGTCACCGGTGCCGATTTTCAGAAAAAATATACTGCACTCAAAGGGAAAGTAAAAGAACTTGAAGCGAAAGCTTCGGAGTATCTTAATGGATGGCAGCGGGATAAGGCAGATTTTCTCAACCTTCGAAAGAAAGATGAGGAAATGAAAAAGGGGATTGTTTCTCTTGCAAAAGAGGACTTAATCACTGAACTTATTCCTGTGCTCGACAGTTTTGAATCTGCAATGAAAAACAAAGAAGCATGGGAGAAGGTAGATCAAAACTGGAGAATAGGGGTGGAATATATTGCATCCCAGCTCAATCAGACCCTTGAAAACAATGGTTTAAAGAAAGTGTACCCATTGGGTCAACCTTTCGACCATACTCGCGATGAGGCTATCGAAATGCTCGCTACAGAGGATAAGAGTAAGGATGGGGTAGTGGTAGATGTGGTACAGACTGGATATATGATGGGGGATCGAGTAATCCGTCCACCAAAGGTAAAAGTGGGAGAATACAAAGCCTAAAACTTGCATAAAAAACAAAAGATATTATAATAGTTAACATGTTAAGTATCCGGAAAACACATTATTAATCTTTACATACACAACAAAAATATATGAGTAAAATAATTGGAATTGATCTCGGAACAACAAACTCTGCAGTGGCAGTTATGGAGGTAGGTGCTCCGAAAATCCTCGAAAACACTGAAGGTGCACGTACTACTCCATCTATCGTTGCGGTCTCAAAAACAGGCGAACGTCTTGTTGGTCTTTTGGCTAAACGACAAGCAGTAACCAACCCAAAGAACACTATTTTTGGTATCAAACGATTCATTGGCCACTCATATGATGATGCAGCAGTACAAAAAGATAAAGGTATTGTGCCGTATGAAATGTCAAAAGCTCCTTCTGGAGGCGTACTCGTGACACTCAATGGTAAACAATATTCTCCAGAAGAAGTATCAGCGATGATTCTTTCTAAACTCAAAGCAGACGCAGAAGCAAAACTTGGTGAAAAGGTAACTCAAGCTATTATCACTGTACCTGCATATTTCAATGATACTCAACGAAAAGCAACAAAAGACGCGGGTGCAATTGCAGGTCTCGAAGTGCTTCGAATCATCAATGAGCCGACAGCGGCAGCACTCGCATATGGTTTCGACAAAAATCGAAAAGATGAAAAAATCGTAGTATTCGACTTCGGAGGAGGAACATTTGACGTTTCTGTCCTTGAAGTGGATGTAGATGAAGTAGGAGGAGATATTAAAGTGAAGGCAACCGACGGAGACTCACATTTGGGAGGTAAAGATATTGATCAGAAAATTATCAACTACCTTGCAGATGAGTTTAAAAAAGAGTCAGGAATTGATGTACGTAACGATGCGCTTGCACTTCAGCGACTTGATGAGGCTGCAGAAAAAGCAAAAATTGAACTTTCGACTGCACTCGAATCAGAAGTAAATATTCCATTTATCACTTCAGATGCATCTGGTCCTCGACATCTTTTGGTAAAGATCACTCGAGCAAAACTTGAAGAGCTTGCGGATGAATTTATCGAACGAGCAATGCAGATTACAAAGCGAGCAATGGAAGCCTCTGGTTTCGACAAATCTGCAATTAATGAAGTGATTCTCGTGGGAGGTCAAACTCGTATGCCAAAAATGGCAGAACGAGTAAAGGAATTTTTCGGAAAAGAACCAAATAAATCTATTAATCCAGATGAAGTGGTAGCACTTGGTGCAGCGATCCAAGGGGGGATTCTTTCTGGTGATGTAAAAGATGTGCTCCTTCTCGACGTGATCCCTCTTTCACTTGGTATCGAGACAATGGGAAATGTATCTACAAAACTCATTGAACGAAACACCACGATTCCAGCATCAAAATCTCAAGTATTTTCAACTGCAGCAGACAACCAGACTTCTGTAGAAATCCATATTACCCAGGGTGAACGAGCGATGGCAGCCGACAACAAATCTCTCGGTCGCTTTATTCTCGACGGTATTCCACCGGCTCCCCGAGGCATGCCACAAATAGAAGTAACTTTTGATGTGGATGCAAACGGTATTCTTTCAGTAAAAGCAAAGGATAAAGCAACAAACAAAGAGCAATCTATCCGTATCGAAGCACGTTCAGGGCTTTCAAAAGAAGATATTGAGAGAATGCAAAAAGATGCTGAAGCTCATGCTGCAGAAGACCAGAAAAAACGAGATATTGCAGAAGCAAAAAATATTGCAGAGCAGATGATCTATACAGCAGAGAAAGCCTTAAAAGATAATGGAGATAAAGTAAGTGCAGATATCAAGTCTGGTGTAGAAGCAAAAATTACAGAGCTCAAAACAGCAAAAGAAGGATCTGATATTGATGCAATGAAAAAAGCAACAGAAGCACTTTCAACTGAAATGTCTAAGATAGGAGAAGCGATGAGTAAAGCGTCTTCTGAACAACCTGCAGGTGAAGCTCCAAAAACTGAAGGAGAAAATGTGAGAGATGCAGAGTTTGAAGAAAAAAAGGAGGAGGGTAAGTAACAGAAAAGACCGGGAGCATGTAGCTCACCGGTCTTTGGTTTCAGATGGTATCGTTTTTATTCTACCCAATTCTTCGAAAGGAAGGGGTTTGTAGTATGGAATGATGGTTGCGGTAAGTCCGTTCCTGTAGAATCCATCAGTAACAACTGAAGCGGTCCATCCAAGATTAACCAACCCCTCATTCGCTTTTTCTTTACTGGGAAATTCTCCAAAAGGGTGCAACATATTAGATACTTTAATTGTAAACACTTTTACCTCTTTTACTAACCCTACTTGAATTTACCTAATCGTCAAGTGTGCTAAAAGTCGAAATAAAAAACCAGGAGGAGTGTCAAACACCTCCTGGTTCCCTTGATCCCCACCTAGATCGTTTGGAAGTGATTCCTGAGGAACTCTTCGGTGAGATTGTTGTGTTCAGCACGATGAATCCTTTTGCCAGGTAAAGAGTCTTTTGTGATGTATTCTGTCTCACGCGACCCTTTTACTAAACTGACAGTATGTTCCTTGGAATCATCATCTGTAAATGTCCAAGCTTTGAATGGAAGACCAGTTTTTGGTATCCAACCAAACCTGGTCAAAAAAAGATCAACTTCTGTTTCGGTTATAAAACTACCATACAAAGAAGCTCCGTTTAACCGTACAAAGTACATGCAACCTCCCTTACGTAACCCTACTTGAATTTACCTAATCGTCAAGTATACTATCAACTATGGCACACAAAGACTATTATCAAATCCTCGGTGTATCGAAAGACGCCTCAAAAGACGAAATTAAAAAAGCGTTTCGTACACTCGCACATAAATATCATCCAGACAAAGGAGGGGATGCCGAGAAGTTTAAGGAAATAAACGAGGCATACGGTGTACTTTCTGATGATAAAAAGAAAGCAATGTATGACCAGTATGGTTCTGCAGATGCAGGGGCGGGTTTTGGTGGTGGCAACCCGTTTGGGGGAGGCTTCGGAGGGTTCGACTTCTCAGGATTCCAGCAGGGAGGAAATGGTGCTTCTTTTGAATTTGATATGGGAGATCTTTTTGGTGATATGTTTGGAGGAGGGAGACAGTCACGAGCGCCACGCGGAGCCGATATCCAGGTAGATCTCGAGCTTTCTTTTGAAGATGCAGTATTTGGTAAGGAGCATACATTTTCACTCAATAAAACATCTATCTGTGATCATTGTGGAGGCAACGGGGCAGAAAAAGGCAGTGAACTTCTCAAATGTTCAACGTGTGATGGAAAAGGAAAAGTAAAAGAAATCAAAAGTACTATTTTTGGCCAGTTTGAGTCTGCATCAATCTGTCATACGTGTCACGGAAAAGGTAAAGTGCCAAAGGTGAAGTGTTCGGTATGTAAGGGTCATGGAGTGTATCGCAAACCAACAGAAATAAAAGTAAAAATCCCTGCAGGTATCAATGCAGGTGAAATGGTGCGTCTCTCTGGTGGAGGTGAGGCGGTTGAAGGTGGAGCATCAGGTGATCTGTACATTCGTATGCATATCAAAAAGCACGCATACTTCTCAAAAGTCGATCATAACCTTGTGATGGATAAAAAAATCAAACTCACTGATGCGCTTTTAGGTACTACTTACGAGATCAAAACCCTTGATGGAGATATTTCATTGAAAATTCCTGAAGGTATCCATCATGGCGAGATTCTCAAAATCAAAGGCAAAGGTGTGCCATATGACGGTTCAAAACGAGGTGATATTTTAGTACGAGTACTTATCGATATTCCAAAACTTTCACGAAGTAGTCGAAAGCTTATCGAGGAACTAAAAAAAGAGGGGATATAAAAAATATGGATAGTAAAAAAATATTATATGTAGTGCCAGGGTACGGGGAATCTTGCGAAGAAAAAGCTTATCAAGATATTATTCAGCTTGCTCAAAATAAAGGATATGTAACGAAAAAAATTGAAATAAATTGGGATACAGATAAAGTAATGGATGATTATGTTGCGGAAACTTTATCCCAGATCAAAGAAAACGAAGGGGAGATGGTATTAGGAATAGGTTTTTCCTTTGGAGCATATATACTTGCTTTAATTTCACCACAAATTAATTTCCATAGCCTTTTTTTCTGTTCACTTTCTCCATATTTTAATGATGACCTTGTAGATATTCCTGAAGAAGCAAAAAATGAGCTTGGAGAAAAATTTATAAAAAATATCGAAAAAAATATTTTTCCTACTGTATCAAAAGCAAAAGCTGTTTTTTTGGTTGGCGAGAAAGATTGGTCACAAGCACTTGAGCGAACTAAAAAATCATTTAATCTTTGGCAAGGCGAGAAAGAGAGTATTTGCATTCCAAATATTGGTCATGATTTTGACACACCTGAATACAAAAATACTCTGTCTAATCTATTATAAAAAAGCTCTCGGCCTTTAACCGTAGAGCTTTTTGAGAATCATGTTTATATGAGTATTTTTTATTTCCAAGACAGAGTCTTTAGAGAAGAATCCGCACCAATCTCCGCAAGGGTTTATATCAATAAGAATATGCTCTCCTTCTTGGTTTATTAAAAATTCAGGGCTTGCAAATAGTATACCGAGTTTCTTTATAAACCTGATTAGTTTTTGTTTGAGGTCTCTAGGTAACTCATAGGATTCCCATTTAAGACCATTGAATTCAGTATCAGTTAATGCACGTAGATCTGTGGTATTATGCCTCCTTGCTCTTACGGACCAAATGTGGTTGTTTGCAACGTGGGTCCGTACATGATACGTCCCTTGAATAGGTTCTTGCCATTGGAAAGGAATATCCTCCTTCAATACTAACTTACCGTTCGTGATTAAGTTGTTGGTTCGTGTTATTCCTACTTCTTTTGTCTTCTTCCTTTCTGAAGTAATTACAAATGGATAACCTAGTGCTTTCTTATAGACCCCATCCAGAGGCAGTTTCCTTAAGAATTTTGAGGCATTAATCGTAAAACTGGGAGTTAATATTCCCATCGATCGTGCTAGATTCAATGCAAAAGGTTTCGAGTCTGCCTTTGTTGTTGAGGTTGTATTTCCAGGAATCCAGGAATCAGGAAATAAATTACTCATATCAGTAAAGAATTGCCCCAGGACGGTTCTGTATAATTGAGGGTATGGATAAGTGATACCTTCCATTAAAGAACTATCTGTTCTAATTGGAGTACTAGCATAAAAGAGTGGATTCTTGATGATTCTATCTCTATAAGCAATAAACGGACCATCTTCTGTATACCCAAAACTCAAATCCTTCAGTCTTTGGTGTATATTGATGTCACAATAGGGGATGTGATATTTTATTGCTGCCTGTTTGAGAAAAGTGACGTGAGGATCCTTTAAGTACAGTCTACTAGAAATGACAAATAACATCTATTTTTCCTTTCCTAAGTTAAAACGGGTAGCTAAAGCTGCCCGTCGTGGTTGGTCTTTGGTTAGCCACAGAAATGCCGAGTTGGCCGTGGTGGCTTACCACCTCGAGTCTGTTTTGACAGCTGAGGAAGCGGTTGCTTTTTCATTTTTTCACCTCCTTCCTGTTTTCATGAATTCAGAAAGCTTAAGTACAAAAGATTCGTTAACTTCCTATCTTTAGATTACACATGCTACATGCAAATATCAATAACAAAATAAAATCTTAATCTATATCCACAGGTATAAAATAGAGGATTTGCTATACTTATATGTATGAATTTTCCTACAGATGTTCTTGTGATTGTCGGTATATTTTTGGTTGGTACCTTGTTTACATTTTTTCTTGGAAAAAGTCGTGGGGTGTCGATCATACTTGCTCTCTTTGGATCAATACCATTGTTTCAATCATTTCCTTTTACCCAACAACTTACTGTAGCAACAGGTGATTTTGCCCGCTCTCTCAATGTTGTCGGAATTTTTCTTGTATGTACGATTGGTTTATATTTTTTACTTAACCGTTATGTGGTAGGGGACTTTATTGAAGGTAATTTTTTCAAATCAGTGATTTTTGGTATTGCATTTACCGCCCTTATTCTTGCATTAATACACTTTATTCTTCCTTTTGATCCAATCTATAATTTTAAGCCAAATGTTGATCAGTGGTTTGGAGGAAATTTTGGTATGTTTTGGTGGCTTGTTATACCTTTAACTATTATTTTTCTTGTGTGAATGAACTTCTTGAACGTTGACCTCACGAGTATTCTTGCTACAATAATTTCATGAAAGATCTAATTAAAAGGATAGCGCACAAAAATATAGATATTAGTGAAAAAGAAAATTTGCATATTTTGACCTCTAGCATTTGGGTATTAGAATATGCAATTGAGTTTATAAATAACCCAAGTGTTGTTTCTTTAACAAAAGAAAATAAATCTCAGTATTTACAATATCTCGGAAATCTCTAGTTAAGGATTTTATATTTGGAGACATATTAGCTTCAGCACAACAAAGCTCTATACCAGAAATTCATGATATAGCAAATGAACTAACAGACTTAATACATGAAGTAGTGTCTGTATGTAATCAAGCAGGTCACGGTGCTGATAGTGGTGAAGAGCAAAAAATTAAGGAAAAGTATGAAGGGATAAAAATTAGGTTTAATAGTATACAAAAGTAAACTATTTTTTTGGATGATCATAATAAATGGCTTAATAAAGCCATATGAAGTGGAAATGCCACTTGATCATGGAAGACTTTATGGTCAAAAGCAGTATTACCAACAAGCTAACTTTCTAATTGACGGAGGTGAATTAATTCCTTTTAAGAAAATTGGTGAAAAAGTTGCTCGCACCTGGAATGAACTAATTGATCGATTTATTCAAAAGGGATGGCAGCTACTGATTGTTCCACTTAATCTTTCAGAAGAGTATGGCGGGAATGGTACATTACACATTGTACGATGTATTGTCCCAGGGATGGTTCCAATGACATTCGGATACCGACAAGAACCAGCTAATATGGAGCGTATATATATGATTGCAAAAGAATTTGGTGGTCAAGTAATTTCTTACAAAGAGCTTACCAAGTTCCCACATCCATTTGAGTAATCAACAGGACGGGAAGTTCAACTTCCCGTCCTGATTTATTTTTGATATCATGACGCAGTATGGACTCAAATTTAACACAAATTGAATTTTATTTTCCACACGAAATAGAAAAAATAAAAAACAAGGAAAACCTTGCTGATTTGATTGTAGAATCAATAAGAGAAAGGAAGAGTATTCTACACGCAGGATTTTCTGATGAAAGTTTATTGCATAATAATATACTGACGCATATTGGAGATGCTAGTATAAGCAATTACATATCTCTTTCTGAAGCCCATAAAAAAGAAATTAAAGATTGCATTGAGAAAATTGTTGTAAAATGCAATACTTATTTATCAATACCTACGAAAAACTATATTTTTGTACTTCCTTATTTACCTATGGAAAAAGATTCTGTATTTGGTGGTGTAATGGGGTTTTCACCATATAGTTGTGTTTTTTATGTTTTTCTTTCTCCAAAATTATGGTCACTAAAATCTTTGGCGGATACAGTGGCACACGAACTAAATCATACGATTTTTTATTATTATCATTATGATACATTGAATAACTACACCTTGCTTGATGGAATGGTTTTAGAAGGTCTTGCTGAAAATTTCAGAGAGTGTGTTTTATCAGATGACACCCCAGCACCTTGGGCGAGTGCCCTTACACAGGAAAAAGCTTTTACTACCTTAGATAAAATGGATAAAAAAATTCTTTTTTCGAAAGACAAGCATCTAATTAATAATGTACTCTTTGGAAATGATTCATATGAACATTGGACCGGGTATTCGATAGGATACTGGCTTATTAAAAAATTACTACATAAGACACCAGAATTATCCTGGGAAGAAGTTATGAAGTTGTCATCTGTAGAAATTTTAAGAATTATAAAACAAGAAAAAAGAGCACAACAACCGTAATTGCTGTGCTCTAATATTGGCAAGTGCTTCTAGTTATTTGCCACCGCACTTGCCGTTGCCACCACCGCCAGAACTACACTGTTCTTGACAGCAAATTGTGTTCGGCGTAATTCTCTGTTCGGAAACAATTTTCCAAGAGAATTTTTTTGGTTTTTTCATAACTTCACCCCCTTTCCAACTTAATTCTATGAGAAACCGTTAGAATCTCTAGAAAAACTATATCATAATTTCTAATCTGCACAATATACAGCGTACTCTCACGGGCTACAAGTATCAGCTACAGAAATAATAAGGTCATACTATACTTAAAATAAAGAATTTAAACTATTTTTTTGGATGATCAAAATAAATGGCTTAATAAAGCCATTTATTTTCGTGTTTGTAAAGTCAATAGAAAAACTGTGGATAACTATTGACAATTTTAACAAAAGGGTTAGAGTTTATAGTGTAAAGAGGGCGTAAGACCCTCGAATGTACATTGAAACAAGAACAAAGGAGGGTGAGACCATGCGTCCCGCCATGAAATTTTTTGCGTTCGTCTTTTTTTT
>CAZVIO010000003.1:29716-31737 GCA_964627615.1 uncultured Candidatus Saccharibacteria bacterium
AACCGCCCAGGATTTTTTGGACAAGCCGCCTGTAATCGCGGCAGTCGAACGCGCAAGCACCGGTGAGATTCTCATTCGTGCAATCGTGGTCGGCGAATGTGTAGGTACATACAAGGTGTCCACCTCGATTGGGCCCAACATCCTGGATTTGTCCGGGATGAGAGAGGGTCATACCCGCCTCTTCCGTACCGGGTGGTACGGGATGCCGGGTGAATACACAATCAACCTTTACGGGGTAGAGGCAGCGCCGACAATCGCGTGCCCCAACTTTCCCGTCGGTCGTTTCCGGCTTGATAACCTGGTGTTCTACATTAGGCAGGATTACAAGTTGGACAACACCCGGCGGTTGTCGGGAATGTACATCGACGACAAAGGCAAAACCTTTGTCAAGATTGATTCCCAAAACCAGAGGTTGGGGTTTGCGTTCCGTTTTGTTGGACCTCAGCAGACACAGATGTATGTCTACCAAGTCTTTCCCAACGGGACAGTGTCAATTGAAACCGATATGGCAAGTGCCCCGTCGGTTCATGAGTACTCGTATCCCGAATTCTCGATGAAGTATATGTTCGGTGATAAGCCGATCTACTTCATCGCTTCTTCCGGAGGCGTGAGCACCTCCGGAACCATTTACACACCGTAGGTGGTCACAGCTTCACCGACAGTCGTCGGTCTCCATACACTCTGGAGGCCGCCGGCTGTTTTTTCTTATCCACATTTTTAAAACATAATTAAGTTTGTTTTTTTCTCTATGGTATAATTTTATTATGCAAACAGTTAAGAAACTATCACTCATTTTTATTGGAATACTTCTTATCTCAGGAAGTGCTTATGGAGGGTTTTATTTTTTCAAAAGAAATATTAAAGCGACACCCCACAATGAAGTTACACCCTCGCAAACAAATGAATCTCTTGTTGGTTTAAAAAGAGATATTAAAGGAAATATCGATCCAATCTTTCCAAAAGGTCTTATAAATGAAAAAGATGTATCCAAGGTCATTGAATCTTTTGTTTTTAAGGATACAAGCCCCAAAACACAATATACTTTTAAGTATGTTAGCAAAATGAGTTACTTTGAAAGTACTAATTATTTTATTAAGACACTATCAAATGGTTTTCAAAATTTTACCCTCTCTGATTTTTTTAAGGATGATATAAATCAAATTACAGCTTTTTCATTAAAAAATGAAAACACTGATGAGTTATTTATTACCATCAGTAACCTTCCTGATATTGGTGCAGTGGTTGACATAACTTACACAAAATAAATATGTATAAAAAAATTTCCGTCAACTTTATTTTGATATTCATAGGATTATTTTTTATTATTTTACCTCAGTATGCATTTGGCTTAACAAATGCTGAATGTTCAGCATCATGTAATCCATATGATCCAGTTACAAACCCACAAAGCTGTGGAGGAATCGGAAATCTTTCGTGTGCAAATAGTACATATTCACATACGGTGAACCAGGGTAATGGTTGGTGTTATGATGTATATTCAGGATCACATTATGTAAGTTCAGGGAACGTTTTTTCTGGTGGGTACACTACCAATGGAGTTTCATGTACATGTGAATTTAATGGTCCATCATGTCAGTATAGTGTTGGCTCAGGATGTAGTTCAAATGGACCATCTTATTCTTGTGGGGGTGGCGGAGGGGGTGGAAGTACAGATTATTCACTCAGTATTTCCCCGTCAACACGTAGTGTTATAAATGGAGAAACAACAACATTTTCAACTACTATTACTCCTACATCTCAGATGGATGGAGTAACAGTCACATTATCAATTTCAGGTTGTCCAAGTGGTGCAACATGTACATTTAATGGAGGAAACACAGCTACTATGGCAACTCCGGCAACCACAGTTATAAAAACACTTACTATAACATCTACAAATGTTGTTCCAAATACATACTCACTTACCATAACTGGAGTAGGGAACAGTGTCACCCGCACCGCAACTGCCTCCCTCATCGTCAACTCCGGCGTCAACGGAGCATCCTGTCTCTCTATCGACT
>CAZVIO010000004.1:0-1548 GCA_964627615.1 uncultured Candidatus Saccharibacteria bacterium
GTACATTAACAGAAGAAAAGTCTCATATGTTATGGACGGATACAAATACTTGACATATAAATTATAATTTGTTATAGATAAAAGGTTCGAGATGAGCCCGAGGTGCCAATATCTGGCTAGCGCTAAATTGGACAATCGTCCAAAAAACCATCATCGGACATCACACATCAGGTAGCCCCGGGGTTTCTCGGGGCTTTTTATTATCCAAACCCCTTGCAATATAATGAATACTGTGATATCTTAGAGGAGCAATGTTAACCAAAACAAAAAAGGCAAAAGTTATCGATGCGGTGAAAATCCACGACACAGACACAGGTTCTCCTGAGGTGCAGATTTCTATACTCTCAAAAAGAATCGATGAACTTGCTTCACATCTAAAGAAAAACAATAAAGATAACCACTCACGACGAGGTCTCCTCCAGATGGTAGCTGACCGAAAGGCTCACATGAAATACCTCGAGAAGAAATCTCCAAAGCGATACGCTTCACTTGTTAAAAAACTCGGTTTGAAGAAATAGGCATGAAAAATCAGACGTGAGTCTGGTTTTTTGTTTAAGAAATTGCCGGTACGTAGTCGTACCGGCAAATCAGTTGCTCTAATTGTTAGTTGTCCTCCTCGGGAATAATGTTGCGAACCCGGAACACTTCAATCCCCAGATCATTCCGAAGCTTGCGAACCTGCCGAACAGGCATATCAACCACCTCGGCGACGACAGTATCCGGTAACTTACCCAGAAAATCTCGGACTTTCTCCTTCCAGTTGGTCACCGTTTCAAACCGGTACTGGATTCCAATTTTTTCAAACGCAATTCGGAAATTGCCATGATGCACCCGCACCGAATGATAGATCGCTGGGTGTTCTTTTTGGATTTCTTCAGGAGGAAGCTCTTGCAAACCATTCAGTTGAGCCAAGACCTGTGTCGCACAGTAGAAGGGAAGCTCCATCAAGGAAGCGTTACTACTGTAAGACAGCTTCGGTTCGAACCGATGGTTGCAACGAGTACACGAGGTTGTGTAATCAGTCACATCATCCCGAAAACCCGCAATAATTTCCAGAGGGGTGAGCTCACGTGTACATCTCGGGCACGTAGCCCGAGGTTTATAGCTCCCACCGTGAATCGCACCCACCAAATCAAGACGAAGTGCTAAAATACCAGCCCTGATTGCGAGTCTCTGGTTTTGAGTGAGGTTTTGCTCAACCCTCTGCTGCACAGCCACTGACTGTCGTAAACTTAGCATAGCTACTAAACCCTTCCATTTCTATCACTTAATCTCAAGTGACCAGAGTGTTTTATACTTCTATAAGAATTAAAACATATAAATAAAAAAATATCAAATTAACTCATTAACAAACAGATACTTGGTGCTATGCTATAATGAGCGTGTTCATTTTTTCATAATTTAACCACTTAATTTAAGAAGTTTCAGAGCTGAGTAAATTTCTTATCCAAACAACGAAATTTACTAGCTATGGAAGTTCGCCTTTATATATGTCAGTCATTAAACATAAAAATCAACGAGTTGGTATCTTCATTGATACTCAAAATC
>CAZVIO010000004.1:1558-3685 GCA_964627615.1 uncultured Candidatus Saccharibacteria bacterium
TATGGGTGCAAAGTAAATTTTGACCAAGTAGTAAAAGATGGTCTTGCTGGACGATCACTTATTCGTGCGGTTGCATACGTAATCACCACCGAAGCAGGGGATGAGAAAGGTTTTTTTGATGCGCTTGAAAAAGTTGGTATCGAAACGAAAACAAAAAATCTCCAAATTTTCTCTGGGGGCGCAAAGAAAGGGGACTGGGATGTGGGTATGGCAGTTGACGCTATCAAACTCGCACCAAAACTTGATGCAGTGATTCTCGTGACAGGTGATGGAGACTTCGTACCGCTTGCTGAATACCTCCGTACCAACCAAGGTTGCCAAGTAGAAGCAATCTCTTTTGGAAAATCATCTTCTTCAAAACTTATCGAAGCTGTTGATGATTTTATTGACCTTGATACAAATCCTGCAAAATATCTCATCGGGTACCGGTCTCGAAGACCTCAGGTACGTAATTTTCGCAAACAATCAGGATCAGGGCACACACCTGATCATGTTGACAACGGAAACGAATAATTCTACTATCTACATAGAGTATTCTTGTGTACCCCCCGCGTCCTACGCACACAAGAACACCCCATGGGGGCTTTAGGGCGGAGCCCCCTCGCACTTATACAGTAAAAAATTTTTTTCTTTGTGATTGGTGGTATACATACACTTTCGGGTGGAAATTCACTTACCAATGACAAAGAACTTTTGAGGGTTACGCTCCGCCATTCCTGCGTTTCCCTCTTTTTTTATATACGAAAATACTGATATACTTATATACAAATGCCCCTTCTCCCTGACAACAAGAAAAATAGTTTACAGTCTGTGGTTGATACGATTCAATCGCAAATAAGCTCATCGTCTAAAAACCAACCTACACCAGGATACATTCCTAACCCTCAATTGAAATCACTGCGAACATTTCAGGGTGATGTACAGGAACACATCGAGACCAAAAAAGAAACTATAGCGACAATTGCGCTGGCGGAACAAAAGAAAAAGATTGAACATAATGAACCTACATACACCGAGCGTCCAAAACGTTCTTTTACTGCAGGTATACTTGTTATTATTAGTATCATTTTTCTTGCTGTAGGGGGAGTGATTATAGGGGGAATATATTTTTTTAAAACCACAACAGAACCTGCATCTCCTACTACCACTGAAAATCCGTTGATCGCATACACAAACAAGAAAGATGTGGTTTTGCCTAGCATTACACATGAGTATTTAGCATCAGCACTACGAAGCGAACGTGCATCATTTACCACAGAAGTAGATCGTATCCTCTACACAACTTTTTCATATGGAACAAGTAGTCTTACCACAGCCGAACTGATACCTCTTATTGCACCAAATGCAGGAGATGCATTACAAAGAAATATCACTTCTGTGATGATGGGTGTGTACTCATATGACACAAATGAAGTATTTTTCTTATTGCGTCCTGATGATTTTGGTATTGTATATTCAGGAATGTTGAACTGGGAAAGTGCACTTGGAAAAGATATGGCTGATTTTTTCCCAACACTACAAAACCACCTCACAACAAACCCTTCGGTTTTTACTGACGAAACATACAAAAACAAAGATGTGCGTGTAATTAAAGACGATCGTGGAAATGTTGTGCTCTTATATGGCTTTATCAATAAAGACGTGTTGGTAATTACGGCAAATGAACGAATTTTTGAAGCCCTTATTAACCAATACAACAAAAGTAAGCTTCTACGCTAACAGTGTGTGGTTTTTGACTTGCATGACTCGATAGACTAAAATGTACTCATGATTAACACCGAATACTTTAAAGAAAAACTTGAGGCTGAATTAAAAACTGTCGAAGCTGAATTACAAACAGTGGGAAGAAAAAACCCATCGAATCCTTTGGATTGGGAAGCTAAGGAAGGAGACATGAATACAGATACAGCAGAAGAGGCTGAGGTTGCTGAAGGTATTGAAGAATACGAGAACAATTCGGCGATCTTGAAACAACTAGAAATTCGATACAATGAGATAAAAGATGCTCTCGCAAAAATAGATATGGGTACATACGGTATCTGTGAAATTTCTGGACTCCCTATTGAAGAAGATCGTTTGGAAGCAAATCCTGCAGCGAAAACCTGCAAGATGCATATGAATGATTAG
>CAZVIO010000004.1:3695-7076 GCA_964627615.1 uncultured Candidatus Saccharibacteria bacterium
CGAACCTGTAAAGCAGAGATGAACAGTTAGTCAAAAGCCCATCAAATCCGTAAAGTCACACGTAAATGTACAATGCATTTTTGATTTTACCGACTTTTGACTTTATGGACTTGATGAACGTGATGGACTAAAATAGATTCATGACTATTTCTCAAGTATTCAGCGCTCAAACAAACCTCCTTGATGCCTCCATAGTGACTATAGAAGTGGACCTCTCTAAAGGGCTCCACTCTTTTTCTATAGTTGGACTCGCAGGAAAAGCCGTCGACGAAGCGAAAGATAGAGTTTCTTCTGCAATTAAAAATACTGGTTTTACATCACCAAAAAGCAAGAACCAAAAAGTTGTTGTATCTCTCGCGCCTGCTGATATTAAAAAAGAAGGACCTGCATTTGATCTTGGTATTGCAGTGGGATATCTGTGTGCTTCTGGCGACATACAAGCAGATATGAAAAAGACTCTGTGTATTGGTGAACTTTCACTTGATGGAAGTATTCGCAAAGTGAAGGGAATTATTCCTATGATTATCGAGGCTCGAAAAAGAGGTTTTGCAGACTGCATTATTCCAAAAGAAAATAGTATTGAAGCGTCAGTGATACCCAACATCACCATCTATCCAGCAGAAACACTTCGAGAAGTCATTGCTCATATACACACAAACCCTCATGGTGAAAAATGGCCTGGGATAGAGCACAAAGCACTCACAGCTCTACCTACTACAACGCCAGACATACAAAAAAATCCTCAAGAAATTGATATGCAAGATATTGCCGGTCAAGAAGTTGCTAAACGTGCACTCGAGATTGCAGCAGCAGGTGGACACAATATTATTTTATACGGCCCACCAGGCACAGGAAAAACCATGCTTGCAAAAGCATGCAAAGGTTTACTTCCTGAACTTTCTTTTGATGATATGCTCGAGGTTACTTCTATACACTCACTTCACACAGGGGGAGGTGATTTAGTAACAGTCGCTCCATTTCGTGCACCGCACCATACCGCATCATATGTCTCTGTTGTTGGAGGAGGTTCGAGTCCACGGCCAGGTGAGGTGACCCTTGCTCACAAAGGAGTTTTATTTCTTGATGAAATGCCTGAGTTTAGTACTCAGGTACTTGAAACGTTACGCGAGCCGCTCGAGGAGAGAAAAGTGCGCATCTCTCGTGCAAAAGGAAGTGTAGTCTATCCTGCGCAATTCATTCTGGTAGGTGCAATGAATCCATGTCCATGTGGATACTACGGAGTTAAAGGAAAAGAGTGTATCTGCTCGCCGATTCATATTCAAAAATACAAACGAAAACTATCAGGACCGATTGCGGACCGTATTGATATGTGGGTTGAAGTAAACACAGTTGAACACTCCCAACTTACTGAAAAGGGAACAGGGGAAACAACAGCACATATTAAAAAACGAGTTCACGCCGCTCGAGATATACAAAAAAATCGATATGCACAGAAAGGCATTAGTTTAAATAGTGAACTGTCCGGAAAACAACTAGTTGAAATCATACACCTTACTCCTGAAGCAAAGATAATTCTCGAAACATCAGCAAAAAAATTTGATATTTCTGCTCGTGCATATCATCGCATTATCAAAACCGCCCAAACAATTGCAGACCTTGCAGAAAGTGAAGAGATTAAACCAGAACACATCCTCGAAGCATTACAGTATCGTCCAAAAGCGTATCAGATAATATAGAAGATACTGGATTAAAGATTAATGATTAAAGAATAAAAAGAAGAGGCTCGATACGACAATGTCGTATCGAGCTTTTTATTTCACAAAGGGAAGTAACAGGCGAGCAGTGCACCTGCGGTGATACAGGTCATGTAGATGCCCACAAAACCCGGCACCCCCCAGGAAATTTTCCATTTCTGGAGTCCTTGAGGGTAGTTGTGATAGGTGACAAACACCCCTAAGGTCTGGTTGAAAGCCAGCACAAGAAGCAGAACAAATATTGCTCCAAGAATGTTGGTGGGTGTAAGCGGCCTGGAAAAAACCACCCAGGAACCCCAAATCACCAATAACCACAACACCACCGAAATCTGATAGAACCGAGACACTTTCATGATTTGCTCCTATCACACAGTATACATATTTAAACAACACAGACAACAATAAAAAAGTGTTGAGGGTACCCTTGAAACAACTATTAAAAATTGAAAAATGCTCGATACGACAATGTCGTATCGAGCATTTCTAACAAACAGCAACTTTCCACGGTTGAGGACCAAGAGCCTGCCAAGAATCGACAACCTCATTTTCCCTTATCAATACAAAGGGTGCTGGACAAAGTTCCCAGAGAAGATCTTTGACTCTTCGAGTCAATTCTTGTTCCCTTGGGGAACTTCCATCACCTCGATATGGCTTATTCATCGATCATGCAACACTCCCTTCTCCATACATTGAAACATAAAACACTCCAGGAGCCAAATCTAAAACTTTCACAATTTCATCAAGGTCGGGTATAAAATCAAAAACCACTCAAGCTCTGAGGATTTTTGCAAAATTTCGAGACGTGAGATTTTTTAGCGACCAAAGTGTACATGTAGTACTCTGCGGGAGCTAAAAAATTGAGTAACAAAGAAATTTTGTAAAAAGGCCAGAGCGACTAGAATGGGTTCCGGGCGCCACGTACTTCAAAGTGTAAATGCGTCCCCGTAGATTTACCTGTTGAACCCATGTTTCCAATAATCTGTCCTTGGGATACATTTTGTCCCACCGAAACCTGTACACCTGAAAGGTGAGCGTAGAGAGTTTGTGTGCCATTTCCATGTTTAATCACCACATACGAACCATATCCTCCATTGTATCCACTACTTTTAGCAACAATAACCTCTCCATCTGCAGCGGCAAGAATATCTGCACCAAAATGAGAAACAAGATCAACTCCGTTATGTCCATGTATACCCTGACTCTTCACTCCACCAATAATTGGGCGAGTATAGTACCCACTATACGAAGGTGCAGAAAGATACTGTTGCACCTTTTTTACCGATGTTGATGTTGTGGTTTTTGTAGTTGAGTGTCCTGCCAACATTTCTCCGTCTGGAATAATAACAACATCACCTACAGAAAGTTTTTCGCCAGCTGTAAAGTCGTTAAATTGAGTGATTTCTTCAAGATCTCCACTGTATTTCTTTGCAATAGATTGCAGTGTATCTCCTTTTTTAACTATATGACGCACCCCAGAAACAGGAAGGATCACCAACCGATCACCTGGAGATACTGTATTTCCTGAAATATCGTTTGACCATATGATTGTGTTGGTCGTCACATTAAACATCTTGGCGATTCCAGATAAGGTATCTCCTTTTCGTACCACATAGATAGTAATCTGGTCTGATGACTGATGATCTTTTGCTGTTGCAGCTACACCAGA
>CAZVIO010000004.1:7086-28335 GCA_964627615.1 uncultured Candidatus Saccharibacteria bacterium
CGAATACTCTTATTATCCTTTAAATAATGAGCTTCATCAACAATAGCAATATCACCACCACCAAGAGGTTGGTTAGATGGTGCAGTAGCTGCTTGAAGTAAAGCCATATTTTGTGAATTTTGCACAAATTCAACATCAGCCGACGCGTCTTTAAACATACCAAACACAAAAGATCTAATCCCTGCAGATGCCACAAAAGGGATAGTAATAAGTACACATGCAAAAATAAACTTTGTGAGAAGTTTTATTGTAGATTCTTTGTCCGCACCCTTATCGTATGACCCAACTCGACCGTACCGTTTCCTCCGGACTGCCTTGTTTTTTAGACCATTTTGATGAGGGGCTTCTTGTGAGTTTCCCCTAATACGCGTTATGTTAGTTTCAATTCTGCCTTTCTGTAAATGGCTTTGTTGAGCCATTTTTTACAACTGTATTTCTGAAGAACTTCTTAAGTATACCTAAAGGGATATATCGGTCAACTAGACCTATCCACACAAACCATGGTCAGACTTTATGGTATAGTAAGCCCCATGAACCACACTACCGACTACCTTTCAGGATTGAATGCGAAACAAAAATCTGCGGTACTTGCCACCGAAGGCCCAGTACTTATCGTAGCTGGCGCTGGAGCAGGTAAAACAAAAACTATAACCCACAGAATACTTCATCTTATAAAAAACGGTGTTCATCCGCACAATATCCTCGCAATTACATTTACCAATAAAGCAGGAAAAGAGATGCGTGAACGTATTGAGCATCTTTTATCTGAAGACTCAGAGCTTCGAATACAACACCACAATGCCGCACCATTTGTGAGCACATTTCACTCACTTGGTGTATTTATGATTAAACAATGCGCTGATCGACTGGGACTACCGAGACATTTTGGTATTTTTGATAAAACAGATTCAAAAAAAGCGCTTAAAAAAGCACTTGAATCACTCAATGTGGACCCAAAAGAACATTTGGACAAGGTCGCAGCTATTATCTCTCGAGAAAAAGGTCTCGGGGTATCGTACCAAGAATTTGCATCTCGCCAAAGCTATGATTTTACTTCTGATATCACTGCTCGTGCGTGGAGTATATACGAGTCAACGCTTAAAAAAGAAAAATCTCTCGATTTTGACGACCTTCTACTCAAATCACTCGAACTGCTTGAGCAACACACTGATATACGTACGTATTATCAGAACCTTTGGCACTATGTACATATTGATGAGTATCAAGATACCAATAAAGTACAGAATAAAATTGCTGAGCTTATATCTGAAAAGCATCGCAACATTTGTGTAGTGGGGGATACGGACCAAAATATCTATAGTTGGCGAGGTGCGGAAATAAAAAATATGCTTTCATTTGAAAAAAAGTATACTGATGCTCAGGTAATTCTATTGGAACAGAACTATCGTTCAACAAAAATGATTTTGGATGTAGCAAACGACATTATTTCAAAAAATAAATGGCGTATTCCAAAAAAACTCTTTACTGAAAATACTAAAGGAGAAAAAGTAAGTGTATATGAAGCATTTAATGAAGTAGATGAGGCTCATTTTATTGCTCAAAAAACTAAAGATATCATAGAAGAAGGTGCATCTGCCGATGAAATCGCTGTACTGTTTAGAGCAAATTTCCAGTCACGAATTTTAGAAGAAGCATTCCTTGCATATGGAGTACCGTATCAAATGCTGGGAACAAAATTCTTTGAACGAAAAGAAATTAAAGATATGCTTTCTTATATTAAAGCGGCACTCAATCCGGAAAGTAGTATTGATCTGGCGCGTATTATTAACGTGCCACCACGTGGCATCGGTAAGGTTACGCTCGATAAAATAGAAGCTGGGGAATTTAATTCTCTTCCTGCTAAAACTCAGGAAAAAATAGGATTATTTAAAGAAACACTTGAACGCATTAAAGCATTTATACTTTCAAATAAAGCGTCTGCATCGATTCGTTTTATTGTTGATATTTCAGGTATGGCAGAAGCATACTCGCAAGGAAACGATGAGGATCAAGAAAGGTTTGAAAATATTATGGAACTTGTCACACTCGCAACAGGGTATGATGAACTTTTACCTGAAGAAGGAATCGAGCAATTACTCACCGACGCCGCTCTTGTATCAGACCAAGACTCTCTTAAAAAAGAAACTTCTGGGGTCAAGCTTATGACCGTCCATTCATCCAAAGGGCTTGAGTTTGATACTGTGTTTATTTCAGGTATGGAAGAAGGTTTGTTTCCTCACCAACGACTCGGTGAAAAGAAAAAAGAGGGCGAGGATAGTGAAGAAGAACGTCGATTGTTTTATGTGGCAATAACACGTGCACGCAAAAAACTTTATCTTACTCTTGCACAGATGCGAACTATTTTTGGAAACAAACAGATCAATATACCATCCCACTTTATCGGAGATATTAACGAGGATTTTCTTGATCATGAAAAGAAAAGTATGCTTGGACCGATGGGTAATGCTGGCGGAAAGTATTTTAGTATTGACTTTTAATTATACAAACACTATCGTATAGGTACCGTAGGAGTAGGTGAAAACCGAACAACGAGGCGTTAGCACACGCCTACAATGAGTTTACTCAAGAGACCTACGGGTGGCAGCCGGAATATTCCGGTTGTTTTTTTATACATATAATCTGTTATAGTGTTTTATATGAAAGCTAAAAAGTCACTTGGGCAACATTTTCTCACTTCAGAAGCGGCTGTGTATCACATGGTCACCGCATCAGAAGCTAAAAAAGGTGATATGGTGCTTGAAATCGGACCGGGAAAAGGGGTGCTTACTAAAGCGCTGCTCGCCACAGGTGCGAATGTGGTTGTGGTAGAAAAAGATGATCGTATGATACCGGTTTTGTCGGAAACTTTTGCGACAGAAATAGAAAATAAGCAACTTACGATTAGAGAAGGTGATATTTTAACCACAGATCTAGAAAAGATTGTGCAGGGGAAAAACTATAGTGTTGTTGCAAATATCCCATACTATATAACAGGGGAGATACTGCGCCTATTTCTTGAACACACACACCAACCAAAAAGCATGACTCTTTTAGTACAAAAAGAGGTTGCAGAACGTATTGTTGCAAGAGATAAAAAAGAAAGTATTCTTTCTCTTTCAGTAAAAGCATTTGGTACACCATCTATTGTATCCATAGTAAAAAAAGGATCTTTTTTCCCGATACCAAACGTGGATTCTGCTATTATTCACATCGCACACATTTCAAAAGAAGCGTTAGGTGGAGTGAGTTCTGAACATTTTTTTACTGTTGTAAAAACAGGACTTTCTCATAAGCGAAAAAAACTTATTTCAAATCTTGCAGAACGTTACGCAAAAGACACGCTTTCGCGTGCCTTTGTAGAACTCTCATTGTCTGAGGATGCTCGTGGTGAAGATGTACCAATCTCAACGTGGATTAACCTTGCTATATATTTATCTAAGTAGCTTATTTACACGTTGTCGATGACACTTTAGTCATCGTGTCCCAGTCATAATACGCATTATTAAATGACCCAAAAAGGTTTGCGTATTCTGTGTTTCCTGCAGCTGTTCCAGGAAGAGCTTGTAAGTAGTTAAACTTACCCTGATTCTGTCGATTAAGATCTGCTGCATTTGGTGCTGTAAATGAAAATAGTGCAGGTACATAATACGGATCAGTTGGTGTACTATACGCAAGATTACTTAATGTCACTGTCCATGTAGTATCTGTATTTTGCTTAAACATATATACATACTTTCCATTTTTGATACCTGACCGAACAGGAGGTAGACACGCTTGAGTTAACGGTGTGGTTGGTGCAACTGATGCAGGAACTAGACAGTTTGAATTTATATACGCTCGTGTTTTTTCTCCCACTACACCAGTACCTTGAGTAAGACCTAAAACACTGAGTATTTCAGTAGCGTGAGCTTCTTGGAATCTTTTCACTGCAGTCATCACTGTGGTGTCAAATGTTGAGGTGGTTTGACTGAGAAAACCACCTTGTTTTAGAGCATAACTTAGTGCAAAGACATCATTTCCAGAGTCACCAAATGATAAGTTTTTACTAAATTGATAACATTGCGAGTTGTTGGTAGTTAAAGGATTAGTATTCGCAGAAGCACCTGGGTTTAGCATTGTTCTTGCATAACCTTCGTATCGAGATAAGATGTTTTGAGTTAACGTATTGTTAACACTAAAAATTGACCTGAGTACTTGTTGTACTGCTGCTTGCGTAGAAAGAGGTTCATTTGTTGTTTTTGTTGACCCAGATGCTGATGGTTGAACGGGCAACGCACCCGCTGGTGCGGTACACGTATACGCACCATTCACATAATATGGCGCTTTGCCTCCACACTGCGCAAACGCACTCTCATATTGAAGTTCTGTTTTCAAAATGTCCCACCCAGGATTCACACTCTGGATAATGGCGTTTGAACCAGCGGGTGCAGTAAATCCAGCAAGAAGATATGCTCCATGCCCCTGCGAACCATTCACGGTACATACTCCATTCAAAATATAA
The DNA here is from genome assembly GCA_964627615.1 of uncultured Candidatus Saccharibacteria bacterium. Lineage (GTDB taxonomy): Bacteria > Patescibacteriota > Minisyncoccia > Phycocordibacterales > DATDWN01 > UBA910. The sequence goes on from CAZVIO010000004.1 coordinate 11,588, forward strand.
TCCTTACCTGAAGTTGGATCTGTAAATCCAGCAAGACCGAGCTGCTCTACTTTACAACTCATGTCATATCCGAGCGCCTCACCTTGAGCAATTGCTTTATTAACACAATCTTGCGCAGCCACCGGATCTGTACGAATTTCACCAGTACATCTACCATCTGTATTCTGTGCACTCGAAAATACAGGAGTTAAGAGCATTATCGCAAAAACATATAGAATAATTTTTTTCATAATGTATAAATGTGTAAAAATGATTAGTTATACAATTATAGCATTATGTTATACTGAAACCATCATGGCACATCAAAAAGTGTTAGTAACTCTTATTATTTGTGTTGGTGTTATTGGATCAGTTTTTCTTATTTCAAAAAATACCAACTCAGCCGCACCCACCAATACCCAAAAAATAGATGTGTTGAGTAATATTGACACTATACCCAATAACGACACCGACAATGATGGGTTAAAGGATTGGGAGGAAGGGCTTATTGGTAGCAACCCTCAAAACAAAGATACTGATGGGGATGGTACCTCTGACGGGGATGAAGTAAGTCAAGGAAGGGATCCCAAGAAAGCAGGTCCGAATGATAAGGCGAGTACAGAACAAAGCCCTTTGGTTATAAATGCTGTACAAACCGAGGATAATACGCTTACAGCTCAGGTATCTCGAAATTTTTTTGGTCAATATTTACTTGCAAAAAAAGATGGGCAGGAAGTCACACCTGAGATAGCTTTTGAAATAGCAAACTCTGTGATGCAAAATATCCCCGTTGAATCAAATGCACGACAGTATGAAATTAAAGATATTATAGTAGTTCCTAAAACTATAGAATCACAAACTGCTTATATAGAAACTTTTATTAAGATATTAAAAGCAAATCCACCAAAATCAAAGGAGAATGAAATTGATATAATCACCAAAGCAATTGAGAGTCAGGATATTAATGATATTAAAAAACTTGACCCTATAATACAGGCATACAAAAACATCCTTACAGAAACACTTAAAATACCTGTGCCTAAAGACCTTGTTCCTGATCATATGATTTATATAAACGCTGTTTCTTCGGTATACACAGACCTATCTGAAATGAGGTTGGTTCTAGACGATCCTATGCGGGGATATATAGGATATGCCCACTATCAAAAAGATGCTTTGATGCTTAAAATCGGATTTGAAAGTATTCAGAAATATTTTGACTCTAACTAGCAAATACTTTTCAACAGAAAAGTGTTTTTGTTCTGTCAAATCGGAGTTGTATCTTATATAATAGTATATATATTTATATGAATATATCATTTTTCTTTAAAAAATTCTTGTCAAGTATTTGTATTGCGACTCTTGTCTTCTCTACTGTATTTTTCACATTACCACCTAAAAAAGCTGTTGCCGCATGGCCAACATGGAACTTTGCGAATGTAATTCAAAGCACAGTCTCTATGTTTAGTGGAGTTACGACTGCTGCAGGAACAACCATAAGTGCATCGACTGACGTATCCAACTTTTTGAAAACATACGTACTTGACACTGTTGCTACAGCATTTGCTAGAGCAATCCTTCGTAAACTTACCGCTCAAACAGTTAACTGGATTAATACTGGTTTTAAAGGAAACCCTGCATTTGTGACCGATCCTGGACAATTCTTTATGGATGTTGGTGACCAAACCGCATCTCAATACTTTATTGGGGCAAATTCTCCACTCAATCAACTCTGTACTGCCTTTCAACCGCAAGTTAGACTTGCTCTTGTAAAAAACTATCTTCAAGAAGATCAGTTTCAGTCTCAGTGTACATTTGGTAAAATTGGAGCAAATTTTGAAAATTTTACCAAAGATTTTAGTCAAGGAGGCTGGGAGGCGTGGTTTACTATGACCCAAGAAAGTCAGAATAACCCTTATGGTGCATATTTTGATGCTTCAAAACAACTTTCTGCTCGTATTAACATACAGAACACAAAATATGACAAGCAACTCAATCGTGGTAAAGGATTTTTAGACTTTGAAGTGTGTCCTGCAGGTAAAACCTATGCGGAAATAGCTGCGGCAGATCCTGTAAGTGGAGGTAGTGTAGGGGATAGCTGTAATGATGGTGGCAATGAGTGTAAGCCAGGTCTTGCATGTAGTAGTGATAATGTATGTGTAGTAGTAGACAACAGCTATATCGACGACAATGGCGAATACACCGAAGCATCTCTTATGGGTGTAAACGGTAGTGACTGTGCTGTAGCAAAAAAAGTAGTAACTCCTGGGAGTGTAATTTCAGAAAAGCTTACTAAATCTCTCAATAGTACAGAAACTACTCTTGAACTAACAAATTCAATCAACCAAGTTGTTAATGCTCTTATGACCCAAATGATTGAACAAACATTTAATAGTATTCAAGGTGGTCTTCGAGGATTAAGTAAAAAACAACCAGGTAAAACTAATACGCTACTGGAACAAATCCAAGCATCATCAACCCTTACCAGTTTTGAAAGGGAGGCTGCTGAAATAAAAGCAACTGTACCTAGTCAATTTCAACCAGCTCTCACTGGTGGTGAACCGACAGGAATATATACCCCACCATCAGAGGCAGAGGTACGTGCTCAGGCCGAGCTTAATAGACAGAAATACTGCTTAGAAAACAATGGTGGTACAACTCTAATCAATGGGGTTCCAGGAACGGATGCTTGTGGCAGAACACCTGAACCAGACCCTGAATCAACACCTTAGTATTATGAAATCTGTCGCGCACAACATTTTTATATCGCTCGGATTCCTCACACTCATAACCTTGAGTGTGATGCCTGTTTTAGCACGTGCAGACAGAGAAGCCTTTCAAGCTTGTGCAATAAACGCACAAGACGCTGCTCAAATTGCAGAGTGTAGAAAAATTCACCTTACTGCAGATGAACAGCAGGATGTGGTTCAAAATACTCCTTCTACAGGAAAATCAATTACTACTTTAGTTGATATTGCAGGAGGAGTAGTATCAACAGTCCTTACTCCTATTTTTGTACTCCTTATGGGAGTCGCTGCGGCATTTCTTGCATTTAGCGGTCTTATCCTAGACTACATCATAAACATGACTGTTGTTAATTTAGCTAACAACATAAAGGATATCGGAGCAATAAATACTACATGGAAAGTGATTCGTGATATTGGAAACATGAGTTTTATTTTCATTTTATTATACGAAGGTATTCGTATGGTGCTTGGCCTTGGTGGTGCTGGAGTCAAAAAGGTGGTATCAGGTATTGTTATAGCCGCAATTTTAGTAAACTTTAGTCTTTTGTTTACTAAAGTTGTGATTGATGCTTCCAATATTGTCACACTTGGATTTTATAAATCTATTGTTTCTTCAGGCACAACACAAATCGCTGGTTACGAAGTTAATTTTGGTCTTACAGGAGCATTTATGAAAGCTCTTCGTCTTTCGAGTCTTTACACCCCATCAAACCTTGCGACAGTTGTATTATCTGGAGACAAAGGGATCACTATATTTCTTGGAAACACTCTATTTATGCTTATAGCGGCTTTTGTCTTCTTGGCAATAGCTTTTATGTTTATAATTCGGTATCTTTCTTTTATTATTCTTCTGATAATGTCTCCTATTTTTTTCATATCGCTTGCGGTACCCGGACTCGATGATTTAAAGAAGAAATATTCTCAAACACTGATGGGTCAGGCGTTATTCGCCCCTGTATACATGCTTCTAACTTGGATTACACTTACTGTTGCTGGGGATAGTGGTTTTCTAAAATCCACAATAACAAGTTCTTTTGGTGACGCCCTTGCACAACCAAACGGAAGTTCGATTAGTCTCATTGTTGATTATATTCTTATTATTGGTCTCTTAATTTACAGCATTATTCTTTCAAAAGGCGTTGCAACAAAAGGAGGTTTTGCTGGCTCAAAACTTATTGATAAAGGAACTGGATATATTGGTGGAGCGATATTTGGAGGGGCGGCACGAGCGGGGACACAGACTGTTGGTAGACTTGGTCGTGCAGTTGCTGATAGTGATATGTTACGTGAACGTGTGGAAAAAGGTGGTGTTACTGGTAAACTTGCAAAGTGGACTTTGCAGGGCGCAAAAAATACAGCAGATGCTTCTTTTGATTTTCGTAACACATCCGTACTCGGAGATCAACTTTCTAAAGCTGGAGCAGGTAAAGGTATTAAAGGTGGTTATGATAGTTATCTCAAAGAAAAGAAGAAGGAAGATAAAGAACTTTTGGAGCTTATCAAACCATCTGATCGTGCAGTAGCTCAAGCAGAGGAAACTCTTAAGAGTGATGCTTTCAAAGCGGAGGAACAGCAAAGAAAAGATGATTATTTTGCGGGTCCAGAATACGCTCAAGTTGTACAAACCGAAAAAGCAAAACGTAAAAAAGCTCTTAAGGACGCTGAAGATGCTAAGAAAAAATCAGAGAACGATCTTGCTGAGGCACAAAAAGAGCTCACTAAAATTACGAGTGCAATTGAAAGTTCTTCTGAATATATAAACCTTCAAACAAAACTTGCGGCAGCAACTTCAGCTGAAGGACGTAAAATTATTCAGGATCAAATTGATGAAAAACGTAAACCAATAGATCTTGTAGTCGCTCAAATTGAAACAATTGATCGAGTTATTAAAGAAAAAGAAAGTGTTCGTAACAAAGCTGATGAGGCATTAAATACCGGATTTAAAAACTGGCTTGATGCACAGTATAATTCTTGGATATCAGAACCCCAACAAAAACTCATTGCAATAAAAGGAGGTCAGGATGAGAAAAAATATTCTAAAAAAGAAAACTCTGATTTGGCAGGTCAAGTTAAAACTCGTGAAGTTCTTCCTCAGTCAGATATACGTGCTAAAGCAATTGCAGAAAGATTGGGTAATAAAAAGAGTTTTTGGATGCCATGGATGTATGCCACCGGAGATGTCCCTGAGTTTAGTAAAGATCGTGCTCGTGCAGCCAAGAAAGGTTTGAAGAAAAAGAAATCTGTAGAGGAAGAATTGAAAACATTAGCAAAAGAAGAGGCGGATAATGCAATAGATGATGCTGCACCTGCAGCAACACCACCAACCCCTCCACCAACTCCAAAACCATAACAACTATGGAAAACGAAGAACAAATACTTAAAGATGCATACAAAGCACTTCCATATGATATAAAAAGTATCATTGGTTCTTCGGAGTGGCTCAAACGAGTTAAAGAAATTGCTCAAAAATACTCTTTGAGTGAAGATCAAATCAATAGTTTAGGTTATGAAATATTATTTACTTTTCTTAATCTACAATCTCCAGATTTACTTACTGAAACAATAAGAGAAGAGCTCGATATTTCAAATATTCTTGCTGAACAAATTACACAAGAGATTGAGGAAAGAATATTTAGTTGGGCAATGAAAAAAATCACTCCGAAAGAACCTGGTGTTACCAACACACTTGATATTCCACCTTCAAATCTTCCTGGTGAGGTGATAGGGGACGAAGAGAGTGCTTCTATTCCGAGCCCAGAACCTTTGTTTGCAAAAACACAGCAACGCCCACTACGAGATACAGTTGCAGACTTTTTTGCAAAACCTGAAACCACTGAAGCTCCACTTGTAGAACCAACTCCTGCGCCAAAACCTGAACCAACAACACCTCCATCATTTATTAGTAAAAAACTGAGTCAACCAAGTACAGCACCCACACAACCACGCACACCACAATCATACACCGTCGACCCATACCGAGAACCATTAAATTAACGTATTCGTATATTTATTTAACTTATGAGATTTCAAGTACCCCAATTCATTGAAATAGAGGACAAAATTGTAGGGCCACTTACCCTTAAGCAATTTTTATATCTTGCTGGGTCTGGTGGTATGTCAATTATTGCATACCGCTTCCTTCCACTTATTGTAGCGATCATTGTGATTGCATGTATTGGTTCGCTTGGCATAGCTCTTGCATTTTTTAAGTACAACAATAAGCCTTTTATCGACCTTCTTGAATCAGGTGTACAGTATTATTTAGGAGAAAAACTCTACATTTGGAAAAAAAGGGAACGTGTTGTTGAAAAACAAAATACTGCAGATAAAAACCCTGCTCAAGTATACGTACCTCGTTTATCTGACAGTAAACTTAAAGAGCTTACATGGAGTTTGGATATCAAAGAAAGTCAAAATCCTGTGACACGAGAAGAAGGGAACACTTCGAAATCTTAATATCAACCTCTATGAGTTTGTGTTTAAATGTTAAATTAAATTTTGTGTTACAATTATTGTATGGCGATTCCTTCTAAAGCAACTCAAGATTTTGTACCTATTAAAGAAATACGTGACGGGGTTGTGCTCCTGAAAGATAATTCTATGCGGGCGGTACTTCTTGCATCATCATTGAACTTTTCACTAAAGTCAGAAGATGAACGAAAAGGTATTCTTTACCAATTTCAGGATTTTCTTAACTCGCTTGATTTTCCACTACAAATATTTATCCAATCACGAAGACTTGATATCAGGCCATATATTGCGCTTCTTGAAGGGCGTTATAAAGAGCAAATGAATGATTTGATGAAAATTCAAACTCAAGAATACATTGAATTTATTAAAAACTTCACCGAATCAACCAATATCATGACGAAGAGTTTCTTTGTTGTGGTACCTTACACACCAGCACTTATCCAAGGTAAAGGGATCAATCCTACCGGCCTTTTTGGTAAAAAAGATACTGATGATGACATGAAAAAACGTATGGTAAATTTTGAAGAAAATAAAACTCAACTCGAGCAACGAATGGCGATTGTGGAACAAGGTCTTGTACGGTGTGGTATTCGAGTGGCACGTCTCGGAACAGAAGAGGTGGTAGAATTGTTTTATAAAATATTTAATCCAGGAGAAACAGAGAAGCCAATACAAGTGAATTAAACTAAATACAATGGGACTATTTGATTTTTTACAAAAAAAAGAAGAACCTTCAATCTCTTCTATCATTCCTCAAGAAATATACCAAGCAGGAACACTTGAACTGCAGGATATTATTGCACCAAGCGCCTTAAAAATTTCACCAAAAGAAATAAACTTAGGGGAAAAGGTGCTTCGTAGTTTTTTTGTTATTTCTTATCCTCGATTTTTAGGGGAAAACTGGTTTTCTCCTATTATCAATCTCGATAAAGTATTTGATATTGCTATTTTTGTACACCCTATTGAAACATCTGATGTTCTTCGTACATTTCAAAAGAAAGTAGCTGAGGTACAAAGTCAGATTATGGAACGTGAAAGTAGGGGACAAGTGAGAAATCCTATGCTGGATACAGCGTATCAAGACCTTGAAAATCTTCGTGATCAACTTCAACAAGCACAGGAAAAACTTTTTGATGTAGGTCTCTATATCACCATGTATGGAGATAGTGAATCCGAGCTTGACAAAATGGAGTCAGAAATAAAATCTATTCTTGAATCAAAACTTGTGTATGTAAAACCGGCTCTGTTCCAACAAGAACAAGCCTTTAAAACTGTGCTTCCTTTAGGAACTGACCAACTCGAAGTTCACAGCAAACTAAACTCATCACCGCTCTCAAGTTTGTTCCCATTTATTTCTTTTGACCTTACATCAGACAAAGGAATTCTCTATGGTATCAATCGTCACAATTCATCACTTGTTCTTTTTGATAGATTTTCACTTGAAAACTACAATTCGATTACATTCGCAAAATCTGGTTCAGGTAAATCATACGCCACAAAACTTGAGATTCTTCGAACTTTGATGTTCGACACATCAGTAATGGTGATTGATCCAGAAAATGAATATGAATACATGGCTGAAGCGGTAGGGGGAAGATATTTCAAAATATCTCTCAACTCAGAACACCATATTAACCCATTCGACCTTCCTATACCTGGAGAAGATGAGTCTAGCGCGAGCGTGCTCCGAAGCAACATTATTAACCTGGTTGGATTGTTCCGTATTATGCTTGGAGGACTCACACCAGAAGAAGATGCGATTGTTGATCGAGCAATTACAGAAACATACGCATTGAAAGACATTACTGCTGATTCTGATTTTAAAAATATTGAACCTCCACTACTTTCTGATTTTGAAATGGTGCTTTCTGGTATGGAAGGAGGGGAGTCTCTTGCTCAACGTCTTACTAAATATACGAAAGGTACTTGGGCTGGTTTTATCAACCGACCAACAAATATTGATATCAATAAAAAATTTATTGTCTTTTCAGTGCGCGACATGGAAGACGAGCTTAAACCAATTGCAATGTATATTATTATGCATTACATTTGGGCCGCAATCCGAAAAGAACTTAAAAAACGTCTTCTCGTAATCGATGAGGCATGGTGGATGATGAAATCAGAAGATACTGCATCATTCCTTCTTTCACTTGCAAAACGAGGTCGAAAATACTTCCTTGGACTTGCAACAATCACCCAAGATGTTGATGACTTCCTTAAATCTCCGTATGGAATGCCTATTATTACAAACTCTTCTATTCAAATCCTCCTCAAACAATCTCCAACATCAATGGATAAACTTCAACAAACATTCAATCTTACCGACGAAGAGAAATATTTACTACTTGAATCTGATGTAGGTGAGGGAATCTTTTTTGCAGGACTTAAACACGTTGCTATTAAAATTATTGCTTCTTATACAGAGGACCAGATTATTACTTCTGACCCTTCTCAAATTTTAGCTATCAAAAAAGCAAAAAATGATTTGTTATCATAGGAGTATTACGATAAAATAAACTCATGGATGATAATCTTGAGGTGATTCGTGAGCAAAATAGATGGAATCCAGATAGTAAAGAAGATACACCTGACGAAAAACCGAAAAGCTCTTTACCGAGCGGAACAATAACACTTATGCTCATTACAGCTGGTGTTACCGATGCTGTACAAGCGTTCTTTTTACTTTTTGCTATCGGAGCAATACTTAATACATTTATTACTTTTTTTATGATTGGTGTTTTTTTTCTATGGTTTTCAATACATGGTGTAAGTTTTATGACTCCAAAACGATTTGGTGCTATGTTTGGTGGATCAATGGCGGAACTTATTCCTGTACTTAATGGAGTACCAACATGGCTTGCTACAGTTGGTTATATTATTGCAACTACACGAATCACAGAAGTTGTTGAGAAAGTTCCTGGAGTGAAGATGCCTAATATACTACCTAAGAAAAAATAACTCGTTTTAATTATATAAATAACACAACAGCGTATAATTTATTCCATTTGTTTTCCTTATAAGTAACCTTATTGGTATCAACTTTTCTATTCCAACATCAAACCTTGGAAGTAAGGGGTAATCTCTTTCTTACTTCATTTTAAATTAGATGGAATAAAAAGCTGCCTGTTAACAACCTTTACCTACTTTCTATATACTCTGTGATAAAATATGTCTAATATGATATCTCGTTTTATAAAAAATTCTTTGTTACATTATGTAATACTTCTTGTTGTATTTAGTATGTTTTTTACAACAAACGTAATATTTGCTCAATTCAGCGAATCAGGTGATATTTCCATAGGACTATTACCTGCAAACCCTCAACCAGATCAGTTGGTACAAGTCACCATTGAATCTTACTCAATCAACCTTGATGCTGCAAAAATCACTTGGTACGTAAATGAAAAAGAGGTAACTCGAGGTACTGGTATAAAAAGCATATCTACCCGAACAGGGAAGCTTGGAGCAGAGACTTCTGTACGTGTTGCTGTAAGTACAGACACTGAAGTTTTTACACGAAGTATCACCATTACACCCGCATCAGTTAATATCTTATGGGAAGCACGAACATACACTCCTCCGCTCTTTAAAGGTAAAGCATTATTTTCACATCAAAGTAGTATTTTATTTGTTGCTATACCACGAATTTTGGTAAATGGAAAAGAGATTCCCAAGGAAAACCTTGTATATACATGGAGTAAAAATGGCACTGTACTTGGCGATCAAAACGGATATGGACGTTACACTCTTCCTATAACAGGGTCAATTGTTTCTCGTCCACTTTCAATTGAAGTAGAGGTAAACGATCCAAATACGGGTATTACGGCTTTTAATACTGTTGACGTGACTCCAGTAGAGCCTGAAATACTCACATATATTGTTGATCCCTTATACGGAATAAACTATAGTAAAGCAATAAAAAACATTCTACCACTTACTGGAAAGGAAATAACTCTTACTGCGGCACCGTATTTTTTCAGTAATGCGGAAGGTTTATCTTCGAATATTTCTTATGATTGGTCAATTAATGGTGATTCTATTTCTGACGGTCAAAACACTCGCACTCGCGTATTTCGAAAAACAGGAGAAATGTTTGGTATATCGACTATAGGTTTAAAAGTGGTTCAAAAAAATAGGTTGTTACAATTTGCCTCTTACGGCCTTGCAATCGACTTTTTGAAAAATGAATAATATGAAACGATACATTTTTATATTTCTTTATATAATCACTTTCTTTGGTACCCCAACTACTTTTGTAATTGCTCAATCAGATACCCCTGTAATTGATGATTATGTTGTACTCGCTCCACTTCCAGGAACAACAAAAGATCCAAATTGTACAGGAACCACATGTGTTGCCGATATAAATTCATACCTCGGTGGTTTTCTAGGACTCGCTATTAGTATTGGAGCGATTATCGCCATGCTTTATCTAGCGTTTTATGGTTTCCAATATGCTATTTCAGATAGTCCTTCTGTCAAAATGGAAACTAAAGGAAAGTTATTTGAAATTTTCACCGGTTTACTTCTTATCATCTCTGCATATGCAATTATGTACACAATAAACCCTGATTTAGTTAACAATCTTTCTTTAGAAATTACTGAACCTAAAATCACCGCACCTGCAGTAAACGTGACAAGTGAAACTACTGGGGGGACAGGTCGAACTTTTACTCAAAATCCAGATCCTGCAGGAGACAAGGTTATACGTGATAGATTAACAACAAACACCGGTATATCTATTAACAGAACTAATCCTTGTACAGTCACTCAGCGTACAGGATGTACAACCTTAACCGATCTTCCTGAACTTGCTATCAACGGAGTACTCACATTAAAAAAAGAATGTGGTTGTAATCTTATGATTACAGGTGGTACAGAAACCCTTCCTCATGGGGGTGGTGTAAATACTCAACATGGACCTGGTTTGGCTGTAATTGATTTAAATCCATCAAGTCAGCTCAACACATATCTCGGTAAACCAAATCCGCAAGAAAAAGATTTGGTGTTTAAAACAATAAATGGCAGACAGGTAGTCTTTACCTTTGAAAAGGCTGGTGGTAACGCATCACACTCGTCAACAGGCGACCATTGGCATGTTCAATTTAAATAATTATGATAAAAAAAATTCTTAAAATAAGCGCGTACATACTTATTGCACTTGCATGTGCGCTTCTTGCGTATTACTTTCTCATTTCAACAAATGATACTCCCGGATCACCAAAGAAACCTTTTTTTAGTAATTTATTTCCTTTTGGAAACAATCCAACAGTAGTATCTGAAGTACCGTTTGCAACAACTACAGAAATTACTCCTGATGAGCCAGTTGCTGGTAATTTTAGTCAGGTTATGCGTCTAATATCGAACGAGCCGGTAGCTGGTAGTATGTTTATTGAAACACAAAGAGGGGACATTGTTCGTTATATAGAAAAAGCAACTGGTCATATATACGATGTTCCAACTTTTGAAAATACAGTTTCTCGTATTTCAAACACCACTATTCCTCAACTATATACAGCAAAGTTTACTGAAAATGGATCTGGTTTTATTACTCAATACATAAAAGACGACAACTCTCTTGAAACACTTTATGGAAAAATAATAAGTACTTCTACAGAACAAACGGTTGTTGGAACGATTCTTTCGAGAAATATTGTGTCTTTTGATGTGTCTCCAAATGGGAAAACTATATTTACACTTGAAACCACTCAAAACGGGAGTGAAGGGTATATATCAACCCCTACTGGAACAAATAAGAAACTTGTATGGACATCTCCTTTAAAAGAGTTTATACCTCAGTATATATCTGATACTCATGTTGGATTACAAACAAAACCTTATGTTTCTGCATCTGGGATTTTGTTTGATGTTGATACAAATACTTCAGCAAAAAAAATACTTGTATCAAATCATAAAAACCTCACAACACTACCTTATATAAACAAGAATTATGTTTTGTATTCAAATACCATTGGACTGTTTACTACAAACACCTCAACAGGAGCTTCACAAGAGCTTTCTCCAAGAACATTTGCTGAAAAATGTGTATGGGCACACACTAAAACATACGTATACTGTGCAGTTCCACAAACAATACTAAATTCTAGTTCATTATATGCGTGGTACAAAGGAGAATTATCTTATTCTGACACTATTTGGGAATACAATGTAGAAAAAAATACCGCACGAGAATTAGTAAATCCTGTAGATGTTGATGGAAGGTCTGTTGATGTATCTTCTATCTCTATAAATAAAAGTGATACTCTCTTGTTAATTCAAAGTAAAACTGATGGAAGTTTATGGACACTTAAAGTGAATTAAAAAACGACATATGTCGTTTTTTTTTAATTAACTTTTTCGTATATGTTTTCTGATATATAGTTCTTGTCCGATAGTAAACAGGTTGCTTGTAATCCAGTAGATAGAAACTGCTGCTGAAACTGACCAAGAAATAAACGTTACGAGTACTGGAAACACATATTTCATCTGTGTTTGCATCATTTTCATCACATCATCCTGCATTGATGGTTTACTTTTCACATCTCCATCTTTGTTGGTGACGGGAGTAGCATATGCAATTTGGAAATAGGTTGAAACTCCTGCACAGAGAGCAAGTATGATACTTTTTCCTGCAATATCAATTAATCCGAGAAAGTTCATTTTAATAGAAAGTGGTGCAGAAACAAATGAGTAGAGTAAATCAATGTTTATAGTAGGAAGACCTGATTTTAGAAATATTTGGTACAACGCAATAATAATCGGTAATTGTATAAGGAGAACGAGAAAACCAGCGAATGGGTTAATATTCTTTTCTTTATATAACTCAATAGTTTTCTGTGTTTGTATTTGTTTATCTGGATATTGCTCTTTTATTTTTTGTAAGTCTTTTTCTATTTCTTTCATTTCAATCTGAGCTTTTGTTGCCTTAATTGAAAGTGGAAACATGATAAGTTTTACAATTATTGTAAAAAGAATAACAATAACCCCTGCATCAAAAAAGGGGAGTGTGTCCATAAGATAAATAAGTCCGTTGTAAAGAGGTTGATAAAAAACTGTCTTAAAAAATGATGAAATCATGGTGGATTAATAGTATATGCATTTAAGGACTTAATCAACTAACCGAGCATCTCTGATGAGTTTTTTGACGGTAGCGTCTAATTCAGCAAAAGTACTTTCTTTTGCTTCTTTTTTTAATGTACACACAACATAAAAACCAGGTTTTATATATGAGTATATATGTTGAATACTTCTATATACTCTTCGTCTTTGTCTATTACGATCAACTGCTTTTGCTGATACTTTCTTTGAACAAAGGACTGCAAAACGACTTTGTGTTTTTGTGTGTTGTGGATATAAAGACAAAAACAGGAGAGGTGAGTTAAAGCTCATCCCTCTTCCTGTTAGTGTTTTAAACGTTGTTTTATCTATTCTTTGTGCTTTTGAAAGCATATTACTTCTTTTTGATAGATACTTTCTGTTTCACTGTAGAAAGTGCAACTCGTCCTTTTCGTCGTCGTCTGAGGAGAGTCTTCTTTCCGCCAGCAGTTTTTGTTCGAGAAAGAAAACCGTGTTTTTTTGCTCGTTTTCGTTTTTTAGGTTGGTAAGTCTGAGACATAATATTAAATTTATTCTTATGAACATAACGTTAACATAATTGAGAGGCTTTAACAAGTGTTCTAAAACTTTTGACCCTATATAATATCTACAACATGGAGTTAGATAATAAAAAAATTTGGGATACAGTACTTGTTGAAATGGAGTTATCTATTTCTAAACCAAACTTCACCACTTGGTTTAAAGACACATATATTTTAAAAATAGAGGATGGTTGCGTGTATCTTTCTGTACCAAATAACTTTGTATCAGAGTGGTTGTCTCAGAAATTTCATAATACAATCCTTAAATCATTACGAAACATATCAAGTTCATTTCACTCTCTTCAGTATATTATTACAAAAGAGGATATGCGTTTAAAGCTTGCTCAAGAAAAAACACAGCTTATCAACAAAGAACTTCCGCTCGATAACTACTATATAAACAAAGACGATAATTTAAATCCTCGATACACTTTTGAGTCTTTTGTAGTAGGTCCTTTCAATGAGCTTGCACATGCTGCCGCACAAGCAGTTATCAAAAAACCAGGAATCGTATATAACCCATTGTTTATTTATGGAAACACAGGTCATGGTAAAACACACCTGATTCAGGCTATCGGTAACCATTTGAAAAATGGTCAGCGAAAAATATTCTACACAACATCTGAAAAATTTGGTCAGGAATATGTAAATGCCTTACAGCTCAACAAACCTAACTTTTTCAAAGAAAAATACCGCAAATACGATGTGTTAATCATGGATGATATTCAGTTTCTCTCTGGAAAAATGCGTATGCAAGAGGAGCTTTTCCATCTATTTAATCATTTATACGACAATAATAAACAAATTATCTTTTCTTCAGATAAACACCCTGCTTTAATCCAAGATTTGGAGGATCGTCTTAAATCTCGTTTTAGTGCTGGAATGATTGTTGATATTCCACCACCTGACTCGGAGTCACGTGCAGCTATTATTCGTACAAAAATCACTCAAAATAACTTTCCACTCTCTAAAGAAGTTGTTGATTTTCTTGCATACTCACTCTCTGGTAATATTCGCGAACTTGAAGGTGTCCTTAATTCAATTATTTGCCAATCTCAACTTAAAGACAAAGAATTAAGCCTCAATGAGGTAAAAAACTTTATAAAAACGAGTGCAAAACCAAAAAAGAACATCTCAACCAAAGAAATTGTAAAAACAGTAGCAGATTTCTACAATATCGAAGAAAACTCAATTTACGAAAAAACACGAAAAAAAGAGATTATCAAACCTCGTCAGATTATTATGTACATTCTTCGTGAAGAGTTTAACATTTCATACCCTGCGATAGGGGAAAAGCTTGGTGGACGTGATCATACAACAGTTATGCACTCTTGCGAAAAGATTAAAAATGATATGGCTCATGACCAAAATCTTACTAATGAAATAAACCAGTTGCGTTCTATCCTTGTCTAATATAGTGTGTATAAGTATGTGGATAAGTCCGTATATCCCTGTGTATGAGTAAGGTATAAGTTGCATATATATGTGTACAGTGAAGCAGCCACCCCATACACATCTCTATAATCCACAGAGATATACACAGTTTTCCCACAGTTTTCCACAGGGGTTTGTGTTAAAAATCTATATAATAAGCCATTTTATAGGTTTTCCACGTATACACACCCCTAATAGTAATAGGATTCTTTTAAAAGGTAGAATACAACTATGAAGATTGAATGCGTAAAAGAAAAGCTTGCTAAAGCTTTGGTAAAAGCTGAAAAGATGACAAGTCGGCAAAGTACATTGCCGGTACTTTCATGTGTACTACTGAAAGCTGAAGGATCAACCCTTTCTATTTCTGCAACAAATCTACATCTTGGTATCGAAATTACACTCCCTGTGAAAGTTATAGAGCCGGGAACTGTAGCTGTACCTGGAAATATCCTCTCTTCGTTTGTAACAAGTATCTTTAATGATAAAAACATAGCTCTAGAAACAGAAGGATCTCACCTTAAAGTATCTACTGAACATACAAAAACAGTTATTAAAACCTTTACGGCTGATGATTTTCCTATTATTCCAAAACTTACTGATAGTGTGTCTTTTGCTATGCCAATTCAGGACTTTATTAAAGGATTGAAATCTGTTGCCTATGCTTCATCTCAATCAACCATTAAACCAACCCTTGCAAGCGTCTATATCTATCCAGATGAAGAGTTTGTTGTGTTTGTGGCTACTGACTCATTTAGACTCGCAGAGAAGAAAATAAAGGTTAAAAAGCATAAAGAGTTTTCTTCTATCCTTATCCCGTTTAAAAATATTCCAGAAATCATCAAAGTTTTTGAAGATATAGTTGATGATGTGGTGATTTCGTTCAATCAGAATCAAATTTCTTTTGAATATGAAGGTATTTACCTCATTTCTCGTGTTGTGGATGGAAACTTTCCTGATTATAAAAAGATTATTCCTACTGAAACAAAAACAGAGGTTATTGTGTTAAAACAAGATGTGATTAATGCATTAAAAATATCAAACATCTTTACAGACAAGTTTAGTCAGGTGTATATAACTGCATCACAGAAAGAAAAGTTGTTTGAGGTAAAGACAAAAAATATAGATATTGGTGAAAATACCAATGCACTTGATGCTGTAGTAAAAGGTGATGAGATAACAATGAGTTTTAACTATAAGTATATAAATGATTGTTTTCAATCTATAGACTCTGACTCACTTTCTCTTTCATTTGTTGATCAAAGTAAACCGATGGTGATAAAAGGTTCGAGTGATTCATCGTATCTGTATTTGGTGATGCCAATGAATAAGTAAAATTTCCATATTTGGCGAATTTTGTTATTCGACATTGTTTTCTTATTTGTAATCAAATTAGAAAACAAAAAGTGTCCTTGTGGTAGGACTGGAGTAAAATAATTCTCACCTGCGCACTCGGGTAGGCTTAAATTATTTTCTTCGTCCG
>CAZVIO010000005.1:0-7288 GCA_964627615.1 uncultured Candidatus Saccharibacteria bacterium
TTCTATTTGTACTCCTAACGCATTAGATTGCGCTACACCAAATATTGAAAATATTATGGATTACGCATCTTGCCCTAAAATGTTTACTCAAGGACAAGTTACAAGAATGAGAACTGCATTAACTAGCGCAACAGGTGGAAGAAATAATTTATGGTCAGCTACCAATTTATTAGCAACAGGAATTACACCTGGTTATACTTGTATGCCAGTTGCTGATTTTGAATCTAATAAGAGAGCAGTATGTGCTGGGAATTCATTTACTTACACAAGCTTAAGCCAAATTGGTTCTTCTGGTGGAAGTGTAACCTGGTCTTTTCAAGGAGGTACACCTGCAACATCTACAGCAACATCAACATTTGTTGGAGGTGTTCAGACAAATCTCCTCAATGTAGTTTCAACTACTGCATCATCAACATTTGCAAACGGTATCAAACTTACTGGTGGTTGTATCGAGATCAACGGTGTATGTCTCGCATCAGCTGGTACCGTAGCATCAACAACACTTCTTTCAGATTTCAATACATTCTCTAATACAAATCAGTTTACTGGAAATGTTGGATTCTCTACAACATCACCATTTGCTCGTCTTGCAATCAACGCAGGTGCAGGACAGAACGCATTGGTTGTAGGTTCAAGTACAGCAACATCATTCATCGTATCTGCTTCAGGAAATGTGGGAGTGGGAACAGCAAATCCACTTGCAGCATTGCAAGTGAACTCAGGAATCACTTCACTTGGTACTGCACCAGTAGGTTCTGATGCAGGCAACGGTTCTCTTGTACTTTCAAACCACATAGTATTCAAAGGTTCAAGTGCAGGTCGTTCACAAAATTCAATTATCTTTGGTAACTCATCTGGTACTCGACGAGCTGCTCTATCTTCTGAATGGTTGACTACAAATCTTCGAGTTGAATTGGGAGACGGTGGTTCTGTATTCTTGGGTATCGATGCAAATGGTAACGTGGGTATCGGTTCAACAACACCTACCGCTAAACTTGTTGTAGCTGGAGAAACAGTCTCTGGATACTTCACTGCAACCACAACAGCAACATCAACACTTCCACGACTTCTTTCAACACAGGCTACCACAACATCATTTGCTATCTCAGGTATCGCATCAGCACTCTTGAAGACTAATGCGGATGGTTCAGTGGTACCAGCAATCGCTGGAACAGACTATATCGCAGGTGGATCACTCTCTGGAGAAACATGGACACTTTCAGGTGGTTACCTCCGCCCAACAACAACTATCACTACACTTCATAACAATGGATTTGTATCACAGGCATCTTCTACAGTAATCGGAAACTTCTTTGCAACAGGAAATGTGGGTGTAGGTAGTTCATCACCATTTGCACGACTTTCAGTACAAAGTACAGGTACAGGAGCTGAGTTTGCAGTAGGTAACTCATCAGGAACTTCATTGCTTGTTGATTCAAGTGGAAACGTAGGTATCGGAGCAACAGCACTTTCAAATGGCCGACTCCAGGTACGTGCACGAAGTAGTGACAATGCAGCTCTCGTGATCGACTCAGGTCCAGATGCAAACCCATGGGCAATTCAGTTCGCACGAGATGGTCTCTCATCTGCATACGTATACATGGAAAGTAATGCAACTCTTGGCTTCCAGGCAACACTTAACCCATTCTCAGACAACGATTCTTCACAGACACTTGGTACACTTTCAAAACGATGGAATGCACTTCGAGTAGGTACAGGAGCATCATCATTTGATGGTAATCTTACTGTGGGTGGAACACTTGGTGTAACTGGTCAGACAACACTCACTCAAGCTTCTTCAACTATTCTTTCTGCAAATACAGGATACTTCAACAACATCCAAGCAACTTCATCTTCTGCTGTAATCTACTTTGCAGGAAATGTTGGAATTGGAACAACTAGTCCAACAGAAAAGTTTCATATTTTTGTAAATGACAATCGTGATGGTGCGATGACTGTGCGACAAATAGGAACTGGTTCTGCATCAACACGGTTTGATTATGCGGGTACTGGTGCGCGCTCATGGGTGACTGGTGTTGCAGGAAGTGCTTTCCTTGGTGGAGGACTTGCCGGTAACTATGTGATCTATGACGAGACAGCTGCAGCAACACGATTGGTCATAAACTCAAGTGGAAACATTGGAATCGGCACAACAACCCCAAGTGCAAATCTTCATGTCTACTCATCTGCATCTGCGACAGTAAATATTGATGGAGCGGATGGAAATGCAAATATGAACTTCATGGTAAATGGAGTAAGTCGAATGGGTATAGGAAATAACGGAGGTGTATCATTTATCAACAATGCATATAATGCAAACTATATCGCATTCCAGTCTGCAGGCGTGACACAAATGGTGATGAATACAGCAGGTAATCTTGGTATCGGCACAACATCACCATTCCGAAAATTGTCTGTAGGAGGTTCAGGTATCTTCACCGGTGGTGATGTAACCGCATCAACATTCACTGCAACATCTTCAATCTCTACACCTTCACTCACTCTCTCAGGTACAGCAATCAACTCAATCCTTTCAACAAATGCATCAGGAGCTATTGTTGCAACATCAACAATCACTGCAAACAACATCTGGGCTACATCAACATCACTGACAAACTACTTTGCGGGGAATGTGGGAGTCGGAATAAGTACTCCAGCCCAACACCTCCATATCAAATCTTCTTCTGGATCTGTAAAGTTACGAATGGATACGACTTCATCAGCTAATGTTATCGAGACAAATACATCTGGTGACTTTGTCTTCAATACAAATGGAACAGCGAATGCAGTAGTAATGACAACATTGGGGAATGTAGGTATCGGAACTACAACTCCTGGATCTAAACTTGATATTGCAATGACTGATGGTACAGCAAGTGCAGATAGACTTTCACTCCGTCAGTACTCATCAGGAGATGTAGGTATTAACTTTGAACTTCCAAATGTTATCGGATATCGAATGGGAATTGATAACAGTGATAGTGATAAGTTCAAGATTGGAACAAGTGTTGATTTGGGATCAAACAATCTCCTCACACTTACTTCAGGTGGAAACGTAGGTATTGGAACAACAACTCCACTCAATAAATTTGATGTGGTTGATAGTGGAGATGTTGCTATAAAGATTGAAACTACATCAACATCAAACACTTCAGCTTCACTCAAACTAAAACGAAATACAACAGGAGCAACTCGAGAGTGGTGGTTGAGTACTGGAGATCAAGCAAGTGACAGTTTTGATATTTATGATAGTACAGCTGGTGCAGTAAGACTTGCGATAAATAACACAGGAAACGTAGGTATCGGAACAACAACACAGACAACAAAGCTTACTGTAGCAGGTTCAGCAAACTTCGGTACAAACGGAACATTCAAGATCAGTGACAATGCGGGACATAACTACGCTCTCGGAGGTCCAAGTGCAAACATCTTGAGTATGGACAGTGTTGTATTCATGGTACGCAACGGAGCAGGTTCTACAGTAAATACACGATTTGGTACAACAGGTGGTGTGGCAATCGGTAGTACATACGGCAGTGTGGATGCGGGAGATGGTAAGCTCTTCGTATCAGGAACTGCAGGTATCGGTACATCAACATCATCAGTAAATGGAACTGCATACGGACTCAACATCGACAGTGGTTCAGCTCGACCAATATCAATCATGTCTTCAAATGCGGATGCAAGTATTGATTTCAATAATATTGCAGCAGGTGGACGACGATATAACTTTGGTTCTACAGGATCAGGTTCAGCTCTTGGCGCAGGCTTCAGTATCTTTGATCAGACAACATACAATGCAAGTGGAAATATTGGAGTATCAACTCGATTGAAGATCGATGCAAATGGAAATGTGGGACTTGGACTTATTGCTCCATCAGCTTTGTTGCATGTCTCATACGACACAGGTGCAACTACTGGTATGAAATTAACCAACACAGGAACAAATGGACGAACATGGGCAATTAGTGAGGATGGTGGTCTTGCTAACGGAACACTTACTATCGCTGATATCACCGCAGGCTCAGTCAGACTTGCTATAAATAGTTCTGGTAACGTAGGTATCGGAACAACAACATCAAATGCAAAACTTGCAGTTGAAGGAGGAAAGGTGTTGATTGACAACGCGCAAGCGTATCAGATTCGACAGAGTAATGGTGTTGCTATCAATTCACTCGGTATGACATCTTCAAACCACCTAGAAGTTATTGCTGGAGCAGGTGGAAGAGTAGGTTTGTTCCCTGATGGTGGTAATGATGGAGCTGGACTTTCTGTAATAGATGGAGGAAACGTAGGTATCGGAACAACTACTCCAAATGCAAAATTAAATGTGTTTGGAAATACTGCATTGGGAACATCTACTTCATTGATTGTAGGTACAGCGCTTACTATAGCAACAGAAAGTGTAAATAATGGTTCAAATATGTATGGAGCAAATGCGATTGTTCTTAAAACCACTGACGCTGCTATCTCAAATTCAACAATACGATGGGTTAACAATGCGGGTACATATCAAACATTCCTCGGACGTAACTTCAATGTTTCAAACTCTATTCTTGAAGTTGGAGATAACGTAACAACTAAGTTTATAATTGATTCTGCTGGTAACATAGGTATCGGAACAACTTCACCATTCGGATCACTCGCAGTGAACAATGTAGCAGGTCAACCAGGATTTGTAGTTGGATCTTCAACAGCAACTTCATTCTTTGTAGACAAGAATGGAAATGTGGGAGTGGGAACAGCTAACCCTTCATATTCATTGGATGTGATTGCAAATGCAGGTGGTTCAAACATCAATTTGATCAACAATACAAGTAATCTTTCAGGAATAAGATTTGGAACAAATGGTACACCTGCATCAGCGTATACAACCATCTTTGCTGATGGACGATCAACTGGATTCTTGTACATCAAAACAAATGATACAGAACGTTTGAGAATTGATAATAATGGAAACGTAGGTATCGGTTCAACGACACCATCTCATCTCTTTGCTGTTGAACAGGGTACAGCGGGATATGTAGCAGCAATTAAAAATACAACAGCAGGTGGAGAACTACTCCGACTTATTGGAGATGCAGGTACATCAGTATTTGATTTTGAATCTGGTGGTACAGGAGGTGAAGGTGTACTCAATATCCTTACTGATGGTGTAGAGACAGTACAGATTTCTTCTCGAGCAGCTGAAGCTACATACTTCAATGGTGGAAACGTAGGTATCGGAACAACTTCACCAACATCTATACTTAGTATCCAGAGTGCAAGCCCATCTATAAGATTAACTGATGATAACGGCGCTGGATCTGTAGACCTTACACTTGCAGGTACCTACACAAATTGGTCTATCCGTAACCAGCTTACTGGTGGCTCAGATAATGACTTGTTTGGTATTTACAACTCTACACTTGGAACAAATGCAATCAGCATTACTCGAGCTGCAAACAACGTAGGTATCGGAACAACAACTCCAAACTACAAATTTGTAGTTCAGGGTGGAGATAACAATAATGCTGGCTTGCTCATAAGTGCAGGTGGAGCTTCAAACTCAACAAACTTGTCAATTAGTCGAAATGGTGGCGCTGGAGATGTATTCTTGGGAATCGCAGGTTCTGCTGGACACTATCTTTCATCAGCAGCAAGTGGAGATGCGGTACTCCGTGCTACAACAGGTAAGTTGCATCTCAATGCAAGTGGATACTCTACTGTAGGTATGACACTTGATACTGCTGGAAATGTAGGAATTGGAAGCACTTCTCCAATAGCAAAATTTGTCGCAGTAGATAGTACGACAGAATTGAAATTCCAAAATTCATCTCAGGATAACTTGGTGTTAAGTGGAGTGAATTCAACAATGAGTATTAATGCAACTTCAGGTAATTCAGGTCTTGCATTCAAGATTGCTGGAGTCGCTAAAGGTTTCCTTCAGGGCTATAGTGGAGGTTTAGGATTAGCTGGTGATTGGGTGGCTCCTCAGATGTTTATTACTACTGCGGGAAATATCGGTATCGGAACGACGACCCCGACAGCACAAACAGGAATATTTGCATGGGATGGAACTTCAGGTAACCCATACCTCAAATCAACAAGTGGACGTGGTCTTGGATTCCGTACAAATGGTGGTAGTACAGACTCACTCTTTATTACTACAGGTGGAAACCTCGGTATCGGAACAACCTCACCTACACAGAAACTCGATGTTGTTGGAAATGCATTGTTTGAAAGTGCAACAGCAGGTAACTACCCAACATTCTCAATTGATGTAAATACAAACGCTCAAACAGTACTCTTGAGTGCATGGAGAAAAGATAATCCAGCAAACCTTGGACGAGATATCGCATTTGTAAACGGAGGAAACGTAGGTGTAGGAACAACATCACCATACGCAAAACTTTCAGTTGCAGGAGGAACAACAGGAACAGCAATCGCAGTGGACATGACATCAGGATTTACAGGCAACCTCCTCGATCTCAAAGTTGCATCATCTTCTAAATTTACAATTGATCAGGCAGGAAATATTGTAGTTGGCGGTGGTTCACTCACACTCTCAGGTCTTCCAGTAAATTCACTTCTTTCAACAAATGCTTCTGGTGTCGTAGTTGCAACAAGTACACCAACATTTGGATTCTTCAACGCAACATCAACTACAGCAACATCTACAATTGCAGGAGGACTTGCAATTGAGACTTCAGGATTTGTATATGACTACTCTTCAAACAATGTAGGTATTGGAACTGCGGCTCCATCACAAAAATTGACAGTTTCAGGTAATTCATTGGTAACAGGTTCAATGTATGTTCAGGATACAAATACATTTGTTGCGCAAGGACAACTTCAGTTGAACAGCTCTTCAGGTGTAACTGTAAACAACGTTGCAAGCCAGACCGGATCAACACTTACACTCCAAACTTCAACTGGAAACTCAGGAAAAGATATCATCATCTCACCAGGACAATCAGAATTGGCTCGATTTACTCAGGCAGGAAACGTAGGTATCGGAACAACAACTCCTGCATTTAAACTTCAGGTCGCTGTGAATGGCTCGTATCAAATGGCTCTGACTGGTTCTACTAATCCTAATAATAGATTGTACCTTGGTTATGATACTGTAAATAATTTTGCTGCTATACAAGCTATTACCGAAGGCTCAGCTTACCGTGCATTAGCTTTACAAAAAGATGGAGGAAACGTGGGTATCGGAACAACTTCACCAACATTCAAACTCGATGTAAACGGAACTTCTCGATTGTACTATGATGCAAACAGTCAGTTCTATATAGATGGAATT
>CAZVIO010000005.1:7322-9468 GCA_964627615.1 uncultured Candidatus Saccharibacteria bacterium
GACCAACAACAATTAAAGGTGGTCCAATCTACTTCCAGACAAGTGCTGCTGACAGAATGATTATTGCACAAGATGGAAATGTAGGTATCGGAACAACAACTCCAGTACAAAAACTTTCAGTTGTTGGTGGTAACATCGCAATCGCAGGTACAAGTGCAACTGATGCATTACTTGGTAATCTTCAGATATCTGGTTCTTTGTTCCCGAACGCATGGGCAGGTATCGAAGTTTCTACAGTAACAGCAGGTGCGGATCAAGCTGAACTTAAATTGATGACAGCATACGGAAGTACTACAGAGAAGCTACGAATCACTGCACAAGGAAATGTAGGTATCGGTACAACTTCACCACTTCAGAAACTCCAGCTCCATGGAGCAGGTGGTTCTGATACAAACATCAAGTTTGGAAATGCTTCAACAGGCGGAAGTAATACAGATGGTGCAATCGTGGGTATCAACAACACAAGTCAACTTTATGTATTCAACTATGAAAGTGCGCCAACAATCTTTGGTGTAGGTGGTGCAGAACGAATGCGAATTGATACAAATGGAAATATTGGTATCGCAACAACAACTCCAGCATATTTACTTGATGTTAATGGTAGTCCAATGTTTAGAGCGTATGCCACATTTACTCTTGGTACAACACTTTCTGGTTATGTAGGAAATGCTAATGGTATGTTTACTGGTGGGTCAGCATCTGACCTTGGTATTCGTGGAGGTAATAATATCTGGTTCGGAAACAGTTTGACACCAACGATGGCAATTACGAGTGGAGGAAATGTAGGTATCGGAACAACTTCACCAAATGCAAAACTTGTTGTGGCAAGTGATGCAACACTCTCTGGACAGCTCGGAGGTCTCCAACTTACAAGTCTTACAAATGCAAATAAATACATCTATGCAGGATACAGTAACCTACATGATGCTGGTTATATGCAAGCAGTAGACTATGCAATCAACTGGAAGAATCTCTTGTTGAACCCGAACGGTGGAAACGTAGGTATCGGAACAACAACTCCGATTGCTCGATTGGGAGTTCAGGGTAGTATCAGTTTGTCTAATAACAGTAGTCTTGGCGGAATCAATACAGGAGGAACATTTACTGGACTTATTAGACTCGGAAGTGATGATAAGACATACATAGGAGATACAACAGGAGGTGAAAGAATCACTATAACTGGAGGAAACATCGGTATCGGAACAACAACTCCACAAAATACACTTGATGTATATGGTAACGTAGGTGTTCTTAATGGCAACTATCTTAGAATCTATGCGTCAGGTAGTGCATCATGGGCATCACTTCAATTTGATGGAACATATCTTACTGAGAATTACCCACTTAATCTTCTTGCATCAAAATCTCTTGTAACTTCAGGAAATGTGGGAGTGGGTACTACAACTCCATTCGCAAGACTTTCTGTAAACTCTGAGGCAGGTCAACCAGGATTTGTAGTAGGTTCATCAACAGCAACTTCGTTCATTGTAGACAAGAATGGAAATGTGGGTATTGGAACTTCTAACCCGACCTTGCCACTTGATGTAATTGGACTTATCCGAACTAACGCAGGATTTGATGTGTTAAGCAATAACACAGGTATCACAAATAATCAGGGTGACACAGGATGGATTTGGACATTAGGTAATAGTGCAGGATCAGATTTGTTTGCTAAAACTGCGGGTACTGAAAGAATCAGAATTACGAGTGCAGGAAATATTGGTATCGGTACTACCTCACCAGCTCAGACACTTGCTGTTTCTGGTAATGGATATATAACAGGAGGTCTTGGTGTAGGTACAATTAATACAGATGTAGGTACAATTCAAACAACAGGGGATCTCGCTGTTGGATTACCTTCAGGAGGTAACCGAAGCATCTCGATCAATTCAGTTAATACTAAAAAAGGTACCATCAGTCATGATGGTAGTGGAATGACGATTGGATATAGTATTGCAAACCAATATTTGAATCTTGGTGCAAGTGGCAATGCATGGAGTAACGGTATCAACTATTATGGAGGTGCACACACTTTCTATAGTGGTGCTACACAGCTTGCAGTAATTAATACAAGTGGCAACCTCGGTATCGGCTCAACAACTCCAGGATACAAACTTTCAGTAGCAGGAAGTGGATTCTTTGATGG
>CAZVIO010000005.1:9715-20752 GCA_964627615.1 uncultured Candidatus Saccharibacteria bacterium
ACTCTTCAAACAATGTGGGTGTTGGCACAGCAAACCCGACAGTTAAATTGGATGTATCTGGACGAGGAAACTTTACAACAACAAGTTACATCAATGGTGGAGTAGCAAACTCTGGTGGTATAAATATAGCAGGACTTTCAACAGCATCTTCTATGCAGCTTGGTGTTGGTGATGGAAGCACTGCAGCATTTGGATGGATACAGATTGGACAGAATGCATCTCAGGCTCAAGGTTTTGCATTGGCTTTGAATCCACAGGGTGGCAATGTGGGTATTGCAACTACAGCACCAACAAATAAACTGGTTGTAGATGTAAGTACAAATGCCCAGGGTATCAGTATTAATGCCGCAAACAGTGGTTCTAATCCTGCATTGTCATTCACTAACCAGGGCTCTCTTAAAGGTGTACTTGCATTGAACACTACAGCTGCTGCATGGTCTGCGAATACAGGAGTAAATGACCTGATCCTTCATACAGACGGTACTTCCTTTGCAGTGGATACAAATGTATTCAACGGCGGATCACCTTCACTTATTGTAAAAGCAGGTGGAAACGTAGGTATTGGTTCAACTTCACCATTCCGAAAATTGTCTGTTTCAGGCTCAGGTATCTTCACAGGTGGTGACGTAACCGCATCAACATTCACTGCAACATCTTCAATCTCTACACCATCACTCACACTCTCAGGTACAGCAATCAACTCAATCCTTTCAACAAATGCATCAGGAGCTATTGTTGCAACATCAACAATCACTGCAAACAACATCTGGGCTACATCAACATCTCTGACAAACTACTTTGCAGGAAATGTAGGAATTGGAACTACAAACCCAGGTGCGAAATTGGAAGTTGGTACAGGTAGTTTGAGATTGCAAGGTACAGCATCTGATCCTGCATACTACACAGATATGTATACATCATACGTATCACCTGCTGTATTCAACATTGAGTTGAAGACAAGTGGATATTCTGCAGCTTCTGTATTACAAGCAACAGGTGGAGCGTCACCGAAGACTGTATTGATGAATGGAAACATCGGTATCGGTACAACCTCACCTGCTGCTTCATTGGAAATCCTTACAAATAGTGTCGCAGGATACGCTCTCAACTTCCTTGGACGCGCAGCTGACAATGCAACAACTATCAATTTCTATGATGTAAACAGATCGTCACGATATGGATTCTTGTTTACAGATGCAACAGTTATGCAGATGCATACAGTGGCTGCGATTCCATTGACTCTCGGAACAAGTGGATCAGAGCGAATGAGAATCACTTCAGGTGGAAACGTAGGTATCGGAACAACGCCTCCAGTGGCTTCATTAACCATTGCGGGCGCCACTGGTACACTCTTTGGTTTGAACAGCACAACAGGTTCTCAATATGCGTCATGGTCAATTAATACTGGTGCAGTTACTTCTTCTTTGGCTGTGAATAATTTAACTATCACTAACAGTATTGCTGGTAACGGTAGCTTAGCATTTAATGGGAATAACGTAACATTGGGATCTATTGGAATTGTCACTGTGGGATCAGGAACTTCTAACTCAGAAATTAATCTTACAACTGGAAGTGGTGACATTAAATTTTTGACAAATGCTGGCACAGAAAGAATGAGAATACAGTCAACAACAGGAAACGTTGGTATCGGAACTACTTCACCGATATCATCTCTCTCTGTTGCTCATGCAACAACTCCAACATTCACTCTTGCAGCAAACGATGGTACTGGATACTTGCGAATGATTGGTTCAGGTGGAGTTAACTACATTCAGTCTGGACTTACTCAGGCAATAGGAAGTGAAGCGCAACTCCGATTTACAAATATATCTGCAAATGAGACATGGATGACATTGGATACAACAGGAAACGTAGGTATCGGAACAACAACTCCAACAACAAAATTGCTCGTAGAAGGTAACTCAAGTGTACGATTTGGAATCAATGAAGTTGCTGACTCAACTAATAGTCACCTTTCAGGTATAGATTTCTTTGACAATGCAGTGTTTAAGGGCGGTCTCTATAAGGTTGGTGATACAAACGATCTTACTATCTGGGATGCAACATCTCGAAAAGTGACATTCCAGCAAGGTGGAAACGTAGGAATCGGAACAACTTCTCCAGTACAGAAACTTGAAGTGGCAGGTTTGATGCGATCAGCAGCTTCATATGCAGGTATCGAAATGATCGATCCAACCAACAACTCTGGTTATACTGCATTTGCAAACGGAGGCAAGCTCAACTTTGCATCAGGTACACTTTCTGGAAGTATCCGAATGACTCTTGATAGCAGTGGTAACGTAGGTATCGGAACAACTACTCCATTTGGCTCACTCGCAGTAAACAACATCGCAGGTCAACCTGGATTTGTAGTAGGATCTTCAACTCGAACATCGTTCATCGTAGACAAGAATGGCAACGTAGGTATCGGAACAACAAATCCAACTCGACATCTACAGGTAAGTGCAATCTCTGGAGATACACAGATCGCTGCAGTGGATGTAACCGGAAACAAAGCGTACTTCCGAGCTGATGCAAACAATGGTGCGGTAAAACAAACATTCGGTACAGATACAATCGGTGGATTCATGTATATGGAAACAAACCATCCATTCTACATCGAGACACCAAATGATGTGTACTTCAAACCAGGTAGTTCAGAAAAAGTTCGATTTACTTCTGGAGGAAACGTAGGTATCGGCTCAACATCTCCAACTGCCCTCCTCGCAGTAAACGCTCCAGCAGGTCAGGCATCGTTTGCAGTTGGTTCAAGTACAGCAACTTCATTCATCATCGACAAGAATGGAAATGTGGGAGTAGGAACAGTGAATCCTTGGCAAAAATTGGATGTACGTTCAAGTGATGCTACCGCTCCAACGATAAATATTTATTCAACACCTTCAGCATATACAGCACAGATGGTAGTTGGAACATTGGCTTTAGGATCTAATGCTGCTGGGAATGATGTACTTGCTGCTTATGTGAAAGGTATAAGTGAAACCAATGCTAGTAGTGCGAATGGAGCGCTCTCATTTGGGACTAGGTTGGCAGGGACTCCAACTGAATGGATGAGAATTAATAGTAGTGGAAACGTTGGTATTGGAACAACAACTCCTACATGGAAACTCCAGATAAGTAGTGCCGGTACATATACGAGTGATGCAGCGGGAGCCTTTGCAATTACAGACTCTACAACACCTACAAAGAAATTATTTATGGGTTATGACGCTGCTGTGGGTGCAAACGGATCAGCATTTATTCAGAGTGAAAATCAGGGTGTTACAGTAACTCCGTTGTTGCTTAACCCAAATGGAGGAAATGTCGGAATTGGAACAGCAGCACCAACAGATGCACTCAATGTTGTGACAACAACAAATGATAAAGGTATTGCGCTCCACAATGGGACTACAAACCTCTTGTTCAGAGTGGCACGAAATGGAAGTGCGGATAATATGTTCATGAATATGTATAGTGCTGGCGTTGTGACAAATCAAATTGTTTCAAGTGGTAGTAGTTACTTCAATGCTGGAAATGTGGGAATTGGAACTACTTCACCAACAGCACTCTTGAATGTCGGAGGTACTGGTGTTGATACAGATTTCCGTATCAGCAGAAATGCAAATGGTAACTATATTGGAGTTTCTGCTCCAGGTGGAACAGTAATGCGAAGTTCTATTACACTTAACGGTACTGCAGCATTAACACTTCAAGGTAATGGTGGGGTTGGTGTTGGTTCAGGTGCAGGATATGCTGATGGTACAGTGACATACCCTGCAAATGGAATGTTAGTTCAGGGAAATGTCGGTGTTGGAACAACAAGTCCAGATAGTAGTCTTATGATAAGTAAAGACTCAACTCTTTCAGGAATTGGTAATGGAATAACAATAAATTCTGCTACAACAGGAACAAAGCGTTTGAACTTTGGTGTTGTACCAGCTTCAAATTACTCATTCATAGATACGATTAATTACAGCATTAGTAATACAAGTCAGGCTCTTGCTCTTCAGCCAAGTGGTGGCAACGTCGGTATTGGCACAACTACGCCAAATGTGACATTGAATGTGGTTGGTAGTGGTATTACATCGCAGAACTATACTACAGGTGCATTTGGTGCAATCAGTACGTACAACAACGCAGGTGCTGGACTTAATATCTATGCACTGGGTTCAACGTATGGAGGTACAATATTTGGAGGTGTGACAGGAAATAATCAGGCAGTTATTGAGTCAAATTCTGGTGCAAGTAGTTTATATGTTGGAACAAGTGCAGGTTATCCAATCATCTTTGCTCCAAATCGAACGGCTGCAATGACTATTATGAATGGTGGAAATGTAGGTATCGGAACGACTTCACCAATATCAACTCTCTCTGTAGCTCATGCAACAGCTCCAACATTTACTCTTGCAGCAAACGATGGTACTGGGTATTTGCGAATGATTAGTACAGGTAGTGTGAACTACATTCAGTCTGGACTTACTCAGGCAGTAGGAAGTGAAGCTCCACTTCGATTCACAAATGTTTCTGCAAATGAGACATGGATGACACTTGCTACTGATGGTAATGTTGGTATTGGAACAACAAGTCCAAATGCAAAACTTGCTGTTGAAGGAAGTTCAACGGTCCGATTTGGAATTAATGAAGTATCAGATACAACAATAAATGATCTCTCAGGTATCGACTTCTTTGATAATGCAACATTTAAGGGTGGTTTCTATAAGGTAGGAAGTACAAATGACTTTACTATTTGGGATGCAACATCTCGAAAAGTAACATTCCAGCAAGGTGGAAACGTTGGTATCGGAACAACATCTCCTCTCGCAACACTTTCTGTCGCAGGCAATGCTCGTATCGGTACATCAGGAGGGGCGCTTGTTGGAGGTGCTGGACTTGAAATTGATACATTCTCAATCAGTGGAGATGGTAGTCCATACGGAGCAAGATCATTGATACTCAAGACTGTAAATAGTACTACTGCGAATTCTGCAATCGCATGGGTAAACTCAGCAAATACAATCCAGGGTGTTATCGGTAGAAATTACAATGTAGCAAACTCAACATTTGAAATCGTAAACTCAGCAGGAACAACAGCCTTCCTTCTTGATTCAAATAGTAACGTAGGTATCGGAACAACAACTCCATTTGGATCACTCGCAGTGAACAATGTGGCAGGTCAGCCAGGATTTGTAGTGGGATCTTCTACAGCAACTTCATTCATCGTAGACAAGAATGGAAATGTGGGAGTCGGTACAATAACTCCAGCAAGTAAGCTTGATGTATCAGGTACACTCACTGTAGGTACAAACACTGGACGAGCTTCTATCTCTACATGGTTTAGTAACACAGCATCATGGATCGATATGCCAACATCAGGTCCATCAGGTATCGGTAGTGGTGGTGCAGGTACAAATCCATGGGTTGCATATGTTGCAAGTGCTAGTCAATGGTTCTCAGACTCAACTGCAGGAGATATCGCATACAGAAACTCAGCTGGAAAACTTCTCTTCGGTAACACAACAGGATCTTCAGGAATGGTTCTCTCAGGTGACAACTTGGGTATCGGTACAACTACCCCTTCAGCAAAACTTGCAGTCAATGCGCCAGCAGGAGTAACAAGCTTTGCAGTGGGTTCATCAACAAAGACATCATTGATCGTTGATAGAAATGGAAACGTTGGTATCGGCACAGCGGTAACCACTCAAGAATTCACTATCTCAGCTGGAGATATCGCAATGGACAGTGGACGACAGATTTACTTTGCAGGTGGTACTGATACAAACTGGAGAATGGGTCGGGCAACAGGTGCCGTGACAAAAGCATTGCTTTCAAGTAACACTCTCGTGTTCTTGGTTGCGGGCAGTCGAAATGAAGGTGTAGCATTCGGAGTTAATGGTGGTAACAGTATTCTCGAACTTTCAGGTAGCTCACTCGCCGCATACTTCAGAGGAAACGTGGGTATCGGTCTGACAAGTACAACACGACTGCTCTCAATCAACGCACCAGCAGGACAAGATCCATTCTATATCGGTTCATCGACAACTCAGTTCTTGGTTGACATTCTCGGTAACGTAAGTATGGGTACATCATCAAGTGCAACAACTTACTACAACACCAATCCATATCAGCTTCTTGCAAGTTCATCAGCAAGAACACTACAGATCACTGGTACTCAGTCAGCAATCAACCTGATGTCGAGCCAAAACAGTGATAACGGTACAATCGGAGCTCTCATGTTCTCTCGAACAAATGCTCAGTCTGATGCACATATCAACGTTGCAGGTATCCGAGCACTTCAGAAAGGTACAGGTGCCACAGCGGGTGCAGAGCTTGCATTCCATACCAAATCAACAGGATCACCTCTTGAAGCAATGAGACTCACTCAGAACGGAAACCTTGGTATCGGCACAACAACAGCATCGCAAAAATTGCAGGTAGATGGTCAGATATTCGTTGCACCTTCATCAGCTTCATATGACCCAGGAGGTGGAGTTGGTCCAGGAGTACGTATCGGATATGACTCATCGGGTGGATATGGTTATGTGTTAGCAAACACAACGGGTGTAGCAAATCGACCATTGTTCTTGGGTTCAGGTAATGTCGGTATCGGAACAAATAACCCAGTGGTAGTGCTCGATGTTCGTGGAGAAAACGACGGAGCAACAAACAACGTAAGAGAAATGATCGCTATGATTCGTGAGACCAGTGGTACAGTGGCAAACGGATTCGGTGCACGAATGCCAATCGTACTCGAAGACGCAGGTGGAAGTTTGATTAATGCTGGTGCGATCCAGGCTGTATGGGAGGACTCATCTGCAGCAAACCGATTCCCACGACTTGGACTCATGATTACAAAACAAAATGGTGGATTCAGTGAAGCACTCAGTGTTAACAAGGATAGTAATGTGGGTATCGCAACCACATCACCATGGAGGAAGTTCTCAGTAACTGGAACTGTATCATTCGCAAGTCTTTCAGCGGCAGCATCAGGAGACTCAGCGCTCTGTCTCTCATCAAGTAATGAAGTGCGAGTAAACTCAGGAACTGCAACATGTACCGTATCATCAGCACGATTCAAGAATACGATTGCAACGTCAACAATCAATGCACTCGACTTGGTAAATGCGATGCGACCAGTAAGTTATTACTACAATAACGATACGACAAACAGTGAGCACTTCGGATTCATCGCGGAAGAAGTAGACCTCCTCGAGCCACGACTCGTCGCACGAAATAGTGATGGTCAGATCCAAAGTGTTCGATACGAAGAGTTCACATCAGTTCTCGCGAAGGCAGTTCAAGAAATGAGTATCAAGGTAGATGACCTCGAGACTCGGTTGACCGCACTGGAAGCAACAGTTGCATCGTCAACACCAGCAGTTGGAGGTATTACATTTGCTGAAGTTCTCTCAAGTCTTGAATCACTCGGAGCACGGTTTGTAAACGGCATCGCATACTTGAAAGATGTGTTCGTAGATAACCTCACAATCGGTACCGCAGAAAAACCTTCAGGTATCACATTGTACGATGAGGTCACTGGCGAACCATATTGTCTCAAGGTGGCTAACGGTGCGATGGTGTCTGCGGCAGGTATCTGTGGAAGCCAGACGGCAACCTCAACACCTCCGACAAGTGGAAATGCCACAACGACAGATACAATCGCTCCAGAAATATCTTTGATGGGTAACAACCCGGCAGTTATACAGGTTGGCTCAAGTTATGTTGATTTGGGGGCAACAGTGATGGATATGGGTATCAACCCACTTGATCCATCTGGCCCATTGGTTCCAAACACCAACCTCGGTATCCAGTATTCAGTCAATGGTGTATCAATGACAGAAATAACAATTGATACAGCTACGACAAGTACACATACTATTGTCTTCAGTGCAGTAGATATGGCAGGAAATTGGGGCCATGCAACAAGAACAGTCGAAGTCATCCCAATGCAGTAACCTTATTGCAAGGAATAGGTTTACGGCAGGGGACTCACAAAAAACTCACACTCAGTGTGAGTTTTTTGCTGTACCAAAACCAGGAAGGGCATCTTCCTCTATAAATAATTACACCATACTTTTAAAAAAAAGAAGGGCATCTTCCTCTGGTTCTGTTGGAGGAAGATGCCCTTCTTTTTGAGTCTGTGATAAAATGTGCGTTATGATACATATGTTTTTTAAAAAGATAAAAGGGTATGTGTGGCAGGTGGGACTTGTTGGTCTTATTGGGTTTATTTTTTTTCCTGCATATTCAGATGCTGCTACACTACAACGACCACCAAACAATCTCGGGCTTGTAGGGTATTGGACATTTAATGAGGGAACAAGTACTCGTGCAATCGATCAAAGTGGGAATGGAAACCATGGTGACATTACAGGGTCTGTTTGGACAACAGGGAAGTTTT
The DNA here is from genome assembly GCA_964627615.1 of uncultured Candidatus Saccharibacteria bacterium. GTDB lineage: Bacteria > Patescibacteriota > Minisyncoccia > Phycocordibacterales > DATDWN01 > UBA910. The sequence goes on from CAZVIO010000005.1 coordinate 18,111, forward strand.
CTAAAGCCTTGTCTTTTGATGGTACAGGAAACCAGGTGGTGACCGTGCCACATTCGACTACAATGAGTCCGACTGATGCAGTGACGGTCAGTGCGTGGGTGTATATAACCGAAACAACAAATAGGGGTATTTTAGAAAAAACTATTTCAGGTGCGGTGAATAGACAGTTTCTTTTATTTACAGAAGGGAATCGATTTCAGTTTCGTGTAGTAAAATCTCTTACTTACTACACAGTAGCTTCTGATGCGAATGCGCCGTTGAACACCTGGGTTCATGTGGTTGGAACATATGATGGTGCGACAGTGCGAATGTATATCAATGGTGTGCTCCAGGCAGCAACACAATCAATCGCAGGACCACTTGATGGTGGTAATGGAGTGACGGTGATAGGTTCTTTAGGGTCAAGTATTTATCGTATGAACGGTAAGATAGATGAAGTGCGTTTGTATAACAGAGCATTGTCTCAAAGTGATGTTACTGCGCTTTATAGAAGTGGTCAGCTTACTATGCGTAAAGTTACTCAACAGAACTTGCTCGGGTACTGGGCACTCAATGAGCGGTTTCCGAGTGTTCGTGTAGCTGATAGTAGTGGAAATTCTAATACAGGTATTGTACGTAACAGTGCAAACAGTTGGAGTGTGGGTGCACGAGGGGGTGGGATAGTACTTGATGGAAATAATGATTATGTGGAAGTGACCAATACTACTGCACTTGAATATACAGGAGGGGATTTATCGATTGCCTTTTGGATGAAGCCAGCAAGTGACGAGACGGATGGTGGTAGAATTATTTCAAAACCATGGAGTGGATGTGGAGATTATAACTATGTAGTGGAGTATGGTTCAGGACAAGGACTTGGGTTTAGCCTCAAGGGTGCAACATTTGCAAATCTTGGCTCTGCAAGTATCGCACCGAGAGATCGATGGACACATATCGTCACAACTGTAGATAGTAGTAAAGCAATGAAGTTTTATGTTAATGGTGTACTTGATAACTCCACCACACATTCAATCACTGATTGGACTCCACCAGGGTGTGGTGACCAAAACACACCGTTGACGTTTGGTACGCTGTTTCCGTATGGCGAAGGGTGGGCAGGGAATACAGGTTTTTCTTTTAAAGGGGTACTTGATGATGTGCGTATGTATTCACGTATCTTGTCTGCGGCTGAAGTGGCGACTATGTATCGTCAAAGTGAAACGACACTCGGTGCATCACAGGCTTCTCGTGGGGTGACCAGTGGATTGCAGTGGTCGTATGGTTTTGATGCAAAAGAAGTGGGCACTACCAGTGTGACAGATATGAGTGGTAATGGTAATACGGGATGGTTTTTTGGAGGTACGCGACCAGGTATTGGACGTATTGGTCAGGGATTGATACTGAATGGTACTGATGGATATGTAGACACACCATCATTTAGTTTTTTGGGAGATGCAAATGGTTCATTTACTATCACCTTGTGGGTTAAACCTCGAGTGACTACAGGAACAATTATTCATAATAAAAATGAATCTTCTGGATGGAGTACTGGGTTGATCGGATATGTAAGTAATAAAATTAACATTATCATTTATTCAAACGGTTACCTCGCATCACCAAACACTTCTGTTGCAGGTGAATGGAAATATGTGAGTTTGACCCGCGATGGCGCAACTGGTACAAACAAGTTGTATGAAAATGGGGTAGAGGTTGCATCGAGTGTGAATGCATATAGTGCAAGTGGTGGTACTAATAAGTTTACTATTGGGAGATATTTTGCAGACTGTTGTACGTTTGGTAGCTGGTTTGACGGTACGGTCGATGAAGCACGGTTGTATAACCGAGCTCTTTCTGCAGCAGAAATAAAGCAGTTGTATAATATGGGTAAATAGAAAAAGTGATATGTATAAAAAAATAAGTATCGTACTTGTATGTGTGGCGCTTGGAGGAGGTGTGTGGTATGCGTCAACACAAGTAACACATAAAAACTCTGGTGAGCTCGTGGATACATCAGGTGATGATAAAAAAACAGATGCTCCAGTAGATGCGGTAACATACTTTACACACCCATTGAAAAACTTTTCGTTTGCATATGATTCGTCATATACACTGAGTCGTTTCGAAGATCCTGTAGGTGAGACTGTGTTGTTGCAAAAAGAGGGGGCAGGGATACAGATCTATAGCACAGAATTCACCGCAGGAGGAACATTGTCTGCAGCACGGCTCAAGAAAGAAATCGGAAGTACGGTGGGATATGCGAAAGATATTGAAATGCCGGCTGGGTTTAAAGCGGTAACGTTTTCTACTGTATCTTCAGATGGTGAGGTGTGGGATGTGTGGTTTGTAAAAGATAAGACACTCTATCAGATCACTGCAGAGCCAGGACAAGACGATCTCCTCAAACAACTCGTTGAAACATGGAACTTCGAATAATTACACCACACTTTTAAAAAAAAGAAGGGCATCTTCCTCAAGTTCCACCGGAGGAAGATGCCCTTCTTTATTTATTTCGATTAAGCATCAAGTAATAATTTTCTTAAGTTTTTATTTTCCCGCAACGTATCAAAACTATCATTGATAAATTCAATATATGAATTTCTATCATTATTAAATATATCGAGGAGTATTGTTTGATCACAGAGTGTTCCTTTTCGTATTCCGGC
>CAZVIO010000005.1:20804-25482 GCA_964627615.1 uncultured Candidatus Saccharibacteria bacterium
TTTTTATTAAAATACTTTGAATGACTTGTACCTATTTTTGACATAAGTTTACTGAGGGGGATATCAGAGTTTTGTCGTATCACAAGATGAAAATGATTTGGCATCAAAGCGTAACAGATAAGTGAAAATGAATTATCAGGAAGTTTATTTCTTACAGAATCTTTTTTTGCATCAGTTGTTGGGGGAGGGAATAATGCTTCTTTGAGACGAAAAAGGAAAAATTTAAAATCCTCAGCGTCTTTAAAAATATCAATTTGACCAGTTCCTCTATTGTAAACATGAAAAAAACTTCCTGGAGAAAATAGTTTATAATCTCTATTTTTCATTTTTATATTATACCACACTTTTAAAAAAAAGAAGGGCATCTTCCTCAAGTTACTCAGGTGGAACTGGAGGAAGATGCCCTTCTTTTTAGGTACAGTGAAAAACACTCCGGTAAGGGAGTGTTTTTCATATGTGTATAATAAGCCGAATTTTGTCGTGGATAGTTATTTATCTAGGCATACGATTACTCGTATGCTCGAGCAGCACTCCCATGCACCTCACATAAGTTCGATGTGGAAATTAGATTAAGGATTAAAGGTGAAGGAATAATGCATATGCACCATTCTTTAATCTCTAATCCAGTTTCTTTAATCCACATCTCACCTTTGTGAGATGCATGAGCACGGCCTTGCATTGGGGTAAGGATTTTGCCGTTTCACCTCGACATCGCTGCCGAGCAACTCTCAAGAGAGTCCTTTGGCTTTCGCCTCAGGCGTCACTGCTCGCACCTCTTGGATTACTCCAGACGGGTGTTACCCGCTACCTTTTTCCTTTGTATAAAGGAATCAATGTTCGGACTTTCCTCTGAAGCATCTCATATAAATGAGGCGCTTCAGCAACTATCTCATACACAGACAGTATTATACCACATATCAGTATTAATGTACATAATTATAAGAAGGCTAGGGGAGAGGCTTTTTATCAACAGATACCTTTGTTGCTTTATCGTTTTTGTCTTATAATTGTACGTATAATTTATTAACGCATAATTATCATTGATTCTATGGAAGAAAATAATTCATATTCAGTTCCTGTGCAGACTTCAGCATCATCTTCGTCTGTTGTGGATAAAGTAACATTCGGGTTGTTATTGGTTGTTGTATTCTTAGCTCCGCTATTCTTTATCCCAAGTGGTTTTGCATCAGTACAGTTTAGTACCAGTCTTTTGTTTGCATTTGGTTCATTGATTAGTATTTTTGCATTTATTATTGCAACACTTAAAAAAGGGTCTATTGAACTTCCACAATCAAAACTCTTTCTTTTTGGAACAGTACTCGCAGTGCCACTCGTATACACTCTCTCTTCATTGTCACATGGAGTATCTCGAATGTCTTTCCTCGGCTACACCTTTGACTTGAGTACTGTTGGATTTATTATGCTCAGTTTTGCATTTCTCTTTTTGGTTTCTCTTATCTTTAAAACAAAAGAGAGAGTATTTTATTCATATGTTGCTGTTGTAGTATCGCTCCTTGTAGTTACATTGTTTTTGGTTATCCGAATGATCTTCGGTGAAAATGTACTTTCTTTCGGTATCTTTACTTCACTCACAAGTACAGCAGTTGGTGGATGGAATAGTGTTGGTATCTTCTTTGGAATTGGAGCAATCCTTTCATTGCTTACACATCAGATGCTTTCACTCACTCCTCTCACAAAAACACTCTCATTGCTTGCATTGACTGCATCACTGTTCTTTTTGTCATTGGTAAACTTCGGTACTATCTGGGTTATTATTGCGGTTGTATCGATGTTGTTTATGGTGTACAAGATGTTTTCTGCAGAAAACGCCTCAACACTTTCTTGGTCACAAAAATTGAAAGGTATCTCAAAGTTGTCTCTTCTTGTATTTATCATCTCACTTGTATTTGCAATCTGGGGTAATGTACTTGGAAACAAGCTCGCTGAATTCTTCAAAGTATCAAATGTTGATGTTCGTCCAACACTTTCTGTTACTGTTGATATTATTAAAAACACATTCCGACAGCAGCCAATCTTTGGTTCTGGTCCAAACACATTTGCATTACAGTGGCTTTCATACAAACCGGCTGATATCAACTCAACAATCTTCTGGAATACAGACTTTGCATATGGTGTAGGACTTCTTCCAACATTTGCAGTTACAACAGGAATCCTCGGAGTATTGTCATGGATTTTCTTCTTCGGAGTGTATATATACTTTGGATTTAAGTCTATCTTCTCTAAAGCACTCAATCAGTTCTCATTGTATCTCGTTGCTTCATCATTCTTTATTTCTTTGTACTTGTGGATCATGGCATTTATCTATGTGCCAAGTATTGTAATCTTCATACTCACATTCTTCTTTACAGGTCTATTCTTTGCATCTCTTCAGATAAGTGGACTTCTTTCAACACAAGAATACGCATTTAATAAAGATCAGAAGATTGGTTTCGCTTCAAGTCTTGCATTGGTTACTATCTTTGTACTTTCTGCAGGATTGGCATATGGTCTCTTCAATAACTCTCGATCACTCTGGTACTTCCAGAAAAGTGCATATGCAGCAAATACAAGTGGTGATTTGAATGAGTCTGAAATGTATCTCCAAAAAGCTGTTGATGCTGTACCGTATGACGTATACTATCGAGCACAATCAGAAGTAGCGATTGCAAAAATCAATGCATTGCTTTCTCAGGATCTCTCAAAGGCAAATAAAGAAGAAGTGCAGAAATTCTTTACTGACGAGCTCACAAAAGCAATCACTGCTGCACAAAAAGCACGACAGGCGGATAGTTCAAACTACCTCAACTGGATTGCACTCGGACGTGCGTATGAGGTTGCAGTACCTCCTCAGACAGAAGTTACTGGTGCATACGAAGAAGCTATCAGATCATACACTGGTGCACTTGATCGAAACCCACAAAACCCAGGTATCAAACTCCTCTTTGCTCGACTCGAAGCAGCAAAAAACAATATTAAAAAAGCAAAGGAGTACACAATCACTGCGATCAACCAGAAGCAAAACTACATAGATGCGTACTACTTCCTCTCACAGCTTGAGGTTGCAGATAAAAACCTAAAAGGTGCGATTGATTCTGTAGCTGCAGCGGCGATTATTGAACCAAATAATCCAGCAATCTTCTTCCAGCTCGGACTTCTCTTGTACAATGCTCAGGACTTCAAGACAGCAATCCAGAGCTTTACAAAATCACTCGAGCTTGCTCCTGATTATGCAAACTCAAAATACTTCCTCGGACTTTCATTGGTGCAGACAGGAGATATGCAGAGCGCAATCCCACTCTTCGAAGATTTGAAAGCTACAAATCCAGAAAGTCAGGAAGTGGAACTCATACTCTCAAACCTCAAAGCAGGTAATTCTCCGTTTACAAACGCTGAAGCACCAGTAGATGCTTCTCCAGAGAAACGAAGTCAACTTCCGGTTAAAGAGGATCAGTAGACAGAATGGTAAAGAGGATTTTACACATGTTTAATAGGGAGATATCCGGCCTTCATCAGGCCGCTTATCTTTTAGGTTTCTTTGCGGTACTTTCTCAAGTATTGGCGTTGTTTCGAGATAGAATGCTCGCATCAATCTTTGGTGCAGGCATGAGTCTTGATATCTATTATGCAGCATTCCGTATTCCAGATATTGTATTTGCGACAGTCGCATCATTGGTGTCGGTATCAGTTATTATTCCTTTTCTTGTTGAGCGTATCGACAGGGATAAAGCAGAGGCACAACATTTCCTTAATAGCATATTTACATTTTATATGCTTCTTATGGTTGTTGTGTCTTTTGTGCTGTTTGTAGCTACACCGAGTTTATTGAACATACTTTTTCCGGTGATCAGTAAAGGGGAGTTTTATCCGGAACTTGTTTCGATGACACGTATCTTGCTCCTTTCTCCATTTTTACTCGGTCTTTCGAACCTGTTTGCAAGCGTCACACAAGTGTATCGACGGTTTTTTGTGTATGCGATTGCTCCTGTCTTGTACAATGCCGGGATTATGTTCGGTATCGTTGTCCTATACCCCGTATACGGCCTTGTAGGGCTTGTGTGTGGTGTGGTCTGTGGAGCAGGATTACATCTTTTGATACAGATTCCTTCTGCTATTGCATCGGGGTTGGTGCCACGTTTTCGCATACCGATTGATCTTCATGCGATTAAGCGAGTTGTGTTTATTTCACTCCCGCGTACTATCACTGTTTCTTCAAATGAACTCACAGAACTCTTTTTGATTTCTTTCGCATCATTCCTTATACCAGGATCTATTTCTGTATTTAACTTCTCGTTTAACTTACAGTCAGTACCGTTTTCGATTATCGGTGTGAGTTATTCTCTTGCTGCATTTCCGACACTTACCCGGTTGTTTTCAAAAGGAGATAAAGAACAGTTTTTGGAACAAATGATTACCTCATCGAGACATATTATTTTTTGGTCTATTCCATTGTCAGTACTTTTTGTCGTACTTCGTGCTCAAATCGTCCGTACTGTGCTTGGAGTAGGTAGATTTAATTGGGATGATACAAGACTCACTGCAGCAGCGCTCGCACTGTTTACGGTTTCGTTGGTTGCACAAAATCTCACTACACTGTTTGTACGATCATACTATGCTCGTGGTAAAACAAAACCTCCGCTCTTTATGAATATGTTTTCTGCCGCATTTATTGTTGTTATTT
>CAZVIO010000006.1:0-306 GCA_964627615.1 uncultured Candidatus Saccharibacteria bacterium
CGACGACAAAGGATGTGACGGATTCAGAAAATGTGGCAGTAACAGAGATTGGTGAAGTTTTTGTTAAACTTTGACTTGCGGAAGATAGTGTTACTGTTGGAGAAGTATTATCGACAACAATATTTTTACTCGAACCAAGAGATCCTGAAGCACCTGGCGACGCAAGCGTAAGAGTTGCATTGTTTCCGGCAGCATCACGAATTGTTGCACCGTTGAGACTTAAAGCACCTATTGAAGCATAATCTAGGTCCCCTGAGTAGTTTGTACCCGAAACGGTATAATTGAATGTGAGTGTTGTACTACCTG
>CAZVIO010000006.1:316-14684 GCA_964627615.1 uncultured Candidatus Saccharibacteria bacterium
GAAAATTTAAGCAAATGGGATATAATTTAAGATAAATAGTAATATTCGCTGAATAAAGGGATATAATATTAGAAGTAATGTTTGAATTAAATGGGTATAAAGGATATTATATTTATGTTAGCACTCGACATTAATGAGTGCTAACAATAGGGGTGATGAAATGGCTATTGATGAAAGAAAAATAAGAATACTTCAAGCCATTATTAATGACTATATAGTAACAGGAGAACCTGTTGTAAGTATAATTTGTGGAGTACCGCTCGCAACAGTGACCACTTCAGTAAACACAACTTTTACAGGGATCACATCCCCTGTTTTGTATGAACCGTTAGTGATATTTGCAGTTACACTACTTACAGTCGGCGCGGTTGTATCGATAACAATATTTTTATTAGCAGCAAGGTTTGTGGCGGGAGTAAAATTACTCATTGAGTTTAGTGCTGCATCACGGATTGTCCCCGAAATAGAAGCTACCGTCAAATCAGCCGAAGTATCTCCTGCCTGTACTGTGTAATTACATGTTCCGGTAGTACTATTTGAAACAGAAAATGTACACGTTCGGTCAGTTGCTCCTGTCTCGAGTGTAACCGTAACATTTCCTGTAGAAGTGACTGCTTCTGAAAACGTAACATCAATATCGATTACCTGTCCTACGGTATACGAACCATTTACCTTATCAGATGACACACTTGTTATAGTAGGTGCAGTAACGTCACCACCACACCGAGAGTTTGAACCCATATATAGGTCAAAATACGATGCTCCACTATAAAACACAGCCTCGTATACTATAGTCGGCGAACCAACAGTACCACTTGTACTGTTATTACCTTCATAACGAATACGCATTATTGAAGGAGTATCCAATTTGTAAAACACTTTCTGATACGAGTTGTCTGCTGCACACATATGCACACCAGGCAGAGCTGGGTTACTTGCACTCAACGAAGAATATAAGTTTGAACCGGAACCAAAAGTAAGGTAGGTATTTGAACCCACAAACACACTATTGTACGAAGTACCATTAAAACTCATATTAAAACCAAATGTGACCTGTTTGTTTGCATCATCGGCACTTACACTTTGAATCTGTGTCCATCCTGAAGTGTTTGTGAGCGTTGCAGAAGAAGGACCAACAAAATCAGATGATGTCGCAGTTACTGATGCGGAGTTTACCGTTGATGTATCTATGCGAAAAGAATTATTTGGAAGTGATGAAGGAAAAGATCCTATCTGAGCTGAACCATTTGTTACAAACGTTGTCCCCGCTGCTTCAACACCACCTACAAAGTAAAAAAATGGTATGAAGTATACTAATACACTAAATAATATGTTTTTTACATTCATAAATAAAAAGATGTGTGTTTATATACCCAAGTATATATTGTATGATGCAACAAGGTTCACTGCAATAGAACTTGGTTATAGTTCTATCTTAAACTTTTTTTATATATTCATAATATCCTCTACTGCATATTGTGAAAATTGGCCGAATATACCTGTACCTTTTGTCAGCATAAGAGGAGTGAGTATTCGTGTATAATATTCCTCTTGAAATTTAATAACAGCATTTTTTGTCCTCTCTACAAAATAAATAGTTTCCTGATCAACAGAACCTGGCCCAGATGAAGCTAAGCTGAAACCAAGACAGTTCATAAGTTTTTGTAGATTACGCACATCTTCACCTTTATCACCAAAACGTAATGTTCGGGTAAATGTATACTTAGGACAAATCTTGACGGCCTGCTTTGTTTGTTCAATTGGAATAGTCTGTAATGTTGATACGTTATCTAAGGTAATTGCACTAGAACAACCTCCATCTGAAAGATTTGAATTCCAACCTGGAGCAGATGGTCCAGAACACCACGGTAACGCACCTCCATTACTAGATGAATTCGAGCTTACAGCAATTGCAGAACCAAAGATTGCAAAGATAGAAAAGTGAGGAGCATTACATGTGATAGTATTTGTCGATACATTAACTGAGCACGCATCGAGTGCAGACCAGGTACCCTGTGCATAATGATACATAGTGAGTGTGTTCTCATCTAAACCACTTATGTCCGCATCTGTATACGTATAAGAAACAGTAACGGGAATATCAAAAGAATCGAGCTCTGTTGTGTTATCAATCAAAGCTTTAACATCAAACACAACACTTGCTGCACTCTGTAATCCACTTGGCTTTCCTGTTACACCAAGAACAGTCTGCGAATTTAAACCTTTTATTTGCACAACAATAGTTGAAGAAGTTGCTGTAAAATTTGCTGGAGTGCTGACTTGTAATGTCCTATTGTTATCTGTCACCGTTGATGTGGCAGAAGTATTCACTGCAACAGGAGTCGAAGTAGAAGAAGAAGGTATTACACCTCCAGAACACCCTATAGTAATAAATGTTGAATCTGTGGATGTGGCAGTATTACTAAATGAATCTCTAGAAACAGCTCTAAAATTATAGAGTGTACACGCAAGTAAATCACTTAGTTCCACTGAATGACTCGTGACACGAGGGCTTGTGTTTGTTTCGTTTGTCGACGAAGCAAACGTATTACCAACCGAGTACCACACTCTTGTTGATGCAGATTCATTGGTAGTCCATGCGATAGTGGCTGTAGTAGTTGCTGGTGTCCCGATTAAAGCTGATATAGTTGGTGCCGTAATATCAGAAGTTGTAAAAGACCACGTACTTGTACCACTTATTCCATCAAAATAATTATTTGAACTATCTTTAAATGCAGTATTTGGTACTACAATATAATACTGAGTTCCTTCCGCGAGATTTGAGATTGGATTGATTGTGATATTACTTGTTCCACTTCCACTTACCGCATCACCTGAGACATCTATCACCTCCACCACACTATCATCAGAAGACTTGTAGATAACAATGTTTCCAGTCTGTTTTGTAACAGACTTACTAAAAGTGATTACTAAATTTGAACTTACACTTACTGTTGTAGAAGCATTTGCTGGATACAAAGTTGTAATAGCGGGCACATCCGCTGTTACAATAGAAATATTAGTTGCAACTACTGTTGGAAGGTTACCTGGAGTACCAAATTCAGCCACGTATCCAGAAAGCGAACTACTTGTACAGTTAAGATCATTCCATTTTGTAGAAGTAATATAAAATTGAATACAATCTTCACCAGGACTACCATTAAGCCAATCGTTTGGTTCACCACTACTCCAGTTCGCGTATTGACCTACAGGCGCAGATCCACCTGAAGCCCCATTCCAAAACGTTGTGCCTGATTCAGGTCCAGTCACCCATTTCCACACACCTTCAGTTCCTTCATCACTTCCACCTATCCACCCATCACCCTGAAGTCGTGCTGCCACGAAATCATTTTCTGCTTGAGAAGTGATGGTAGCTAGATACCCAGTAGTACCATACGCTGTTTGACTAGTTGCTGATGTTCGTGCATTTGTCGCAGTAATAGAACCAGAAATGAACTTATAGAGATGCCCATTGTCCGTAAAAAAAACTTCACCTGGTTCCACAAGAGACACTTCAAGTGTATCTGTTCCTGTACTTGAGCGAGTATACTTTAAGGTAGAGAGAGCTGCATTAATATTGGCAATAGTACCACTAAAACTCACGGTCGAACCAGATGATGCTCCACTAAACGTAAGACCTGTTGTTGTTGTCATTGATAGCGTACCGTATGTTGCACGAAGTCGTACTGGAGTAGTAGACGCTGCCGGACCAACAATCTGAAAACCAGTAATAGAGGTTGCTACATTCGGAGTAGTTGTTGCATTATTTCCATTTGTCAACGTTAATGCTGCATGTGCATAATGCGTACAAAACAAAAAACAAATAGTGATTCCAACGCTTCTTAAAAAGCTGTGTGCCATGGAACATATTATAGTATACCTCTTACACTCGAACAAATGTGCACCTACTGATTGGTAGTGGCTGCTGTTATATAGCACACTTTTTGTAGCGGTTTATACGTCGAAGAGAAAATTTGCTCTTTTATGTTCCCATCTGGGTACAACACACTATGTTGTATCTGAGCTGTATATCCGATCTGTGGAGTATTGACGCATTCCTGACCACGTGCAAACACCGTTGTTGTTGCTACGTATCGCGGAGGAGGTACATCAACTACACGAGAAATCTCTGGCTCTGTAGTACTCGCAATTCTCCCATCAGCTACACCTCGTAATTCTACTACCACTTTTTCATTCTCAGTTCGCGCCCGAACAACAACAGGATACTTCATATCATTTAAAAACCTGAAATCGACTCCAGGATCAGAATATGTCGCATCGAGCCCTACATCATATCGAGAGACTGTATAACTATGATTATGCCGTTCAGTAACAGGAAGACCAGACTCCAGTACACTCCTAAAGAGCGTACTTGAAACCTGACACAATCCTCCTCCGATTCCTTTTGTCACCTCACCATTGAGAAATACTTTTTCATTACTGTACCCACCCTCCTCAGTAACCTCTCCAAGAGCTTTAATAAAAGAAAATTCTTCACCAGGAAACACAACTGTACCATCGATATGTGTTGCACCAAGTTCGATATTTTTATTTCTTCCTACTGTTCCCCCAGCGTAACTCAACTCTGCTTTTCCAAGTAGATCCTCCTCACTTGGCGGTATGCTTTGCGGTGCATGAGATAACGTTACTGTACTCACCTGAGATTGTTCTGTTGTGCCAAAACCACGAAAAACACCATGAGCTACACTGATGTAAAAAAACACCACCATAAAGATAATGACGGCAGCGCCTGTAAGAATTTTCTTGCGATTCAAGAACATAGCTTTAAGTATAACAAAGTTACTATGACTAACCACTATCCTGTTGCCAACATAACCCACACGAAGGTAAAACAGAGTACAACCATTATACCCGCAAACACTCTTCCTACACGATGAGTAACCATATGTGTCACATATGTATACGTGAGCCCAAGTATAATAAAAAATATCCACGCAAATATAAAATCTCCGATACCCCAATTCCACCCATTTACAAATATATTTGCAAAAAATGGAATGAGTAATGCAATGGTCGCTCCATACACACTGTTTATGATATTACTTTTTTGCATTCGAGTATTGTTTAAATGATAATGTATTCTTTTGTAACACCTTTTTTAATATACCAAGCGCTCGAGGTCCCATACCATGAAGCTTTTTGATTTCATCTTCAGTATACCGAGTGAGCTGCTTCAATGTTGTGATACCAGCATGCGTAAGTGCACGGTGGGCTGGTGCACTAATACCAGCAAACATATTTTTTGAATCCTCCTCTTTTACACGAAATGTGATAATACGAGTAACCAATGAGCGCGGAATCGGTGTATCATAAGAGAACCGTATACACCCTTTTGAATAACTTATAGAATGTTTTTTAAGTTCTTGTTCTAAGAATGTTACTCCAGATGGTGCAGGATAAAAACCAAGATGCCCTTTCATTGCTGCAAAATGAACAAGGTTTTTACCATGTATCATTATTGTTGGCATACCATACCGTATACCTTCTTGCCCTTGAGGAACAAGTTTTTTGATTATCAAGTGCATTTCACGAAGTTTCGCTTGAGTTGGTTTAGGGGCGTGTGCAATATACTCACTAATATTCTTATATGTTTTCATGGATGAATTATACACTTCTTAGAGGTTTTGGTACAAAAACACCTAACGCTAGCAACCTCCACTATACATTATAATTTTTACGAAAAAACCAGAGTTGTCACAGAATAACAACTCCGGTCTATAATCTCAAAATCGATCGTGCACCAACTCTCTTTTGATGCGGCGATTGGTTGCATTATCCGGCACCTTAAACCTTCTGGCACACTTGCTATTTCGGCAAGTGTGAATTCCGATCGTAAGCGACGCTTGTCGAGCACCACACGCCGCGTAGGGGCAAAAAACTTCTTCACTCTCGTTTATTCTGACATCAGGCATAGCCTGTAAAGCATACTCTCTTGCATCCGCAGCACGCTGCAGATGGATTCTCTGAGCCTCAGTGTCTGGAGCAGTATCCTCATAATCACTGAGCCTTTTGGCATAATAGTTACGTCCCATAGTTCATTCACCTTTCTAAAAACTATTTAATATCAAAATGAACGAAAAAGCAAGATTCTTTGTTGACCACCTGGTAATACATTTAAACCTTTTTGCAACACGATTGACAGCCTTGTCTAGATAGGTATATTTAATTCAGAGGTTCTAAAATGGAAGACAACAACATCAAATTAGATTCAGAGAATCGCATCGATTGGGTTGAAACTTGGGTCAAGCATAATGGCACTCCATGGCCCATAATCTATGTTGAGCGACGAGGAGAAGTGTTTTCTTCGAAGATCGGCGATCCCAACGGCGGAAGTTCTAAATCTGGGACCCTCCCAGAAGTACTCAAGGGGTTGCATCCTTCGATTATAGAAAAATATCAAAATCTTTTTTCAATCCAAAACCCCACTCCAGAAACGATTGCCGAAGCTGGTTTTCAGGGATACAAGATTATTTCTTAATCCTACAGAAACGCCTGACCACTGAAACACGAGGTCAGGCGTTTTTATTTTGACTAACTTCGAGCGAACTAAAATTAAAGGTACCTGACCCCATTTCCACGACAAACCGTACTCGGTCAGTAGACCGCGAATCCGTTCGACTCCCTGCCACAAATTTTCAAATAATGACTGATTCCATTTGAACATTTGATTTTTTAATCATACAGGAAAAGTATAACGAAAATATATTACTTGTATCATTCTAGAAATTCGAGCTCTTTATCCATGAAGTACTGCCAAAGTTCGAGTAGTTCTGGCATATCATGAGCAATACCTTCCAACTTCTTCTTTTGGATAGCAAATGTCTTTTCTACTTCACCTTTAGTAATTTTTCCGTGACGTTTAAGGCCTGTACCCCGATTAAGTATCACCGTGAGCTTTGGTAGAATTTTATCAAGAGTTTTTATAAATCGAGCTTCTTTTGTATCCAGGCGTTCATAGCGCTCTATCGTAGTATGTACCCATGGAAAAACAGACCCGAACATTTCTTCAATACGCTTAAGTGCGGCATATTCCCGAGCTTCTTTATCTGCAAAAAATGCATCACTTACACCAATAAGCGTTGGTGTATCTCCTGTATGAACCTCAACTAGGTCATGAATCAATGCAAACTGCACCAAAAGTCCCCGATCAAGATCGGGGTATAAATACTCAGCAATAGATGGTGCTAATATGCCAAGCATAACAGTATGATCTGTATCAGATTCAGGATAGACACCATCTTGGTGAGATGTTTGTCGGTCTACTTTCCCAAAATCGAGAATCAACGATGCAAGTTCTAGAATTTTTGATTTCATATATACTGTTGGTATTCTTGAAATGTCACCGAAAATTATATGTTGCTAATTATATTTTTGGGTTCGAGTCTCAGAGGGGTTATTTATGTCTCCTCTCCGTCATTTTGATAAAAAGTTCCTTGGTCTCACCAGAAAATCCATTTCTTATGAATCACGGCCAAGCTGTCGATTCATTTCATCTTCTGTATTTTTATTCCAATTATGCCCTCCTTCAATCTCAACCACTTGAATACCAAATGACCTTAAATATGCCACTGCTTCTGTATTACAAAAAAAATCATCTTCTTTATTGCGAATCACTATCAACCTATCTTTTGGAAACATCTGAAGTACAGAAGAAAAATCACTCGTAAGGAAGCGATATGCTCGCCATAGTGAGGTAACCCACTTGAGCGGATTAGATGTAAATTTCTGACGTTCAACAAACAAACCTCCTCCTATGTATTTTACCCACTGCATAAACCATACACCCAAACTTCTCGAAGGAACCAGAGGGTTGATGAGTATAATTTTCCCTTTTATATGTAGTGCAGATGCAAGTATCGCCAGCGCACCAAGACTAACCCCAATCACATAATCATCGTCATGTGATGATTTTTCCACTATCCCACTTGATATGTGAAAATTATGTATATCAGTAGTATAAAACTTGATTGTATCCATCCATGGGGGCAGGACGAGGGTTTTTTTATTACCATAAAAACATTTTAAATAGCGTAGATGTATCAATTTTTTTAACTACAGTTTTCATATTTTTATCTCTCTTGGGATTAAAGGGGTCAGGTACCTTTGATTTATTTTTTACTGGTTGATTTTCTGGAGACTCTATCGGATTAAATATAATTTTTTCCATACACCCAGTATACCAAAATTCGAGACCACAAACAGGTCTGTTTCTTCAGATTGAAATATAGTTAAAATTCTGCTGCCAGTATAGGATGGAATCCGAACTAGTTTAGGACCGATTTCATCTCAATAGCTCTCGTCATTAAATGATCTCCAATCTCACCCCATTGAATGTATTCTTTATAATCCTTCGGATCGATTAACTTTATTTCAGAAATGTCTCCATCTGGGTCAGAGACAAAATCTCCATAGGATTCAACTATACAAAAATAACGAAGTTGGTTAAATATTTTTCCCTCAAAATGAACTTCTTGATATCCAATTGGAGTAAATGATAGAACTTTCATGTTTGACTCTTCTTGGATTTCTCTTTTTAAACATTCTTCAAACGTTTCTCCCTCTTCAATACTTCCACCTGGTAGAACCCAGTGACTACCACCTTTAATACTATGAACGATTACAATTTTGTCGCCAACAAAACAGACACCGTACGTTTGCGTCACTTTCTTATCCAAAAGATGTTCAAATGAATCTGCGTCTTGATATATAACTTCAGCAAGCTTGCCTCCTTTGTCTGTGAATTGAGATCTTATTTCCATAATATTTATTTAAACTATACCAGTTTTAGCTTGATTTTTGAAGAGAAAGAAAAAGTAACATTTTTTTATGAATTCATTCATATTTCATAGCTATGGTGCCATATTTTTACAATAAGAAATCCCGCTGTTCGCTTTCGCTACTAGGCGGGATTAAACAGACACCGGGTTATACCGATGCTAATTCTTCAACCTTGACCGCTTCGATGTCGCGGACAATCTCGTTTGTGGCAGAGACTCCTGCCTTCTCGAGTTCGTCGTAGGTTGAGACTGGGTGCTTGGCCAGTTCGACGTAGAACGCTCGAATGAGTTGCAAGGTTGCGGTTGTTGCTTGAGAACGTCGATTTTTCATGAGGTCAGCATCGATGTTCTGAATCTCGCGGACAACTGCCCTTTCTGGTTTCAGTTTTGAGACTTTCCCTTCTCGAATCAGGTCTTTGAGACATGATGAAAAGAAACTAGAAATGCCACGACTATGACTTTGCGTAAACCCTGACGGGGGCATGGAAATCTCCTTATATCTGAACTTAAGTCTATCTACAGTATGCCATACTAATCTTAATTGTAAATAAAAAACTGATCATAAATTTACCTTCACTTGCCTTCTAAAGTGTGATATAGCAGCACAGGAGAAACATAAAAATATTAGGGATGGAACTGTTAAAAAATATATCTACTATGGACGTACTCGGTTTTATGACAAGAATTGTAAAAATACCTACCTGCGCGAAGAAGAATTAATTAAGCAACTTCTTGAAATTGTTGATCGCATAGACATCAATCAAGTTGGAATGAAATCAAAACTTGAGAAAGAAATAGAGAAATACAGTGATTTTCGTAATCGAGTTCTTGGTATGACTGACGAAGAAAAGATAAAACAGTCAAGATTATATCTCCGTGGTTATATGAAATATATTCTTGAAAAGGGTTCGCTTGAGGAGAAGCGGGAACTAATGCAGTCGTTTACGAGTAGACTAATACTGATCAATAAGCGAGTAGCCCTGGAGTGTTAGAACTTCCATTTTATATTGCCACAAGAGCATTGCTTAAAGCCCGATTTATCGTTCAATAAGTAGGTCACTTCCTTTTTGCAACTCTCGCACACGAACCTAGACAACGCTTTCTCACAGGCATCGATGAGTTTAGTGGCTTCATTTTTCACAATATCAAAGTCGTGAGAAGCTCTGTTGCCCCAAGAAATAATCAGACGATCTGCTTCTTTTAGGTCTGCCAGTGCTTCGCTGAATGATTCATAGTTTGTACCATCTCGTCGTATTTGAAATGATTCAGAAGCAGAAGCCATCTTTTCAAGAAATTCATGTCCTGTTCTTCCATCATTTCTTTCTCGATGTTTATACGGAAGACTCACTTGCAATGATTCGGCGAGAACTGCGAATGAAGTGTCTACAATTTTTCTAGCGGTATTACCGGCAGAGTCTGGAGAGCTTGTTACCTGACCCCTTGCATCATCAAAAGTAAACTGCTTTGTCGACAGACGAATGCCTATCTCTGGACTTTCCCAAGGCATCAGTGTTTTGAATTCCCAATTCTTAGAATCAAGCTGTTTTCTTAAATCTATATACCAATCCCGTTCATGAGTAAAAAGAATTACCTGCCTATCTGAAAATTCCTTTTCTAGTAGCTCCCCAACCATCCCTCTGTGGTTTCGATCGAAACTAACAACCACGTCATCAAGAATGATCGGATTATTTACATCCTTTTTTGCCATTGCGAGAAAGATACATAGGCCCAGACTATTTCTGTGTCCCTCAGACAAAGTTAGCCGTGGAGAATCTTGTTCAATACCATAAAACTTCAAACCAATTTCTATCGCCTTATCAATATCAGTTGGGAGATTTAAACGAACGTCCTCTACTTTTTCATCTGGATGCAGTATTCCCCACATCCTTGCTATGTCAGCCGAAATGGCTCCTATCACGGAAGACGCCCTGGCTCGAATTTGCTCCCTATAAAGCCTCTGCAAGGTCGATACAAATGCAATCAGGTCTTCGACAGCCTTGATCTCTTTTTTTAAGACTGACCCACGAACAATCTCTTGTATGGTCTCTAGTTTTTCTTTATCGGAAAGTAGGGCAGCAATATCTGGCAAGGGCGTCACAACCTCATTACCGGCACTTTCAATTAGTGTCTTCGTGTTTGTCTCAATCGCTATAAGAACCTCGTCAGGGCATGAAGTTCTTATAGATTCCACAACCAGATCATCAACATGGGAAATACTTCCTGTGTCTTGTGCCAATTTCCAGTCTGCAATCGGCGCCTGACTTAGCAATCTTTTTAAACTTTGTAGACCTTCGCACAATAAACTTACCTCTATTTTATACGAATCGAAATTTTGAACTGCTTCCTTTAGAGCTTTTTCTTCCGATTCGACATGCAAAGTAAAAGCTGTGGACTGGATAGATCTTCCACATGCTGGACAATTTATTTCCTCTTCTTTATTTTTACTAGAGTAGGCAATTGCAGCTTTTAGCACTGTGAGCTTCTCAGCTATCAAGGGCTGTGCGGATTCCCCAAGTTTTATAGCAGCCGCTCTAACTTTCGCGATCTGAACTCCTATCTCAAGTTTTGATATCTCAAGTAAAGCCGCATATCTCTTCTGCTCTTCAGACTGCTTGCTGACCTTTATCTGCAAAGCCGCTAGGGTTTCCTTTAAGATTTGCGAAACGGTTTCTGTCGTGACTACTTTCCCACAATACTGTGAGAACAACCCACCCAAGGTGAGTTTAATATCGTCCCATTTTAGTTCGTCAAAAATCGCCTTTCTCTTTTGATTGATTTTACCAAGGTCAATTCTCTTTGCATCTAACCCAGCTGAGACGGAAAGGCTTTTCTCAATCTTTCTTAAATTTTCAGCTGCAATCTCGAGATGACTCAACCCTAGCAAAGGTAGTAATGCAGAATACTTGTCTCCCTTAGTATCAGCAATAAAATCAGCTACTTCATTCTGGCGCAAAATAGTTCTTCGGTAGTCCCACGATTTAATGTCCGAAACCGCTGGGGTAGTAGTAAATGTGCCGTTCTTTTGAATTTTGGTCTCAATCGATGTGCCGTCGTCCAAAGTAATAAAAATCGACCCATTCTGACTTCCCGGTGTATGTGTATTCACAACCGCTCTTTCTTGTCTCTTGCCGCTATATTCGTGTGCTAAATGATTAATTTTTCCATCTTTGACATTATGTTCTACAGCATCAACAAACGAAGATTTGCCAGAACCGTTTTCCCCATACAGCACTAAAGACTTTGAGCTCAACTCCAGTTCAATTGGATCAGCAGATCCTCTAAACCAACCAATTTTTATACTTTTAATTCTCATTGGTTTGCATTGGTTCGTTCAATTTTCCTAAGAGTTTTTCACTTAGCTGCTTCAAGGAAGAGGGGTTCAGTTCGGTCTTATTGAGATCTGAATTCAAAAAAGCACTCACCTCCGCGACGAGAGCATCGGAAACATCCGGACTGAGGTTTTTTGCCTCATCAATCATTTGTTGTTGATCAGATTTCTCACTCATATAGGAATACGTGAATTATACCGCGACCACCAGTCTAGGTCGCCGGGTACCAAAAACTAAGCTGCTGGGAGACTAGGAATCGAACCTAGATTGAGAGCTTCAAAGGCTCCTGTCCTGCCGTTAGACGATCTCCCAATATAAACATGAACATAATCGAGTGTACCAGATTATAAGCTTTTTTTCTAGGTTTATAGGTTTGACACCTGACATTAAATACCCTACCCTATATCTTCAGACATGCACATCGCTGTAAACGCTATTTGCTTTCTACTACTGTTAAGTGGGGTGCTCTGCATATTCACTTGGGCAACCAGTGGTAGCACGGACAACAAACATAACGGGGTTGTTATTGGACTGATGTCGTCCGACGGCGGTACCCCGTCAATCCGAATCCCAGTCAAAGCAAGACGTTTACTTTTTTGGGCAGGGACAATTCTCCTCTTCCTTGCCCTTACAGTATTCATCTTCTTCACCCCGCTAGCTCCCTCCTGGAGCTAGCGGTTTTTTCGACTTATTTTACTTCATTGTACTCGATGTTAGTAAAAAGGATAGTAATCCTTTGTTTCGACGTCACATCTTGAAAGTAAGAAAGATTACTATCTTACTTTGCTCGATGCTAGTCGAAAGAGAAGTGCCCTTGTGGCATATTTATTTTTTCTCTTCAATCAGGTGTATAAGTGCAAGCTCGAGCGGAAGCGATGAAATATACGCTCTACTTGTCGCAGTGTACGCATCAAGGAGTGCAACGATAGTCGCCGATGAGACTTCCACCTCTTTGTCTTGTGCAAGTTTTTCTACCCATACTACATCTTCTTCTGAAAGGGAGTCTTTGACAAATCCACTGTTTCCAAAACGGACAAGGAGAATAGCGCGCATCTTTGCGAGCAATAATTTAAGAAGCACTAACATATCTACATTTTGATCTGTAATCTTTTTTACTGCGCTAAGTGCTTCGGGTAACTTTTTGTATACAATCCCCTCAACAAGCTCGTTGACCAACGCAGTCTGCGGGGCACCAGTCACCAAGAGCACCTCATCTTCCGTAATTTTTTTATCTTTTGATGATGATAGGACTTTTTGTAATACCCCATATGAGTCACGGAACGAACCGTCTCCCAGAAGTGCGATCAGATCTGCTGATGAATCAGCAAGTGTGTACCCTTCTTTTTTGGCTACATTTTTTACTGCTGTTTTGAGCACTTCTTGGTTTGGAGTTTTAAATGTATACACCTGACATCGAGACAAAATAGTCTCAAGGATTTTGTGAGTCTCTGTAGTCGCAAGTATAAAAATCACATGAGCAGGTGGCTCCTCTAAAGTCTTCAAGAGTGCATTGGATGCAGACTTTGAAAGCATATGAACCTCGTCCAGTATGTAAATTTTATACTTTGAATCAAATGGGAGTGTGTGGACTGATTCGTTGAGTTCACGAATATCATCAACTGATGTGTTTGATGCTGCATCGATTTCATATAAGTCATTTGCACTTGTCCCGAGCTCACGAGCAAGGATACGAGCAATCGATGTCTTTCCTGTTCCTCGAGAACCTGCAAAAAGATATGCATGACCGATCGTACCCAGAGCAATCTGGGATGAAAGTGTTTTGACCACCTGATCTTGTCCTACAACATCTGCAAATGTTTGTGGTCGATATTTTCGATAGAGTACTTCTGACATGAAGCTATCATAACATAAGAAAAAATATACTAAAAACACTTCCCGAAGGAAGTGTGATTTTGTTAGGCGGGATCCAAAGTCTCTGTTGATCGATGATCGGTTGAGATGAGGAGTTGCCCGCCCTTTTTTTGGGATGCACTAGTGGTCCTTATTTTACTCGCCACGACATTCTGTGACAAAGTCTTTCAGGTCAGATAAGGTGCCCCTTCGATTAACATGAAAACGATCAATTTTTTGTTTTTTGTTTCCACCCGCCTAAGACGGTTGTGTTCGCCATCGGCGCTCCAGGGTTTTGAGAATCAGAGACCCTTGGTCCTGCGCCGATGGCGAAACTACGATTGCGTGAGTTGTCCGCTAGGGCACTGTCCCTCGCGGAAGATGTGAGAA
>CAZVIO010000006.1:14694-23682 GCA_964627615.1 uncultured Candidatus Saccharibacteria bacterium
CGCATTCCTCTTTTCTGATCCCCCTATTTTTGAATTTTTACATCTACTGCTGTTTTACTTGCCTCACCCCTGCGACGCTGTATGTAGGGTGAGCCGGAGGGTCAGTTGTGACTTCAGCTGGTGTAGATTGCCAGCTTCCTCTGAATAACGGTTAAGTTTTTCAGCATTCTGGATATATTTCTAGCACAACATAAAATCTTGTCAAATTTTTGGAAAAGAAAACACCACCTTGTGGGTGGTTGTGTTAGGGCGAGATCCAGCAAAGGAGTTGCTCGCCCCATAGGCCAGGGAGTTCTCCAGAAAGACATCCTGAATGCGGATGTGTATCCTGGAACAGAGCTGCCTGCCAAGTTTTGGTAACCATCTGCTATCAGCCAGATGTGAAGCTGTCGGTATCTCATAAATACCGAATTGCTGTACGTATCGCACGGCAAGCGATAGGGGTGGGATGAAGCTCAAGAATTTACCCCCTACAAGACACAGTTTTGAGGTTACGCTAGGTAAACCCCGTAGAATAAAAGTGCTGCATGTGCCTCCTGCGATAAACAATATCATATTATTCAATATTGTCAAGCACTTTTTAAAAATCTTTTTTTAGTATCAGAAATATGGCTAATTTTCTATGGTTTTCAGGAATGCTTCGATAATTTCCCCTACTTGTGTTGCATTTTCAGCTTCCATCAATTCAACCCGGAGCTCCTTTGCCCCATCGAAACCATTTACATAGGCTTTGTAATGCTTTTTCATCACCGCAAAACTCTTACCGCACCCCACTGGAGGTTTTGGACCTACGATTTCTTCAAATAGTTTTGTATGCTCCACCATAACAAGGAGTTTCTCTTCTACCCCAAGGGTACCCCTCGGGGCAAATAGCCACGGATTTCCAAAAATTGCACGTCCAAGCATTGCACCATCAGCACCAGTTTCTTTACACAACTCCACTCCATGAGCAACATCTTTCACATCACCATTTCCGAAAATGAGAGTTTCAGGAGAAAGTTCGTTGCGAATCTCTACTGCACGAGCGACGTGTTCCCATCGTGCTGGCACAAGTGACATTTCTTTTCGTGTACGCGCATGCACGGTCACCAGCGCTGGCTTGGTCTCAAGAATTGCAGGAAGCCAGGTTTCCAATTCATTTTTATTGTATCCAATGCGGGTCTTCACAGACACAGGAATAGTTTTTAACTCACTTGTTGCGCCTTTCATTGCGGCAAGAATAATTTCTTGAGCCCGTTTTGGATTTTTTATGAGTCCCGCGCCTGCACCTTGCTTCTCTACTGATTTATCTGGACACCCCATATTGATATCCACACCATCAAACCCAAGCTCGAGCGCAAGTCGTGCTGCTTTTTCCATCATCACAGGATCACTTGTGAAAAACTGAGCGATCACCGGCCGCTCTATTTCACTAAAACGCAAATCATTAATCAGGGCATCATACCCACCTTTAAAGAGACCATCCGCTGAAACGAATTCAGTCCAGGTTGCATTCGGCCTACCATACTTTGCAATGATATGTCGAAAAGCCGGATCAGTCACATCCGCCATGGGAGCGAGGACCATCAAAGGCCCCTCTTTTTCTTTTTTAATTTTCTGCCAAATGTTCATAATATGCGAATATACGAATTGAATATTTACAAATGTATACGAATAATGCAAATACAGCTGTCTCCCAAAGGTTTCAGGGGTGGATGCAGTTTGAGGCAAAAACATTGAGAGAATCCGAGGCGTACTTCGTTGTACGGTGAGGATTGTCGAAATGTTTTTAACGAAAAAATGCGCCACCTATGGAAGCTTTGGCTTGAAAAACATTTTGTTACCAAACCGAAGATCAATATAATCAACAAGTAACTCCCCTCCTTTTTTTGGCACCAGATTTGGAGTTTTTAGGAGTGCAGACAAACGCTCAGAAACTTTTAGAAGACTCTCTCGTGTATCAAACAATATTTTTCCTCCACCAAAAACCACCAACTCAAAACTATCGACATCTTTTGCGTTTATATATAGAGGAGTAATGCCGAGTGTTTTACTTGTATCAACAAACTGTGACAACTCGTGGAACTGAGTGGTTGAAGATACATAATATGACCCAATCGGTGTGCCATATGGAAGTAATCCGTAATACTTGAAATACGCATCACCTGAAAATTGTGGCGCATGATCAAACACAAAACCATCAGAATCAAGAAAATAACACTGAGATACCACTGATTCACTCGATACCATATCGCACCACAACCCAAACGGCTCACGCTCTTTGAGAGCCACACGGAGGATATGATTGTCGAGTAGAGTAAACGTAACTTCTTTTATACGTGGGAATGTGCGTAATAAAACATTTTCAATATTTTTACGTGGATACAAAAAAACATTTGTGCGAGGAAAAACCCAAAGATATTTCCCTTGCAATACTGACGATACTTCATCAGTGACTGCCTGCGTAGAAAGCACTGTTGCACCAGTGATCTCTATAGTATCGATCTGAATACGCTTTATTCTACTAGCCCAAGCAGCACCACCTATACATACAACACATACACAAAAGAAAATACTCAGTCGAATAATGAGTATTTTCTTTTTTTGTTTCTTTTCTTCTGTGGTGCGAAGATCGTACACCATATTATGATTGTTTTTTTATGAATGTTTGTCCACCCATGTATGGCACAAGAACCTCAGGAATCTTGATTGAACCATCTTCTTGTTGGAAATTTTCAATCAGCGCAATCATCGGACGACCAGAAAGTGCTGTGTTGTTGAGTGAATGAACAAATTTCATTTTACCATCTTCATCTTTGTATCGAATATTGAGGCGGCGAGTTTGGAAATCATGGAAGTATGATGCTGAATGAGTTTCGCGATATTTCTTTTCTGCAGGAACCCACGCTTCGATATCATATTTCTTTACTTGTCCAAGCCCAAGGTCACCACCACAGTTTGCAACTACATGATATGGAATACCAAGTGCCTGCATGATCTCTTCTGCGTTTGCTGTTACCTCTTCATGATATTTAACTGACTCTGCATGAGATGCTTCACAGAGTACTACCTGCTCAAGCTTGTAGAACTCATGTACACGAATCAAACCTTTTGTGTCTTTACCATGACTTCCTGCTTCTCGTCTAAATGCTGGAGAAAAGGCAAGCATCTTGATCGGAAGTTGTGCTTTTTCAAGCACTTCATCCATGTAATATGCCATTGTCGCTACCTCTGCAGTACCTGAAAGATATTCGTTGTCCTGTGTTTTGTACAAATCCTCCTCACTCTGCGGAAGATATCCGGTACCCATGAAAGGTTCTCTCCGTACAAGAGACGGTACCACCATTGGGACAAATCCTCCTTTCTTTGCAAAAAAATCTTGAACAAAGTTCCACATTGCAAACTGTAATCGTGCACCATCATTTTTCAAAAAATACCCACGGAAACCCGCGACTTTTGTACCACGATCAAAGTCAACCATGTCATGGTCAAGCATCAGGTCGATGTGACTTTTTGGCTCAAATGAAAATTTTGGAATATCTCCCCATGTACGAACCTCCATATTATCACTGTCATCTTTTCCATCCGGTACCGACATATCAGGGATGTTTGGTACTGCAACCATGAGAAGTTGCCACTGCTTCATTAGCTCCTTGAGTTCTTCTTCTTGAGATTGAAGCGTATCTTTGAGCACCTTCATATCTGCAATCATCGTCACTTTTTCTGCAGGAGATGCAGTAAGAATTTTCTCACTCACAAGATTTTGTTCTGCACGTTTCGCCTCAATAGATGTCAAAAGCTCACGACGTTTATCATCGAGAGTGATAAGAGTATCCACATCAAAGTCGATATGTTTTTTCTTTGCACCAAGAGCAACAAGATCTTTATTTTCTCGTATAAATTTTATATCTAGCATAGTACTTTTAGTGTAGCAGATATACATATACCTGAAAAGATAAGGAATGTATACTATATATATGTACCCTATCTCCACCGTACATACAAAAGATATTTCGGAACTCCTTCCTCACATCCCTGAGTGTCCCAATACACTTCGTATCCAAGGTACATTTCCTATACGAGAAAAATATTTAGCTGTGGTAGGCTCACGAAAGTACAGTGAATACGGAAAAACAGCCTGTGAGCAACTGATCGATGGTCTCAAAGGTCAGTCAGTCTGTATCGTCTCAGGGCTCGCGCTTGGTATCGACGGTATCGCCCATAGAGCAGCGCTCAAAGCAGGTCTTGCAACCATCGCTATCCCAGGCTCAGGCCTCGGAGAAAAAGTGTTGTACCCTTCAACACACAAAGGACTTCGTGACAGTATACTCGAGCGCGGAGGTTGCCTTCTTTCTGAGTTTGCAGATGATTTCCGTGCCACTCTCTGGAGTTTCCCTCAACGCAACAGACTGATGGCAGGACTTTCGCATGCGACTTTTGTGATCGAAGCAGAACTTAAATCTGGAACACTCATTACTTCAAAGTACGCGATTGATTTTAACCGCGATGTGTTTACAATTCCTCATTCTATTTTTTCTAAGACATCAGAAGGTCCTCATATGCTGTTGCGGCTCGGTGCAACACCTATTACTTCGAGTGCTGATATTATAGCCGGACTTGGATTGAAGCAGACTGATACATTATTTGAAAAAAGAGATTATTCTGACTGCTCAGCAGATGAGCTTGAGGTTATAGAAATACTGAGTGAACCTCGTAGTCGCGATGAAGTGATACGAATGCTTGATAAACCGATACATGTATCACAGACGATTCTAGCAATTATGGAAATAAAAGGTCTCATTGAAGAGACTCTTGGGGAAATACACCTCACATAACCAAAACCTCGCAACACAAGCAAGATGCCCTTCTTTTTTTTAAAAGTGTGGTGTAATTTTGGGTATGTGAAAGGCCTCCGAAAGCAGGGAGGCCTTTTGTGACTACGAAGAGTCGCTCAAGATTAAAACTACGCTGTGGCCGGTATCACACGGCCGAACATCATGGTTCGAGGAGGAGGTCCAACTTGGACCCCTTTCGCTCCCGCAATGTACTTTCTCGTACACTCTCCATCATGGAGAACGCCCACTAGAGCGCCGTCCTTTACTGCGGTCACTTTTCGACGATCAGAGGACGCTGGTGCGATCTCAATGCCGCACCGGAGACAATAATTATCAGCCACGGTATTTTCCTCCACCCCTCTTTTTGAGAGGGGCTGTAAATTAACTTCCGAATTTAATTGAACACCTTACACCTTTATTTGTCAACTATTTCACTGTGCACTACTTCTCCACATTTGCAAAAAATATATTTTACGGTAATACTAAGACGATGAAGTTACTTATTGTAGAGTCTCCTGCCAAAGCAAAGACTATCTCAAAATATCTTGATGGTGAATACACTGTAGTCGCATCTGTCGGACATATTCGTGACCTTCCTAAATCAAATAAAAAGGCAATTGATATTGAACACGGCTTTACTCCACATTACGAAATCTCAAAAGGAAAAGAAAAAGTGGTTGCTGATATTAAAAAACTTGCAGGAAAAGCAAGTGAAATTTTGCTTGCTACCGACCCCGACCGTGAAGGAGAAGCGATTGCATGGCATATCGCACAAGCAGTTGGAATCAAAAAACCTCGTCGTGTTGTTTTTCATGAAATCACCAAAGATGCTGTGGTAGAAGCCGGCAAACATCCTCGTGATATTGATGAAAATCTCAAAGAGGCTCAGGAGGCACGCCGTGTACTCGATCGACTGGTTGGGTATGACTTATCAGGAATTATTTGGAAAAAAGTTCGTTACGGCCTTTCTGCTGGCCGAGTACAATCCCCTGCACTTCGTATTGTCATGGAACGTGAACGTGAAATCAGAAGTTTCGTGTCACATGTTTTTTGGGTTATCACTGCTGATGTGAAAAATAAAAAAGGTGCACAGTTTACTCTCAGTTGTGAAGTTGAGCCTACTGATAAAAAAGAAATGGAGCATATCCTTTCGATTGGAAATTCTTCAGATTGGGTTGTAAAAGATATAAAGGAAAGTGATGTAAAAAAGGCTCCTCGCCCACCATTTATCACATCAACACTCCAGCAAGCAGCTTCAACACGTCTCGGCTTTGCACCATCACGTACAATGAGTCTCGCTCAAAAACTCTACGAAGAAGGACATATCACCTATATGCGTACTGACTCAACCACTCTTTCTAAAGTAGCACTTGCTCAAATCGCTACAGTTGTTGAAAAAGAGTATGGAAAAGAATATTTACAGTTCCGTACATTTGCAAGTAAGTCAAAAAATGCTCAGGAAGCACATGAGGCAATTCGACCTACTCACATGGAACACAAAAAAGCAGGTCGTAACAGTGACGAAGAAAAGCTCTACAATCTCATCTGGGCTCGAACAGTTGCAAGTCAAATGAAAGATGCACAAACATTGCGTACCAAAATTACAGTTGAAGTGGGTGGTGGCAAGGCTCCTGACTTTTTTGTAAACGGATCACGTATCACATATGATGGTTGGATAAAAGCAGACCCTGCAAGTCGTGGTGAAGATGTACAGGTTCCAGAAGTCGAACCAAATGAAAAACTTTCTCTTGTAGAAATCCATACTGAAGAAAAAAATACTGAGCCACCAAACCGCTACTCTGAAGCAGGTCTCGTGAAAGAGCTTGAAAAGAGAGGGATTGGGCGACCATCTACATACGCGTCTATTATTAAAACAATTGAAGAACGAGGGTATGTAGAAAAAGTAAATAAAGCACTTGTGCCAACTGATACTGGTGATGTAGTGTCATCTTTTCTTGAAGAAAATTTTATGGAGTATATCAATGACGACTTCACTGCGGAGATGGAAGATAAGCTCGACTTGATTGCCGAAGGAAAACATACATACATCGATACACTTACGCAGTTCTACAAACCATTTCTCACCCATCTCAAAGCAAAAGATAAACTTGATAAAGCAACAACCTTGGGAGATGCGGATTCGAAATTTAAATGTCCAATCTGTGGATCTGGGATGGTTATTAAACTTGGTAAAGGTGGTAAATTTCTTTCTTGTTCTCGATATCCAGACTGCGAAGGTGCATTGACTCTCGAAGGTGTAGAGATTAAAAAAGATGAACCGATTGGCAATGATCCAGAAACTGGTCTTCCTATTTTTGTACTCACGGGGCGTTTTGGACCGTATGTCCAAATGGGAGAACGAGTAAAAGGCAAAGGCTCTAAAAAAGCACCAAAACCAAAAATGGCGAGTATTCCAAAAGACAAAGATTTACATACTGTTACTCTCAAGGACGCACTTGTATATCTCTCACTTCCACGAACACTTGGGGTGCATCCTGTGACCGGGAAAGAAATCATTGCAAATAACGGACGTTTTGGTCCATACGTGATGCATGATGGAGACTTCCGATCTCTCAAGACTGATGATGTGTACACTATCGAACTCCCTCGTGCACTTGAAATTCTTTCTGAGGAAAAGAAAAAACGTGGGTTTAGAAAAAAAGCAAAATAGTTGACAAAAAGTTTTATTTTAGTATGGTGATTTTGGAGACACCATGTACATTTCACCTTTTTTTGCAATAGTTTCTTGTTTGTTTTTTTGTGGCGTAGCAGTATGGATACTCTACGACAAAAAGACTGGCCCGCAAAGAGTAAGGGCTCTGGTGCGTAAAAGATTAGCTATTTTAATTGGTCAGCACTCTTTTGAGCCAATGACCTTCAACGAAATTTGTGAGGCCATTGGAGCAACGGACTTAGAACACAGACCAGTAACATTTGAAGAAATCATCAGATTGGTTGACCGTGGTGATCTTGTTGTAAGTATGAGTCCCGCTCCTCCCAAAAAATACTATGGCAAACCTTAAACCCCTGGTCGCCGGAGAAATCCGGCGACCTTTCACTTTTAGTAGAACATGATAGAGTTATATAAGAATGCACGAATACCAAGTTGAAGTATTTGCAGTGGTACTATGCCTATTACTTCTTGGAATAGGTACTCTTTCAAACAACAAACGTAACAACAGCAGTCGGTACTACCGACCAAAAGATAACTCTCGAGAATAAACAGGAGGTATAAATGAACAACACTTTTTGGTGGTGGTTTTGTGCCACCATCTTCACCATAACACTGTTGTACACTACAAGTTTCCTTCTTATAGTATTCCTCGGTAGCGCACCAGAGAGTGTGCAGAAGGAATTAAAGAGAAGATCAATCATCGATGCGCTATTGCTCGGTTTAGAAGTATCCTACACAGAACAGGAAATGTCTAAACGCCTGCTCACATGCGACCACACACTCGGTGGAGTGGTTGATGAAATGGTGCGATCAGAAGAGGTGGTCCGGACAGGCGCTCTCAAGCCGATTCCACACTGGATCATCACTCGTCACCCCCAGCTTAGCTGAGGGTGACTTTCTTTTTCAAAAAATCAGACTACAATAGGTATATGAATGACATCAAAGATATCATCAGTTTGATCCCCTCTCCAACACCTGCGGATATTGCCCTGGTCAAAAAAGCCTATGAGTTTGCGCAGCACGCTCATCGCGATCAAGTGCGAAAAAGCGGCGAACCATATTTCAACCATCTTTTTGCTACTGCAAAAAATCTTGCCGAGCTTCACATGGGAGCAACCACTATCTCTGCAGGACTCCTACATGATGCCGTCGAAGATGTTGGTGTGACAGGTGAAGAAATCGAAAAAGAATTTGGTAAAGAAATCCGCTTTCTTGTCGAAGGTGTGACGAAACTTGGTGAACTTGAAGACCATGCATTCCAATACGCTCTCCCAGAAGAATACGAGAAAACTCAAAAGCTTTTGAAAAACAAAAGAAGTGAAGAGGAGGAGATGCTTGAAAAATTTAACAAGTCACTCAAAAAAGAACTTGCAAAAAATGGTGTGATACATTTTCATATCGACCACAGAGTGAAGGGGTTGTATTCTCTGTACAAAAAACTCAAACGAAAAGAGATGGATATCGAAAAAATCCACGATCTTCTCGCGCTTCGAGTGATGG
>CAZVIO010000006.1:23692-23916 GCA_964627615.1 uncultured Candidatus Saccharibacteria bacterium
GGCACCGAACGATACAACGAATCACTTAGGAAGCTTTTTGTCGCAATGTCTCAAGATATCCGTGTCCTCATTATCAAACTTGCCGATCGACTTCATAATATTCAAACACTCCAATTTGTACCGAAAGAAAAGCAACTTCGTATTGCAAAAGAAACTCTTGAAATCTACACTCCACTCGCGTACCGTCTTGGTATCAGAAAGCTCAATCGTGAACTTGAAGACCA
>CAZVIO010000007.1:0-624 GCA_964627615.1 uncultured Candidatus Saccharibacteria bacterium
ACATCTCGGAACCACTCGTGGTAACTCTTTTTTTTCACTCTATGTTAGTTCAAATAAAAAAAACGCCACTCCCGAGAGAGTGGCGGTGCTACCGGATGGTAGCTAATGTATGAGAGGAACAATGATTCCGCCGAAGGGATGAACCCCTTCGGTTTGCTTTGCGGGCCGGCGCCGAATGTCGGCGCCCGCCCGCTTTAGCGTACTACATCTCAACTACTCGCCCGGCCGGCGCCCGATGTTACTCGGGCGCTGGCGCCGGCGGCCGGTCAGGAGTCGCGGAGAGCGGCGCCGTGGTCGGTGGAAATCGCGAACAGATTCGAAGCCGGCGGAAATTCTACTTTATTATTGGCCCTGAGGGAAAGTTGGCAGGCGTGTGCCTGCACACTTGTCGTAGTCATACCTATGGTCCTTTCTTTTTGTGCGTGTATACTCCAGTGGTTTTACCCACTGGCTACTTGATTGATTCTGAAATATTTATAGCACACCCCCAAAAACTGTCAAGCGATTTAACACGAAAATCAACTTTATCGATAGGTATACTAAAATAATGGCTTAATAAAGCCATTATTTTACACCTCAAAAAAATTTAATATCAGTTTGATATAAAAAAGTGTATCTAAATAC
>CAZVIO010000007.1:634-6900 GCA_964627615.1 uncultured Candidatus Saccharibacteria bacterium
CACTCCAAAAAAAGTTAAGCTACTTCAAACACATGAAGCAGAAAGTTAAAAAATCCAAGGGGAGTCCTTGGATCCAAGGACTCCCCTTGGATTTTCCCTTTGGGTTTTAGAATAGTTTTACTATGTCGTTGAGTGTTACAACTCCCATGAGTATCAAAAGCAAGATAAAGCCAGTTGCATTGACCCATGTTGCAACCTTGCTCGGTATCTTTCTTCGAGTGATCGCTTCAATTGCCACAAAAAGAAGTCGTCCCCCATCGAGTGCAGGAAAAGGTACGAGGTTGATTACCGCAAGATTGATCGAGATAAGTGCAGTCAGTGACATCACGTATGTAAATCCAAGCTTACTTGCATCTTTGACCACTCCCGCAATACCAACAGGACCTGAGACTTGAGAAAAATTTGACTGTAACGTCACTACGCTCCACAAGAATGCTCCGAGCCCTTTTGCTGTCGCCCATGTCAGCTGACCAGTTGTAATCGCTCCTTGTAGTAGTGCTGTGTGAATCGGAAGTTTCAATGTACCCACAGTATCCATTGAAATTCCCACCGCTTTTCTTCCAGGAACAATCGTATCAACAGGTGTAATAAATGCAGTTGTAGGAGCATCTGTACCTCGTCGATAGAGTAATGTAATTTTTTCTCCTGTAGAACCACTGATCACTTCACTCACTTTTTCTGCAGTTAGGTTTCCTTTTGTATCAAGTTGGGCACCTTTTGTATTCCCACTTGCCTCTACAAACAAGATTTCATCTCCTCCTACAAGCCCTGCTTTGTGTGCAGGACTCCCTGGAAGTACAGATGTGATCACAAGTTTTGGATTTTGTATTTCACCAAATGAAGACGTGTCGGCAGTTGCAGGTTGACCAATCATAAAACCAAATGAAAGAAGTAACCCGGCGAATATAATATTAAATACAACTCCAGCAACCAAAACGAGTGCTTGAATGTATTTTGGTTTGTAATAAAAACTTCTCACTTTCTCTTCCTCTTTTATATCCTGAAGATGAGGATCTTCACCAAATATCTTTACGAAACCACCAAATGGAATTGCATTGAGTGTATACAATGTCTCACCAACTTTTTTTGATATCACTTTTGGAGGGAAACCGAGTCCAAATTCATCAACACGAATACCTGATTTTTTGGCAACCAAAAAGTGCCCAAGTTCATGAACAAAAATCAACACAGCGAGAATAATGATAAATATGATGACAGACATAATATAAAAGTTACAAGTCTATAAAGTCCATCAAATCCATAAAGTTAGAATGTACACGTATTTACTTTCGACTTTACGGACTAGATGGACTTGTGACTACTCTAATATTTCTTTTTCTTTCTTTGCAAACAACCCTTCGAGCGCATTCCCTGCTTCATCTATATATTTCTGAAGCTCAGTTTTTAAACGAAATTTTTCATCTTCCGATATTTCACCCTCCTTTTCTCGTCGCTCAATATCTTTGATTGTTTTTTCTCGTTCACCTCGCAATGTAATACGGGCATCTTCAAGCTTTTGTTTTGCAAGCTTGATGAGACTCGCTCTTCGATCAGAAGTAAGGTCGGGAAAGCTTACACGCACACCTTTTTCATCGACTGCAAGTGAAAGTCCGAGGTCTGCAAGCATAATCGCCTTTTCTACTGGTTTTGCCAAAGACATATCCCACGGAGTCACTCGCATCATACGTGCATCCTCAACTGAAATACTACCAACTTGGTTGATCGGCATAAGAGAGCCATATGCCTCAACCATAACAGAATCAAGGATAGCAGGAGTTGCACGACCAGTACGAATACCAGAAAACTCAGCTTTAAGCCATTCTTCTACACTTTTAATACCTGTTTTAAGATCTTTAAAATCGTATGCCATATGCATCTATGATAACAGAATCCACCTAGATTGAAAGAGCAACATGCTCAAGAAGCATTTTTGTCATTGATCCACGAGAAAAGAGTGCTGTGCGTGCCTTTTCACATACAGCCAACTCTGCTGCATGAGTACGCATATCGCCAAGAGCATACAACTCCCCTTCTATGTGATTGATTAAATCGATTGCACTTTGTTTTGTTTGTTTTTCATCACCAATATCATCAGTAATTTTTTTGATATATGCGAGACGTCCTGGAAGAGAAAGTTTGAGAAACGATGGTATTTGTTTTTCTGTACGATCTTCGTAAAGTATTCGTACTCGAGAGCGAAGTGTCGGCAAGAGCGTGTCTTGCGGTAAGAATACAAAAAAATGTGTATCTGGAGTTGGTTCTTCAAAAATTTTCAGCAATGCATTCTGAGCCTCTTCACCGATAGACCCCACTTTGATTACAAAAATTTGTTTTGCTCCACTAAAATTTTTCTTTGCCTGAAGTACACCGAGCTCACGAGCGGTGTCTACAGACATATTGTTTTCTTCAAATACACGATAATCAGGATTTCCTACAGTAGAGACTGAGAGGTGCTCAGTGAGAAATGTTTCAAAATCACCAAACGTATTCTGTGTCGTAGAGACGCATACATACGCATGATGAAGATTATTTTCTTTTTTAAGTGATTCAAAAAGTGACATGTGTTTAGTATAGCAAAAAGGGCGCCGATATGGGATATCGGCGCCTCTTTCTTTCAAACAGAAACAGTTGAAGATCTTATTTCACCAGGAACACCGTCTGTCAGGGTCCATTTTTCAACAAGACCTTTAACAGGTGTCACCAGTCCCCGTTCCTGCATTCGATACAGAATCGTGTCCGCCCACACAGGAACCACAGGCCTCAGATCGAGAATGGTACACGGGCCATTCTTATAAAGATGGTTGAGAATCAAATGTTGATCTCCCATATACTCTTGTGGCATAGCCACCTCCTCATATATCATACAATACTTTTAATATACTTGCAATATATATGGCAACTAAATCTGTGAGGATTTTTCGCCAAGGTCGCGGATAAAATTCAGGAGGGGACCGGAGGCGTACATATCGTACGTTGAGGACCATTTCTGAATTTTAGCCGATGAGATTGGTGAAAAAGACCAGAGAGTTATCTTTTTGCAATAATACTTTTCTTATATGTATCAAGGTGTTCAAGCGCAATCCCCGTTCCTTTTACCACACAATAGAGTGCATCTTTTGCAAGCACAGCTTTCACACCTGTACGACGAAGCACGAGCTCAGGAAGATTACGAAGCTGAGAAGACCCACCTGTCATGATGATACCCTTGTCGATAATATCAGCGGAAAGTTCTGGTGGAGTCTCTTGCAGTACATCTTTGATTGCCTTAATCATTTCTCTCAAATCTTTTGCAATTGCTTTCACAATTTCATTTGTTTTAATCTCCACACTTCGAGGAAGTCCTGAAATAAAATCACGTCCTTTTACCTGCATCGCAAGCTCTTCATCGAGTGGTATCGCTGAACCAATCTTCATTTTAATATCTTCCGCAGTCTTGTCTCCAATCGCAAGATTGAATGTTTTTTTAATGTAATCAGCAATCGAATGGTCAAGTCTATTCCCTGCACATTTTACTGAAATTGATGCGACGATACCGCCAAGAGAAATTACTGCTACATCAGTCGTTCCTCCACCAATATCCACAATCATATGTCCCATCGCTTCATGGATCGGAATACCCGCACCAATCGCTGCCAAAATAGGTTCTTTTACAACATATGCATTTTTCGCACCTGCTTTGATCGCCGCTTCGATCACTGCACGACGTTCAGTCGATGTTACGCCCGCAGGCACAGACACGAGCACTTCTGGTTTAATAAAATTCCATTTACCAAGTGCTTTGTCGATATAATACCGAAGCATCGCTTCTGTGACACGATAATCAGCAATCACGCCGTCTTTCATTGGTCGGTATGCGATGATTGCCTCTGGTGTACGCCCGATCATTTCTTTTGCCTCAATACCAATCGCCAGTATTTTATTATCCTCTTCAGACACCGCAACAACACTCGGTTCATTGAGCACGACACCTCTACCAGGAACATATACCAACGTATTAGCTGTACCTAAGTCAATACCAAGTTTTTTGGAGAAAATACTCATATCGCTTATACTATCCAAATATGACCAATTATGCAAAAAAACACCCATACTTTTTAGGGGCAATTATTATCAGCATTATCCTTATGAGCGCTTTTATTGCAGGATACCGTATTCAACCGAGTGGCCGTATTCAAAAGAATGGATTTCTGGTTGCAACACTTCCACTGAAAAACACTGTTGTATATGTTGATGACAAGAAACTTGTTACCACAACTGAAGAAAACCAAACGATCACACTTCCTCTTTCAGTACGTGCTCATGATGTGATTATTGGGAGAGAAGGATATTTCCCGTGGATGACCCAAGTTATCATAGAGTCAGGTACGTCACACACCATCCAACCACTTTTTATTACACAAAACACAACCGGGCAGATCATTACCCAAAAAGATACCGACTACTGGAATATCAGAAACCGCATGTACAAAGAACCTCTTCCAAGTGAGCAAATCCCTCGACAACAGGGTTCTGTAAGTATATGGGTAAGTAACAACACGATCTACTTCAGTACCAAACAAGGTGAAGCAAAAGAAATTATTACCCCAAAAGACACTATCCGTTCTCTTGATTTCTACAAAGACCGTACTGACGTTATCATGTTTGCAGCAGATACTGGTGTATATGTGATTGATGCCGTCGAACATGCAACTGAAAAAGTTGTGAATTTCTTCCCTGTCTATAAAGGTGTTAAACCTATATTTGAAAAGAGTATGAATGCTTCTGTATATGTACTCGATGGGGAAAACCTGATGATGGTCGTGATATAATGCTCGTATGAATATCCTCGAGGTTATACCTATCGCCAAAGCAATATCCAAAGAAACACTTACTTATTTTTCCCCCATATCTATACCACTCGGGTCTATTGCTCATATTCCTCTGAGAAATAAAAAGATTTACGGTATTGTCGTCTCTTCACGTCCAGTTTCAGAAAAAAAGGAGGAGATAAAAAATCTGTCGTACCAAATCAAAAAGATTGACGCTGTGCACGACAAAACTTTTTTGCTTCCCGAATTTATTGAAAGTGCACAAGCAATTGCAGATTATACTGCATCATCCACCGGTGCAGTATTAGGCGCACTCATCCCTAAAGCACTGATCGAATCAACTCACCTTTTAGTTGAACCTCCAGCACCACCTGAAGAAAAAAAACGTAACAGTCAAATACTCGTACTCCAAGCAAGCGACGAGGAGCGATATGCTATGTATAAAAGCTACATCAGAGAGGAGTTTGCTAAAAAAGGAAGTATATTTTTTGTACTTCCCACCATTGAAGATATTAAAACTGCACGAGAAAGTTTAGAAAAAGGTATTGAGGAGTACACCTATGTATTTCACAATGAGCTCTCAAAAAAAGAAATTGTTGAAACATGGAATACTGCTCTATCCTCAACACATCCAATCCTGGTGCTTTGTACTCATTCATTTCTGTGCCT
The DNA here is from genome assembly GCA_964627615.1 of uncultured Candidatus Saccharibacteria bacterium. GTDB lineage: Bacteria > Patescibacteriota > Minisyncoccia > Phycocordibacterales > DATDWN01 > UBA910. The sequence continues at coordinate 6,112 of CAZVIO010000007.1, forward strand.
CCCTCGATCTGATGTTGGAACAATTATTTTAGAAAATGAAAGTTCTCGAGGATATACGGGCCATATTCGCCCTTATATCGATGCACGTAAAGCTGCGGAATGTATTGCTCGTACCTACGGAATAAAACTTATTTTAGGAGACATGGCTCTTCGTATTGAAACTATATGGAAACAAAAACACGATATATATGCAGAACTTTCAACATTAAAATTTAGATCGTTATCTACTTCTGAATCCGCCCTGATTGATACTCGTCGACCCAAAAACTCTCCTCATAAAAAATTTGAAATTTTTACTCCTGCACTGAAGGAATTAATCAGACAAAATAAGGAAAATAATGAGTTGTTGTTTTTATTCTGTGGCAGAAAAGGTCTCGCTCCACTTTCAGTATGTCATGACTGCGGACAAACCGTCAGTTGTCATGCATGTGGTGCACCAGTCACTACCTACACCCAATCAAAAACTCAGGATGGAACCATGCAGATGTTTGTATGCAACAAATGCGGTACCAAACGAAGCGCTCACGAAACATGTAGCCGATGTCAAAGCTGGAACCTACAAACACTCGGTATTGGTATTGAAACAGTAGAAAAAGAATTGAAACTTCTTTTCCCTGATATCCAGGTATATATTATGGATAAAAGCAGGATTAAAACACACAAGCAAGCAGTCAGTATGACTGAAAAGTTTTACGACCACCCAGGGTCAGTGATACTTGGCACAGAAATGGCACTCACCTATCTCACGAAAAAAATAAAATTTCTCATATAGAAAATATTTATATCGGA
>CAZVIO010000007.1:6910-20421 GCA_964627615.1 uncultured Candidatus Saccharibacteria bacterium
TCTCACGAAAAAAATAAAAAACGCAGGAGTGGTATCGCTCGACGCCTTTTTTGCACTCCCTGATTTCCGTATCAATGAAAAAATCATGCATATTCTCCTCTCCCTCCGCACACTTGCTGAACATGCAGTGATTATTCAAACTCGACAACCCGATCAACATGTATTTGATTTTGCATTAAAAGGAAATCTGTCTGATTTTTATCGAGAAGAAATAAAGATACGTAAAGATCTTGGATATCCACCATTCCGTACATTTATTAAAATAAGTCGAGAAGGTAAAAAAAATGAGGCACGAAAAGCAATGGAGGCAGCTAAGAAATTCCTTGTACCATATGATGTATCACTCTTTGAATCATTCCATAAAGGAACTGATCATCACTACATAGTGCACGGACTAATCGTCCTTGAACAAGACCAGTGGGTTGATCCACGGCTTTTATCAAAGCTTCGATCTCTCCCTCCTGACTTCCAAATAAAGATAGACCCTGACTCACTTTTGTGATAAGTTTGAAGCATATGATAGAGATCATCCAACGCGACCACCCCACCCTTCGCAAGATTGCACAACCAGTAACACCGAAGGAGATTGGTGGTTCAAAAATAAAAAAAGTTATTGCGGACATGATCACCGCCCTCGAGTCTCAAGATGACGGGGTGGCTATTGCTGCACCTCAGATTAACCAACCATACCGTATTTTCATCGTCTCTCATAAAGTGTTTGAGCTCACCAAACGACATAAACATTTTCACGGTAAAAATATTATCTTCATTAACCCCGTATTAACCAAACTTTCTAAAGACAAAAAAAGTCTTGAGGAAGGTTGCCTATCTGTACGTTACCTGTATGGCAAAGTGCTCCGTTCTCACAAAGCTACTGTGGAAGCGTTGGATGAAACAGGTACTCCATTTACTCTCGGTGCATCAGGATTGCTTGCTCAGATTTTCCAACATGAAATAGATCATCTCGACGGAGTCTTGTTTATTGATAAAGCAAAAAATGTTGAGGAAATTATTCCTGAACGTCCAATTGCGCCCCAACAATAATATGAATATAGTTTTTTTTGGAACACCTGAGTTTGCGACGGATGTACTTGATACACTAGAGACGCATGCTCTCGTACCTTCACTTATTGTGACCACAGAAGATAAGCCTGTGGGAAGAAAAATGATTCTTACGTCACCTCCAACCAAACAATGGGCTGATAAAAGAAATATTCCAACTTTGCAACTCCGTACACTCCGCACCCAAGAAAGTGTGGATGCGATCAATTCATATGGTCCATTTGATGTTGGTATTGTTGCATCCTACGGTAAAATTATTCCCCAACAAGTACTCGATATACCTCAGCGAGGTATGTTGAACATACACCCCTCACTCCTTCCAAAACAGAGAGGTGCAAGTCCGATTCAGAGCACCATACTCGCAGGTGAACCCTTTGGAGTAAGCATTATCCTACTTGATGCAGATATGGATCACGGACCATTACTTGCCCAAAAAACCATACCAGAAGATGTGCTCCCCGCTCTCGCATACCGAGATACGGCAGAAAAAGTCCTTGCTCGGGAAGGTGCTGATCTCCTACAAAGTGTCTTACCTGGATGGGTTGCAGGAACACAGTCTACTACAGAACAAGAACATGCACTCGCAACATTTTGTAAAAAAATAGAAAAACAAGATGGAGAAGTACATCTCGAAACAGATGATCCATACACAATCGCACGAAAAGTACGTGCATTTGTAGGTTGGCCTACGGTATTCTTTTTTACTGAACATCACAACGCTCGCATTCGCGTACAAATAACAAAAGCCCATGTAGAACATGGACAGCTTGTTATCACTCATGTTAAACCTGAAGGAAAGAAGGAAATGGTATACAGTGATTTTTTGAGAGGAAATTAGTCTGTAATATATACAGAATAATCACCCTGATTAGCAAGAACCTGACGAGTCTCTTCAGCTTCTTGCATCACAAAGAGTAAACCGATAGTTACAATAGAGCAAATAAGTACAAACGTAGAAAGCATTGGATGTGCTTTTGAAGTTAAACCTCCTTTATTCATTATATTTTTCTTAAATTTTTAATCATATCTTTGATCTTTAACGCTCCTCGACGAAACAATGTTTGTTTCTTTTCTTTTCGTGTTGAGAGAGTGAGATCGAGTTGCTCTCTCAATGCATCAATCGCTTGATACACATCCTCTTTTTCTGACACAAGATAAATATGTTTATCTGGAAGAACCATATTAACCTCAGCTTTGAAAATATCACCTGACTTGTGATGATTTGTTGTTTTTGCAAGCTCTATTTCACACACAATATTTTGATCTGAGATCAATTTTCCAAGCGGAGCGATTCGCTTGAGCACATATTCTTCTACTGCTGGTGTTACTGGTAGTTGTGGACTATGAATTCTTATATTCATACTTGTTGGATTATGGATTAAAAGGGCACATATATAGTATACACCTAAACACACCTCTTCAACCTGTTAATACCCAACCGACAGCATCTTTGCGGGATGATGTGCTCCGTGTATAATTCGCACATTTTTTGTCTTAAAACGCTCCTGAAATATCTCTATAATGCGGCTATTTGCAAGGTTTCTTTCAGGTTTTTCCCTCAGAGAAACAATAAAATGATTGGGAGATTGTACTTCTACTTTTTCAAAACGTTGATTGGTTTTTACTCGTACTTTTATATACATACAAAAAGTATATCATTACTCAAATAGTTATATAAACAGAAACCACCTTTACATATAAGATTAAATAACACAAAGGCGGGGTCTGAAACCCCGCCTCCTTTCACGCTGTTTTTTGATTGACAAGAATAACCTTGTCCGGGTTGTGCATGAGACCTCGTCTGCGCTTCCCGTTATGGCGCATGGTTGAGATTTTTTGATTCGTATCAAGCCACGAATCTACATCGATCTTACAGGCATGAAGTGTATTCATCCACACCCACGCACATGCTTCGCCCACCCCGTCAAGTTCAAAGAAATCGCCGGCATGCATCCTGTTTGCGAGTTCCTTTACACTCTTAGGGTTAAGGCTCTCAAAGATAGTGCTAAGTCTCTTTGCTGCCATAAAGTTACGGCAGCGCCACGACATAAGGTCTTCATAGGTGAATTCATCTTCACCCACCTTGAGCAGCACCTCTTTATTTTTCTGAAAAAAAGAATCGCTTGTTTGTGTTGGCCATTGGGCCATAACAGATCTCCCATTTTTTTATAACATATATATATGACATATGTCAAATATTAGTGCACACTAACAAAACCACTATTCAGCAGAATCTGGTAGAATACTTACTATGATACATAAAATTCTTAACGGTACCGTACATACCACACCTCTTGATATGAGACATATTCTTGCCACACAACCTACTGTGCGCACTGTATGGGAAGATATTACTCCCCTTGCACGTAATGAATGGATTTGTTGGATTACGTCAGCAAAAAAAGATGAGACTCGTAAAAAAAGAATACGCATCATGTCTGAAAATCTACTCAAAGGTAAGCGAAGACCATGTTGTTGGATAGGATGTACACATCGATAGATCGACAACACACCTTCTACAGAAGAAGATATTTTTGTGCAAACACACTATGATCACCAATACTCCCGTTCCCTATTTTTGATACTGAAAGTTGTTTTCCTTCAACGGAAATAGCAAAAAAAGATGTGTCATATGGACCAATTAACAACCGAACAGGCTCTTTAAGAAGAATTCTTGAAACTCCAGCATCTTTTTCATTACACCAACCAACATACCAACCATATTCAGGATGTGGTGGAGTAAGTACCACATAATCTTTCCACCCACCAATAATCGGCATATGGAAACGTACTCCATCTGAACTTGGTAGGTCAGATGATACCCCTTCAACTGTTATCATCATATTTTTATCAAGATGATTCACCTCATGAGAAGATAAGTGTCTTCTATTCCATTTATGAGTCCGTTGTGGTATTTCTCTAAAAACGCCTGATACGAGATACATCACAGGGAGCATTACCATATCCGCTATACGTTCGAGTATATTTAACGGTTGGATTTGAAACACAATTCCTTCATCTCTATCTTTTTGAACAACCATTGATGTATGTGGTTCGATAGTATTACCCATGATATTCTACTGTCCATTCGATCCCGTATGTATCTCTAAACATCGCAAAGTATGTACCCCATGGACTTTCAGCAAGTGGCATTTCCACTGTTCCGCCAAGAGACAGCGCACTGAAAATTTTATCTGCTTCTTCTTTACTTTCTGTAATAACTGTAATTTTAGATCTCTGCTCATTCTCATTTACCCTTCCCATACTTTCCGGAACATCATTTGCAATTAACATAGTGTTACCAACAGGCAACACAATACGCATTATTTTATTTTCTTCGCTTTCTGTGACAGGAAAATCGGGTCCAGCCAAATCTTTAAAACGTATAATCTCTGTAAACTCTCCACCAAACACTGATTTGTAAAATATAAATGCTTCTTCAGCATTTCCATTGAAGTTGATGTACGGATTGATTGTTACCATATGTACCATAGTACCACAGAGATTATTCTTACCAAACAAAAAACTCTACTGTTTACTTAAAAAAGAACCGCTCAGGGAGCGACAGCTCTCTGGATGGTTTATTTACCACTTTTTAAAAAGAGGAATTCGATTTGTATTTATTTCGACTAACTTCGAGCGAAATAAGGGAGTCACCTCTCTTATTTCCGAGATGTGACGTCGAGAAAAAGGGTGTAATACCTCGGTGACCTAAGCCAGGGACACCTTGGTCGAGGCGTGAGTTTGGGGTATGTGCCCTTTATTTTCTAATAGAAACCACTATACCAGCAACACCTATTATAACCGCCAATAGTCCAAGTAGTTGTGCTCCGTGACTATCATCAGCCCCACCAAATACAAACATAAAAGCCCCGAGAAGTATGTTAAATACAAAAGAAGAAATAATTATTTTTTTATACATATCTTAAATATACTACATTTTATTCCAATTGACTTTGAGCAAAGCAAGCGAGAGCAATCTTTCTTTTACCTCCGAGATGTAAATTTTACCACAAAACACCTAACTTGAGTGAAAGATAATTTTCCGAGTATGACGTTGGAAGAAATAAATGGTTTGCTTTTAGTATAAAACAAAGACCGTTCCTTTCGGTTCGGCCTTATGTCTACTTCTTTTTTATGAACTACTCTATCTCAAAAGTAGAACCGCGGCGACGGAAAGCCTTCTTAAGAAGAGCTTCGCGTTGGTTCTGTTTAAGCTTCTTCATCCGATCTCGAAGTTCATAGAAAAACCAAATGAACTTCTTGGCTACTGGATCACTGTCATTTTTAAAGCGGTGAGCTTTATTGATAACAGCGTCGATCTGCGACGAATCGGCTTCGAGTATCTCTTTCGCCACTTGTTTAAACTCGGTCATGCACGTACATGTATCGAGTTGATTGCATGCGGTAAAGGATCGTCCTTTGTTAGCCTTCATCGGCTGACTGGATCCGAGTCGCTCATCAGCTTGGTGTATCCGATACGTTGCTTCCGACAGCACACCCGCCTTAAAAAGTTGATCTGCAATTGACATTCATAAACCTCTAAAAATAATATGCATTATTTGTATAATTTTGTCAACTAGCACTCCGAACCTGGGGTGAAGTCCGCTAAGTCACAGTTAGCGAGAATATCGATTAATTTATATAAAAAGAAAACCCACCACTCGCAATAGAAAGATTTCTGTTGTGAGTAGTGGGATCATATCAATCAAAATACGTTTCATCTTCAGCTTCTTGTTGTTGAAAAGATGAGGTTGCTTTTTCGAGTTCGCTTTTAACTCGGGACAGCTTTGCTCGAGCTTCTGATAAGCTTGGTCTGACAGCACATGCCAAATCCAACTCTTTGGCAAACTCAGACTCAGCTTGTTCAACTTTTTTCCCTAAAATTTCCAAGGTGGTCACTTAGTTATTCCTTTCCGATTTGAATATAATCATACTTTTAGTGCATTTACAATATAAAAAGAAAACCGCCGACAACCTGTCGAATTATCGACGGCTTTCGGCGGAGTATTGAAACTACAGTTTATACAGGCCACGGGCTCTGAGCCACTCGAGGCTCAATTCGGAGTATTGAGATACTCCTTGCCCTTCACCTCCATCTTCTTTACCGAAGATTTTATTGAATGCAACACGATTGTGTGGGTAAAGGAGTATTCTTTTCCGAATGTAGCACTGGAAGAAATGAAGAGTTTACTTTTTATATAAAATAGAAGCCGCCCGCAGAAGCAGGGGCTTCTACGAGCGGTTGTATTTACATCCGTTTGATTTCACTCTTACCAGCGATAAGTATAGTGACGGGGTACATCTTTGTCACTGTAGTCTCCCAAGGATTAGGGTGATCAAACTGAACCTTGTATGTGTCATCCAGAACAACCAGCTCCATGGTTGCATGGTCGACATACTTGAACGTGAATGGTATCACCTCTGGACCTCGAATGACCCTGTATGCACCCCGCCCAGAGCGAAGCCCTCGGGTGAGGTGAAGGTGATGAATTCTTACTTCTTTGTTTTGCACTGTTTCCAGAGCTTTTGGAAGAAGATAGAGAGTCAAACAAGCATCCGTGGTGAGAATAATTTCACCGTCATGATTCGACATGATGTTTCTCCAATTCAGGAAGTGTACTGGGATTTCTCCTCAGTGACCACAATTCAGTGGTTCTATACAAATTATATTACAATATAATTATATTGTCAAGTTTGCTCCGCGAACTACATCAAGTTAGAACCGTTATTCAAAGTACGTATGCAGATCATTTTAGTGTGGTGAGAGAGTGGTAAATGCCACAATGAATGCGACATTCCTAAAAAGCTAAGGATTTGGATGTGTGAAATAAATAGAATCCTTCTTATTCACTTTATTAACGACCTCTTCCAAGATATTTGAAAGTTTTATAATATTTTTTTCCCATGTAACATTGCGAATAATAAATTCCTTTGCATTATCACCTAAAATCCTTTTTTGAGATTCGTCATCAATAAGTTCAAGTACACAAGAAACAAGCCCATCTTCGTCTTTAGGTTCAAGAAGAATCCCATTAACTTTATGAGTTATCACATCTTCATTGCCATTATTTGTGGTTGCAATAATAGCTTTCCCAGCAGACATAGATTCGAGCACAGTACCCATGAGGCCATCTCCTTCATGTGATGGAAATATACAAATATCAGCAATATTAAAATAATCATATGGATTATCGACCAACCCAGTCATCGTTACTTTATTTTGTAATCCGAGAGCGATTATCCTTTCTCGCATGATCGTATTCAATTCTCCTTCACCAAGAATCCACAAGTGGATATCATTTCTTACTTTAGTAATTTTTTCAAAAACATCCAACAGCGTCAGAACTCCTTTTCGCTCAATCAATCTACCTGCATATACAAGATTGTATTTTTCTTTGGTCAGAATCTGATCTTGAATAACAAGAGGATAGTCGACCCCTGTCCCATGTATATAATTTAATCTCACGTTCTTTTTTTCCTCTGTCCATTTTTCTGAAACGACCTCACTAATAGCTATCGTGGCATCACACGATTCTATGTATTTTTTATAAAAAGGAATTGGGTTTTTTGAGTATCCGGAGAGATACACAACGTTAGGAATGTGCCGGGGTTTAGATATGTTATCTGGTAAATAATATGCCAAAATTATATCTGGCTTATTATCATTCAGGTCCTTGAAAATTAGTCTATTAAAAGATTCTGACTCGTCTCTCCATCGAACATGTTCTCTGTCTGGTTCTCTATCATAAATTCCAGGTGAAAGTTCTGACGCATTATAATAAAAAATGTTCACTCCTCTGATTTTTTTATTTAAAAAATCTTTAAATAAGGTTGTGTGTTCGATTCCTTTAAAATCTGAAGTATAGAGATCAACAGTGTGACCGAGCTTAGCTAAAAATTCAGCATGTTTTAATGATATCTTCTCTGATCCAGATACAAAATATGATGTACGTGGCTGAATAATTGCTATTTTCATAACTGAATCTTACCCTCCAAATAATCACAGTACATGTCGTATTGAATCTTTCCACTTGTGTATTTGTTTATAAAACCAATGTAATCAGGGAGATCCTTGTAGTAAACAAAAATCCTCTGTTCTGTCTCATTGTCTTGAAGAGGTATAAATTTATCTAAAATTCCAATCTTACATACAAATCGTACTTGTAGATTATGCTTTTGAATTTCCTCTTCCGCATGAGGATTAATCACCTCAAGCGAACCCAAGAGCTTTACTTCCGTTGGAAGGAATTGAACTTCTTCCATAAATTCTCGACTGAGAGTCTCAAGTGCCGTTTCACCTTCTTCGGCTCCGCCACCAGGAGGAGTAAAACGTACGTCATCCTTTTCTCGAACAAGAGCGACAAGATTTTCTGAGGTACTGCAAAACCCGTATACCTGTTGAATAGGAATCCTCTCAGGAATGATTCCAGGGTGCCAAATGTAAGTTATCTTCTTATTATCTTTTTCTTTTATTTCTGTCAGTTTGTATTTATCCATATAGAATCAAGTATAACAAAAAGGGTCCCGTTTTCACAGGACCTCTTGGCTAGACTATACTCTCAAGGAAAGCAATTTCCTTTTGAAGAATCTTTATCATTAATGGAGGGTGAGGTTTTTTCACAACCACACCACATGCGGGTTCAATGGTTATTCTGTCTCCACTTTTTTCAAGCACTCGAACAAAAGCTCCCGGTTCAAACTGGTCCGCACTCTGTAATCTCGATGCTGCACTTAAGATGCGTTGTATGCGAGAACACGATGCTTGATGACCAACTATAACCCGAATTCCTGTTCTTGTTTGTTCGAATACATCTTTCAGCAATTTGTACAAACGGAGTGAAAAATCGGCTTGATGTTCGCCGAATTCTTCAAACCATCCAACTAAGTTAGGGTATTCAGATTTGCCCGACGAGTCAGTGACGGGGTCACCAAAACGATAAAGCAGTTCGTGACTATCCAACTTATGTTGCCATGCAATCCACGCATCAAGAAGTGGCTTGTACTCAGTGCCATTAATATGGTCTTCTTTGATTCTGAAGTTACCCTGATAGATTTCTCGTATCCCGGCAGTTTCTTGAATCTCGGTTGACAGATTCGCGGTAAAAAGTTCTTCCGCTATGATGTCTGTTGTCTGAATCGCACGAAGGCGGTTGCTGTGATAAATAATGATCTTGGACACACCAACTCTTCCACAGAAGCGAATCAGTTGTTTGCTGAGGGTCCTGATATCAGGCTTTGTATTCTCAATCAATGGTTGATTCAGATCCTGTGACAATGTCGGCACGTCGACACCGTGACGGATCAAGACCAAGAGTTGTTCCGAAGAAACTTCAGACAGGTTTGAATGTTCGATTAGTCTCATCTCATCTCCTTTCTACAGGTGACGATACAACAAATATTGAAATTTATCAAGTGCTTTGATAAAATCATTAAATCAATAAATAACATTTATGAATTCACCTACTATCTCTATCGTCCTTGGAAGTTACAATCGAAAATCTTTTATTAAGAATGCTCTGAAGACGATTCGAGAAAACTACATATCGGTTCCTTATGAAATCATAGTCATTGATGGAGGATCGACAGATGGCAGCATTAGTTATCTGGCAAAACAGAAAGACTTAATATTAATTCTTCAACACAACAACGGAAATTGGAAAGGAAAAGAAATATCGAAAAAAACCTGGGGATATTATATGAACATTGCCTTTAAAGCATCTCACGGAAAATATATAGTAATGCTTTCCGACGACTGTCTTATTCTTCGTGACTCAATAATGAATGCGTACACACTTTTTGAAGAAAAACTTAATTTAGGAGAAAAAATCGGGGGTATCGCATTCTACTGGAGAAATCTTCCATATGAAAAAATGTATTACGTACGACAAACACTTGGACACAAACTTTCAATTAACCATGGGATGTATCTTCGATCTGCACTTGAAGAAGTCGGTTTCTGCGAGGAGAAGAAATATCCTTTCTATTATGGCGACGGTGATCTTTCCCTTAAACTTTGGCATGCAGGATATTCAATCATAGATTGTAAGGAAGCATTTGTGGAACACTTTCATTTTGCAACAATGAGTATTAGAAAAAAGAATAATGAAAAGAAGGAAGACCATAAGAAGATTTACCTAGATACATGGAAGGATATTTTTTATAGTGAAGAAATAGACAACCAAAGTGGAAAGATATTTCTGAATCATACTGACTCACACAATACTGTCAGATACTTTAAAACAAACATAAAATATTACATAGGAATTCTTCAGTCTAAATTTGGAAAGTTCTATGACTATGAACGAAAAAGACCTGAAAGACTTCCAAGTGTAGAGATGCTTTCAAATTCACTCAATACTAAGTACCTTCTCTCTAAATATAATCTAGTACCTGATCAATTGTGCATCTTTGCTCTAATTAAAAAAGATGACTCGGTATTGATGGGATTAAGAGAATATGTGCCAGGAAAACCTGTCTGGACATATCCCGGTGGTCGAGGTGAAGCAGGAGAAACACTCATTGATTCTTTAAAAAGAGAGCTTCGAGAAGAAATTGGAGTGACTCATGCAGAGTTTACTCGAGTCGTTGGACAAAAAAATGGAGTCAAGGAAGGTGATCGCGTGTATTTCGTAGAATGTAAGATTACCGAAAATCCCACCTTAATGGAGCCTGAGAAGTTCAAGGAGTGGCGCTACTTTCCTGTCAATGCACTACCTGAGAATATAATCTCAAAAGAAGACTTAAAATTTATTAAAAGAATTATTTAATGGTTCAGCTTTATCTTAACTAGTTATTTAGGTGTGTTCAACTGATGTTTAGGTTGATCAGTGGAATAGAACAGCGGATGAAATGCTTGCATTTATCGAACAAGCGAAAGAAAAATTTACACATGGAAGCGTTTCGGTCCGAAAAAGAATATTATCTACATTAGGTTCGAACCTCATAATAAAAGACAAAATACTGAGTATAGATATAGAGAAATCATTACTTCCGATGAAAAAAATTAGTAAACAGGTGAAAGCTATAAGAAAGGTTAGAACCTCTGAATGATGTAAAAAATGTTGAAAACAAAGGACTAAAAGAAAAGACAAACGATTTTTCGTCTGTCTTTTCTACTGGGCTCGCTCTGGAAAACGATTTTCGAACAATAGATTGGATCAGAGGGTATCCTTTTCCAAGCTTAGTACTGGAAGAAATTAAGAGTTTGCTTTTTTGTATAAAATAGAAGCCGCTCGCAAAAGCAATGGCTTCTGCGAGCGGTTAGTCCTTTGTAAAACGAATACCGATGCCTGCATTTCTTAATCCACGAGCGATAGCTGTTCTCGCTTCCTGGATGTCCGTTACGTATACACGAACTTCCTGGTGTGAATTGTTATCTCTCACAGATAAATAAATGCAGTGCTTGTGCTCGTCTATAATCTTTACTCGACGCTGTCCTGAGACAGACTTCAAACCGGCCTTGATGAAACCAGGTGTAATTTTTGTTACTTCTGGTATTGAGTTTGCGATGTCACAGGTTATTGTAGCAAGCGGGATGAGGGTCGTGTGGTTACCTGTGTATTTACCACCCGACCTAGAATACTTAGACATCAAAACCTCCTGCTTCTAAGCTTGACACATATTATATATAATGTCAAGTACTGGCTCCGCGGGTAGGGATCGAACCTACGACCAAGCGATTAACAGTCGCTTGCTCTACCACTGAGCTACCGCGGAATATTGTGAACTTTATCTAACCACTATTGTTAGTGATCAGAATTAACTTCGCAATCGACTGTGGGTCAGTCGCTCTCCTTACAGGAGCTGTACACCTTTTGGATAAAATTTCGCACAGCTCAATTGTATCTCAAAAGGTCTTGCGGTTGGGTCCCTACCCAACCTCACTCCACCACAGTGTACCGCGGAATATTGTGAACTTTATCTAACCACTATTGTTAGTGATCAGAATTAACTTCGCAATCTAATACAGAAATACTATCAAAAATCATAAGAATTGCAAACAAACCAACTGGAAAAACTGATACTGCTATTTCTCTTAAAATCGATACTATAAGTTTAGAAGGAGTAACTACTACCATGATCGAACAAAAAAGCGACCTTTCGAAGGTTGCAGAAAAATATGGATGGGATATGAAAGTAACAAGTGTAATGGTCAATAAGACTCAACATATCCTTAAACTCACACGTCCAGACGCCATTAAATTTCTGCTTGGAACCAGTTCGTCGCCAGAAACCATTTGTGACGGCTGCAACGTACGAGAACCCTATGAACACCGTTGCCACAGAGGGCGATCAGTTGTACATGGTGAGCAGACTGGCAGAAAGTGCCAGTGTGTAGAGTGTTTCATCATGCACGACCTGATAAGGTAACATTATCTAACCTCTCACTCGAGAGCAAACCGTCGGCTTCGGTCGGCGGTTTTTCCTATTTTTTTGTTTCTTTATTGAGTACATATTTCTATACCACATCATCAGTTGGTTAGTTCAATAGATACACCTCATCTCTAATATGGTTTCTTTTTATAGAGTTAGGTATTATGTATTCATTATGAATATACCCATCACCGTAGAAACTTTAATCAACGCACCCATTGAAAAAATTTGGGAATACTGGACTGCACCAGAACATATTACACACTGGTGTTTTGCTTCAAATGACTGGTGTGCTCCCTATGCCACCCAAGACCTCATGGTCGGTAAAGAATTTACCACTCGCATGGAAAGTACAGACGGTGCACATGGTTTTGATATGAAAGGAACCTATACTGCAATCGAGGAGAACAAACTCATTGAATACATTATGGAAGATGGTAGAAAAGTAAAAGTGGAGTTTGTACCAGAAGGCGATGCCTACAAAATAGTAGAAACTTTTGACCCAGAAGAAGAAAATCCAGTTGAAATGCAAAAAGCTGGTTGGCAAGCAATTTTAGATAATTTCAAAAAATATGTAGATCGAGCTTAGTGTATACGATCAGAAACAAAAAACCGCTTTAAAGCGGTTTTTTGTAAACTATTTTTTCATGAACCCTTCAAGTGCCTTGAGTGCCTCTATTGGAACCATATACACCACGGTGTTACTCTGATCTGAAGACATATCGTTTATAGACTGCAATGTACGCAAATGCAATGCTCCTGGTGTATGCGCGAGCATCGCTGCTGCCTTTGCAATGTTTTCTGATGCCGCAAGTTCCCCTTCTGAGTTTATAATCACCGCTCGTTTCTCTCGTTCTGCTTCTGCTTGTTTACCGATTGTGCGCTCCATTTCTGCAGGCAAACTCACATCTTTAAGCTCTACATTTTGTACTTTGAGTCCCCATGCATCCGTTTCTTTATCAACAATCTCTCGGATTCGATCTGCGATCTTGTCTCGACTTGAAAGAAGCTCGTCGAGTGTTACTTCACCCACAATATTTCGCATTGTAGTCTGCGCATACTGAGAAATCGCA
>CAZVIO010000008.1:0-458 GCA_964627615.1 uncultured Candidatus Saccharibacteria bacterium
CTTTTGCTAAGACTTTTGTCGGCGCGAGACCAATAGAGACCGAAAGCCCGAGTTCTGCCACCACTTCTCTTTTAATTCTTTCGGCTATTTGTGTGTATGTCATGTGGAGCGGTCTGTCGAGTCCTGTTAGGTCTGCAAAACATTCGTCTATACTGTATTCCTCCACGTCGTCTGCATACCGGCGCACAATATCAAACATTTTTTCTGAATACATGACATAGGACGCATAGTCGCCCGGCAACACCAAAACGTTTGGGAAATTTTTCTTTACACGAAAAATAGGCATACCACGGATTATGCCGAGCGCTTTGGCTTCGTACGAGAGCGCAGAAACAATCCCACGCTCCTCTCCTGTCACAACTGGCTTTCCACGCAACGCAGGATTTTTTGCTACTTCAACGCCGACAAAAAAGGCATCACCATCCATGTGAAAAATAACCTTTTCTTTTTTGACCTCA
>CAZVIO010000008.1:468-8820 GCA_964627615.1 uncultured Candidatus Saccharibacteria bacterium
CACCTGCCCGGTTACCACTGGAAGACCTTTTAATTTCGGATTTTTTGCCACCTCACATCCAACAAAAAAAGCATCCCCATCCATATGAAAAATTACTCTGTTTTTTGACACCTCTCCATTATACAGTGAACAATTGTTCACCAGTACAGGAGGTCACCTGTGGAAAACTCCACTTTTTAGTGTGTTATTTCTATTTTACACTGTCCAGATATTCCTCAATCCTACCTCTATCTTCATTTTCTTTATCTCCCTTAAAATATACTTCTAAATACATAAATTCAATTCTATCTTGATGATATGCATAGATAAGTCTGATTGATCGTGATCGCAAGGATTCGCAGTGAACATCAACCTTGATAACTTTTACATCCCCAGAAACTTTTACAATAATAAAGTTCTTTCCAGTTCCCGTAGGACAATCAAGTAAGATAGGCTTTATATCATCAATATCAGATGGAAGTGTGGGGTACTTCTTTGAAAGCTTTTTAAGTTCTTTATCAAACAGCGGAAGTGAAGAAAAGGTGCTCATACGATAAAGAATTAGTTATCCGATACAGAAGTTTCATCAGGACGATAAAAGACATGGCGGTAGTTAATCTCTTGACGATCTTGTGCTACTTTCCATGGAGTATCTTTATGAGATAGCTCAGATAACTCTTTTGCTGTTTTTGAGGCAAGACGAACAAGCTCATCATCGATATGTTTGAGCTGTTGCGCTGAAAGCAGAGAAACATCTGGCTCACACGTCACCATGTACTTTGTCTGATCGTAATTAAAATATTTACTTTTAACCTCAACAAGTTTTCCTTTTTGTTCCAAATCACGAGCTATTTTTGCAAATGAAGTAGGAGTTGGTCCATGAGTGTTTTTTATGTATTTTGCACCGATGAGATACTCTTGATATTTTTCGTAATAATCAAATTCAATAAAATACAACAGTTTATATAATGCAGTTTGTCCAATATTAGGTCTCCCCCCAACTTTACTCACAATATAGAGCAAAATTTGCTTAAACTTTTCTACACTCTCTTTAGGGATTTCTTTTGGTTTTATTTCAATTTTTACATCTTCGCGACTATTTACTTCTACTGTTTCTTTGGAAACGTCAAACATACTTGCCAAAAGAGACTTTTGTTCTTCTGTAGGCTTCACATCCCCTTTTTCAAGTTTTATATACGTAGGGCGAGAAATACCAAGCACCTGAGCAACCTCTGCCTGAGAAATACCTGCTATTTTACGCTTATTTTGAATCCATGTAGACATATCATCACAATACCAACTTTATGCTACTTTTACAAGTTGACTGTGGATAATGTAAAAGTGTAAAATCCCTATTTTTTTGAGAAATGGTGACTAAATCTATTTTCTATTGGCTGTCATTCCAATGTATTTAAGAAACTTCTGTCCCGAATGATCACTACCATCAATAAATTTCTTGAGTTCCTTGTATGTTAGGCGATAGTCTAATTCAATCTTCTTGGAATTTGGAATTCCATAAGAAATATAAAGCCATGCTCCATGCTCAGGTAATTTTTTCCTCAGTTTAATAATAATTTCAAATGGCTCAATAAAATTTTGAGGAGCAAACTTGCAGCTGTCTTTTGATACTAGATTAAGAGCATCACCCCTTACATTCCATCCATCAAATAGAGAAATTTGCGGTGTTTGATTTAATGTCAGATCAAATCCAGAAGTTGCAAAATTTATCCAAAAGTCTTTGATAATTTCATCTGTTTTATTTTGAAATCGTGGTGCAAATTTATATTCAAAAAATTCAGTGTCCTCTTTATCTGAAAATAAACTCCAAGCACAGATGATTTTACTCGCTCTATTTTCCCTTGAGATTTCGTTTCTTATCCATTTTAAAAAACCTGTGAACCAAGCCAAAATAATTGTCAGTATGAAAAGAATAACCGAGAGAATGCCTTGATTATTATTTAGCCATTTACCAAAATCATTTAGAGACATAATTTTTATCGGTTCCCTTTTGCTCGATTATGGGTTTTACACAACATCTCGCAATTCTTTGCTGAAGTAGCACCACCTTTGCTCCATGCAGCAACGTGGTCGGCGTCCATATCTGCAATACTCCAAATCTTATCTCTGTTTGCATCATGACCTATTGCACAATGAGAACAGTTTGAAACTCCTTTTTTCTTTGCGTTGGCAGTTTGAGCTTCATATACAGAACGTTTCGTTGAATCCTCAAACACTCGCACTTCAAGCAGTTTTGTATCAACTTCTCCTCCAAGCACATACTCAAAAATCCCCCGACGATTTTTCACAAAACCATCAGCATAAAGTTTTTGGACCGTAGCAGAAACGGTTGCGGGATTGTATTTATTCTTATGATATATCTGGTACAATCTGTTCCACTCTAAGCCTTTCATTTCACTTTCGACTTCAGTAAACGTAGTTGAAACCCAATCAATAACAGTATCAAAATGTTTTTTTAGCTCAGTAATATTTTTATCATTACGATGTTTACTCATATAGCTATCAATATCACCACTAGAAACCCAATCTAAAGCTCGTTCCAAATATGCTTGACGTTTTATATCACCTGCAATGTATGCACTCCATTTCTGGACGTTAGCGTTTTGACTATTACTAAACTCTTCACGAGCTCGCGTAACAAACGGTCCAGAATACACTGCATTAAGAATTTCTTGCTCAGTTAAAGGCACTCCTGCGATGTTAATAGTTTTAAACCAGTCTTTAATCTCTGGTTCATCCCCTTCACATATATACACCAACAGCTTTGTGTTCATGATTTGCTCACGCTGACTGTTAGCCATACCGCTATAATACTGCTCATGACCATTTTTATCCTTGACGGGAAATTGACCTTTTACAAATCGACCAATACTTGTGATGCGCTGTTGTCCATCTAACACTTCAAATTCATCTCTACCAACTTGGTTGAAATAAATCAGACCTATTGGATAACCTTTCAAAATTGAATCTATTACAGCAACATCTCTTTTGCCGTCAGCGTAAATATAATTACGTTGATATTCTGGTTGAATTGTTAGTTTGCCAGATAGACCAAACAACCCCTTCCCTTCAAGTTCGTTGTATTCAAATCCCTCACAGACTTCTTTAATTGTAATGTCATTTTTTAAGATTGTTTTCATTGTTATTTTTCTTCAGCTAATTTACTTAAGCTGGCTAGTATTGTTGTACCTGAAATCTGAGGAAGTGAATGCACATATTGTGAAAAGTATCTTTCTGGTTTTCCAAAAGGAAAAATGAAATCCTCCTCATGTGTTCTATCTAAAATTTTTTTCTTTTTTTGCTCGTAATCATCATTGTTTGTACAACTTTCAGCTAAACACACTAATCTAATCTGTATCTCCTTACCCTTTTCCTCCCGTGCTACAACAAAATATCTACGCCATTGCTCCAGTTCAGATTGTGCCGCCCTGCAACCATTAAAGAAATCACTAAGCAACCTAAAATCGTCTCCACTTAGATATCGAGTAAAAATCTGATAATTTTTATCCCAACTATTGCTAACTGGTAAAATTGAGATCATTTCATTTTGTACATCAAACCCACTAGCCGTAATTATCTTTAGTGCATTTTCGGCATACCTAATTTCATTCAACAAAACAATCGCAGCTTCTTTTTCTCTCAGTCTTATCTGTGATCGATAAATTTGCCACGCTATAAATCCCGTAAATACCGTTAAAATTCCTGCAGAATTGCTATTAAATAGCCATTTTACGACTGATGTTAATATTTCCATATTATTTCTTCTTATGCCGGATTACGATTCTTGAAAACACAGGTTTACCCTTTATATTGCACGTATGTGAGCGTCTCTTTCTTACGTCCTCATTTGTGCCTTGAGCATCAAGTAAGGTATATCTATTTAGCATATCAATAATTTCAAACTGATCTGGATTGTATTTATCTAAGAAACTAATTGGTACCCCCATACATCCACTATAGTCGCTTGGAATAGCATCAGTAAACGGCACTTCTATAGCATCATAATTATCATATGTATCATAAGACTTTTTACCATTAATTTCTTTATGTTTACTATATCTTAAATTATCCTCTAACGTCATTAGAGGTAGCCATTGATGACGTCTTCCGTGATCAATATTAGTAAACCAACAAGTGTTGCCCATTTTTTGTTCAGTTTTATCAGGTTTAATATAAGTCTTTGCTCCATTTGAAACACCGAGCCAAATATTATTATTCTGAATTAATGGAAATATATTCGTATATTTTAAAGCATTCATGTTGCCGATAATGATAAATTTTTTGTTGTTATCAATTAATTGTTTAACATACTCCCTAAATAAACTAAATGGTGGATTGGTAACAACAATATCAGATTCTTTGAGCAATTCAACACATTCATTACTCCTAAAATCACCATCACTCTCAAGTGGAGCCCATTCATTATTTTTGTTTGCTTTAAGTTGTTTTGCTATATCTTCTAATGTAAACGAACCATCACCATCTACATCACCAACTTCGTTAATTATGAATTTATTAGCAGTTACTTTTGGACGACCTTTTGATTTTTCCAGAGTTTTATCATCACCAAACAAACCCAACTGTGTATTGGCAACAGGAGATGGTTTATAACTTGTTGTAATAAGGCTCTTTAATCCGAGCCGATTAAAGTTTAAAACAAAGTAACGGAAAAAATTACTTTCAAAAGGGTCATCACAGTTACAATAAACAACTTTATTTTTAAAAGTATTCGGATCATATTCAAGATATGATCCAATCTCTTTTTGAATATCTGAAAATTGAGTATAAAACTCATCGTTCTTTGCTTTCTTTGCGTTTGTAAGATTTTTATTCGCCATAAATTTACTCCACCGGACACGTATTCTTCTCTATCGCCGCATAAAACCCACACCAACTAAATATTGCCTCGAAGAATGCAAAGCCGGAGAAGAAGATGAGGATAGGGCTTCGTGTCGAAATAAACCACTATCCGACATCTCCCTACCTCCTTATCTCTTTTTCAAGATCTTCTCAGTATCTCTTATCTCCTCCCAAATACCATCTATCAAATCGTATTTCTTTGCTTCTTTGAGCGTCACCCATTTATAATCAACCGCATCTTCATCTAATTTTACCTGACCAGAAATATACTGAGCGAAATAACTAAATACAATAACTGGTATACCATCTGGACGAATAAATGTAAGGTCGACAAGAAACTCTGGTTTACCAATTTTCAAACCGACCTCCTCTTTTATTTCTCGAAGCAAAGAATTATTCAACGCTCCATACCACTGAGGAGCACCTGTGGTACTCGGTGTAAGATGCACATAATCATCAGTTGAAAGTCCTCCTCCAGGTACTGTCCATTTATTTGGATGTACTTTCTTTTGAGCTGAACGTTTTGTAATGAGATATATATACTGACCTTTATTTTTTTTATAAATAATAGTCGTCGTTACAATCCGATGTAGTTCTTTATCTTTTATTTCTGGAACATTATATTTTTTCATACCATAACAATTGTACCTGATAATAGATTACCAACTTCCAGAACTTCCTCCACCACCAGAAGAACCTCCTCCAAAACCGCCAAAACCTCCTCCACCAAAAGATCCTCCTCCACTCCTTCCTCCTCCACCAAAAAACCACGGCAAACTCTTTCCAGACAGCTTACTTTTCGCGTATGCACTTGATACTATGTAATCAAAAAATAATCCAAATACAATCGATGTAATAAGAAACAGAATCGAGAAGATGCCTGTAAACCACATTATTGCCAATACCACGACACCTCCGAGCACACCTCCTCCCCACCATGATTTTGATTTAGCAAGAATTGCAGCAAGCCACTGAAGCACAATAAATCCGACGATAAATATAAAGTCCCACGGTAAACCATCTTTCTTTTCTGGAACATAATTTTCTGGAACAATCGAAGCTCCACCAAGTGCTTCAATCATAGCATCAACGGCATCATTCATTCCTTTTGCATATTCACCTGCACGAAATGCTGGAGTGATGAGGTCACTTTGGATATATGACGTACCGAGATCGGTAAGACTTCCCTCCACACCATAACCTGTTTGAATCCGAGTCTTGCGATCATCAAGTGCTATAAGCAAAAGCACTCCATTATTTTTATCTTTCTTACCAATCCCCCATGAAGTAAATATTTGTTGAGCAACATCAGCAATCTCTTCACCATTGAGAGACGTAATAGTCACAACAACAACTTCATTAGTAGTTGTTTGTTCAAATACATTTAACTTTTCCTCAAGGGAACGTTTTTCATCTCCTGAGAGTAATCCAGCATAGTCTGCTACATAACTTGATGGTTTAGTAGGTACATCAAATGCCCCCGCGACAGTAGGGAGCATAAGAAAGATAAACAAAAATGTACTTATAATTTTTTTCATGAGAAAATCCTCAGAAAAATTAGTTTTTGAAATCTACAGTAGGATTTGTTTGCGCTTCAGCACTTACTTCAAAGTACGCTCGTTCATTGATACCAAATATTCGAGCAAACAACATAGTTGGAAGTCGTTTTACTGAAGCGTTTAACACTTTCACCTGATTATTATAATTCATACGCTCTGTTGCAATACGATTTTCTGTACCTTCGAGTTGAACCATGAGGTCACGAAATGCACCAGATGACTGAAGTTGTGGGTAATTTTCTGCAATAACGAGAAGTCTTCCAAGAGCTGATTCTACTTGCCCTGCAGCTTGTGCTTTTGCATCTACTGTTGTTGCACCACTATATCGTGTACGTGCATCAGCGATTGCACCAAATACTTCTTGTTCCTGACCCGCTATACCTTTCACTGTGGCAACAAGGTTTGGAATCAAATCAAAACGTCTCTGAAGTTGATTTTCTACTTGTGCCCATTGTGCATCAATAGCAACATTTTTTGAGACAAGTCCGTTGTATACAGAAACACCCCACATCACCAACACCGCAATAATACCCACTGGAACAATCCATCCGAGATTTCTTTGTATAAAATTTTTCTCTTGCATATTTGTTTGTGTTAAAAATAATTTTTTCCATTATACCATAAAAAAGCCGGCTAAGGTGTGCGAACACACCTTAGCCGGTAGAGAGCCTATCTCTTTTTTTGAGGGTGATGGAGATAGGTTACGAGCATCAACCCAGCTATAACGAACAATATTTGGTTCCCTTCCGGAACCTCTACCGCTGGTGGCGGAGGAGGTGGCGGAGGGGGTGGTGGAGGTGGACATGTACCGGTCACTTCACAGCCGCCGGGAGGCGGGGGTGGATGACAATCATGTAAACATGTGGGCGGGGGTGGGGGTGGACATGAATGCGTCACCTCACAGCCAGTTGGCGGTGGAATGAACCGTTCGAAATTCGGTTCATCCAACGGCACCCACGCCACATACGGTGTGGTCCAGACTACCTGCAAAGCAGGTAGGATCGGATCAAAGTAGCCAATCAGATTCCGCGGACCGGAATCGGTTTGAGACGTAAATGCGAAAAAGTTTTGAGGATTCTGAATGAGCAAGTTGCTCAACGAAACCCCCGTGTTGTTGCTTTGGTCCGGCGGCAACTGCGCCGTGTAGTTAGGGTTAATCCCGGGCACTACAAGCCCAATGGTGCCTGCCTGCAGACCCAATGCAAGCACCAGCGCGATCATATACGATTTAGACAAAATTGTCCTCCTTTATCACCATATCACATTTTTATAAATACGTAAATACCACCCCAAGAGGTGTTCTTGGGGTGGTATTTTTAACTTCTACTACTAACCTTCTACTTTTAGTATCCCATCCCTCCCATATCAGGTGAAGCTTTTTCTTCTTTCGGCTCATCAGTAATAATCACCTCTGTTGTCAGGAATATAGCCGACGCAGAGGCTGCATTCTGAAGCCCGGTACGAGTTACTTTCACCGGATCAATAATTCCTTTCTGGAACATATCATCAACCATCACATCATGTAACGCATCATACCCGGCATTTCCTTTGAGCGCCTTTACTTTTTCTACCACCACAGACCCATCACCTTTTCCACCATTGACCGCGATCTGTCGAAGCGGAACCTCACACGCATTGAGTACAATTTCATACCCTACTTTATACTCTGTATTTACTTTATCTGCAGTCTTTGCAAACGCTGTGCGAACTTTTTCACTTGCACGCACCAATGCAGAACCTCCACCGATCACAATACCCTCAGCAATCGCTGCTTTAGTTGCATTCACCGCATCTTCAATCTTGAGTTTCAAGTATTTCATCTCTGTTTCAGTGGCAGCCCCCACGCGAATAACCGCTACTCCACCAGAAAGCTTTGCAATGCGCTCATCGAGTTTTTCTATATCATATTTTGCTTTTGTTGCATCTCGCTGTGCTT
>CAZVIO010000008.1:8830-13816 GCA_964627615.1 uncultured Candidatus Saccharibacteria bacterium
AGTCTGAAGTTTTTGAATCCATTGACAATCCTTGATATCTGTTTTTTTACCTTTTCCACCAACAATCACCGTTGCGTCTTTTGAAGCAACCACTTTTGATGCACGTCCGAGGTGAGCAAGCTCAGCAGTATCGAGTCGTACCCCAGTCTCATCTGATACAACAGTACCACCAACTACTGTTGCAATATCCACCAACATTTCTTTCTTTCGATCACCAAAACCAGGCGCTTTGACTGCGAGCACATTGAAACCACCTCGAAGTTTATTGATTACAAACGTACTTAATGCTTCACCGTCTACATCATCTGCAATAATCACCAAATCTTTCTTTCCGGTTGCTGCGATTTTTTCAAGTAGCGGAAGAATGTCTTTGATTGCAGAAATCTTTTTATCGGTAATCAAAATCGGAGCATCTTTATATTCAGCTTCCATACGAGCTGTATCAGTAACCATATACGCAGAGATATATCCTTTATCGAACTGCATACCTTCAACAACCTCAGATTCAATACCAAATGTCTGTGACTCTTCGACAGTCACCACACCATCAGTACCCACCTGATCAATCGTATCTGCAATAATTTTTCCAAGCTCTTCCGACTCAGCTGAAATATGTGCTACCTGACGGATTTCCTCTTTCGTTTTTATCTGTTTAGACATCTGCTTCAACGCTTCGACAACATCTTTTGTTGCGGCTTCCATGCCAGATCGCACACCCATCACCCCAAGACCTTGCGATGTATGCTTCATGCCTTCTTGAATAATTGCTTGCGTGAGCACAACAGAAGTAGTGGTACCATCTCCAGCTACATCATTAGTTTTGGTTGCCACCTCTTTGATAATCTCGGCACCCATATTCTCAAACTTATTTTTCAATGTAATATCTTTTGCAATCGACACGCCATCATTGGTAATAATCGGTGCACCATATCCTTTATCAAGGACTACATTACGACCTTTTGGACCAATGGTAATTTTCACCGCATCAGCAACAACATCTACTCCTCGCTTGAGTGCCTTTCGTGCCTCTTCATTAAATAGTATTTGTTTTGACATAATAGTTAATTCAAAATTTAAAAATCAAAATGGAAAATGTGAATGCTTTTATTTTAATTTTTGATATTTACATTTTAATTTTTTAAGATTGCTAACACATTCTCCTCCTTTATTAAATACAGTATCTCTCCATCTACTTCAATATCATCAAACCCATATTTTGAGAACGCAACTACATCTCCCTTCTGTACTCCTACTTTTACAAGTTTTCCGTCTACATATAGTCCTGGACCTGTTGCCAACACTGTCCCTTGCTCCATTTTCTGTTTACTATCAGCATCTGGCAAAATAATGCCAAAATTATTTTTCTTTGTAACCTCTTCTTTTGTAAAAGGTCGTATAAGCACTCGATTTCCAAGAGGTTGTATGGTCGTTTTTTTCGTCTCTGTTTTTTTCATATTATCTTTTGCTTAATAATTCTATTAATGTACGCATACAGTATAATTTTTGATTGTTAACAAGTCAACAAAAAGTACAATATAATACTGTTGTGTCAATATACCTTTTTATTCCCTATCTGTTATACTGTTCCCAACATGAGTATTGTTAACTTAATTCCGTATGTTCAGATCGCACTATCTGTACTCCTCATCGGAGGTGTACTGCTCCAGAGATCAGAAGCTGGTCTTGGAGGTGCTTTTGGAGGTGATAGTTTCTCATCTGGACATCATACAAAACGAGGAGGTGAGAAAGTAGTATTTATTGCAACTATTGTTATTGCAGTGATTTTTACTGCCCTTTCATTTGCTATACTTCGACTGAACTAATTCCTCTCGTCTTTTTTAGACTACTCAGTGTTTTAACTCATTAACACAATTTTTCGTGGAAACCAAACTACCTGACACTAGAGCACACAAAGGGTGGATAGTGACTCACTATACTACTATACGATCTCTTATTTCATCATTTTCTATTACAGAAAAGATACTTTTTGCATGTATAAGTATCATCTGTGTAATTTCTGGACTTGTCCTACTGTACACACTCAATAAGTCTTTTTTGGTAGAAGTACCTGACTATGGTGGAAGCATTACTGAAGGTATTGTAGGGTCACCTCGGTTTATAAATCCTATCCTTGCAATTTCTGATGCAGATCGAGATCTTACATCTCTTGTCTATTCTGGTTTGATGAAGGCAACATCTGACGGTGGATTACACCCAGATCTTGCTGAAGAATACTCTATTTCAGAAGACGGATTAACATATACATTTATATTGAAAAAGACTGCTGTATTTCACGATGGCACACCTGTCACCGCTGACGATATTGAATTTACAGTCCAAAAGGCACAAGATGCATTTTTAAAAAGTCCTCGTCGAAGCAACTGGGATGGTGTAAAAGTTGAAAAAATTGACGAACACACAGTGAGATTTGTACTCAAACAAGCATATTCCCCATTTATTCAAAACACCACGCTTGGTATTTTGCCAAAACATATTTGGAAAAATGTAGATACTGAAAGTTTTCCTTTTAGCACTTTTAACACTAAACCAGTCGGTAGTGGACCGTATTCAGTCGACTCATTTGCAACAAATGCATCTGGCCTCCCGACAACATACACCCTCCATTCATTCAAAAAATACTCACTCGGTAGACCATATATCGATACACTCGTATTAAAATTTTATACAAACGAAAAAAATTTACTTGATGGATTTGAAAATGGAGATATCGAAAGTGTGAACAGTATATCTCCACAAAACGTTGCGTTACTCAGTACAAATAACTCACGTACTATTACCCAACCTCTTCCTCGTGTCTTTGGTGTATTTTTCAATCAAAATGAAAATCCAGTATTGGTAAACAAAGAAGTACGTGTTGCGCTTGATCGTGTACTTGATAAAAATCAAATTATTCAAGAGGTTCTTGTGGGTTATGGACAAGCACTCAATGGTCCACTTCACACCAACACAACCGACCCTACTGAAACAACACCTGAAGAACGTTTGAGTGACGCTCGGGCAATTCTTGAAAAAGCAGGGTGGGTATTTAACGATCAAGGAGTGTACGAAAAAAAGACAGGTAAAGATACTGAGATCCTCTCTTTCTCTATTTCTACCTCTGATGCACCTGAACTCAAAGCACTCGCTCAAAATATACAAACTCGTTGGCAACAACTCGGTGCACGAGTAGAAGTAAAAATTTTTGAAGTTGGCGATTTAAATCAAAATATCATTCGACCTCGTAAATATGATTCACTTCTTTTTGGAGAAGTTCTCGGAAGAGATCTCGATGTGTATCCATTTTGGCACTCATCGCAACGAAGTGACCCCGGACTCAATATCGCATTGTACGCAAACCCGAAAACTGACAAACTTCTTGAAGATTACCGAAAAACAACCGATGATGCCGTAAAGAAAAAGTATCTCTCTTCATTTGAAACCGAAATTAAAGATGATACCCCTGCCGTCTTCCTCTATGCACCTTACTTTATATATATCACACCGACACGAGTCAAAAACATCACACTTGGTCAACTCACCATTTCTGGAGAACGTTTTCTCAATGTACATGAGTGGTATATCAATACAAACGATGTATGGAAATTCTTTATTAAACATTAATCTAACGTAACAATACATATATGAACCAATCAGACACACACAACGATACACCACATACTCCTCGAGAGACACATCGCAACATACGTTCTCCACGCAGAAGTTTTGGTCGTCCACACACACCTCACGTACGTCTTACAAAAAAACAAGACGATGTGATTCCTCCAGCTGGAGATTCAATCCGTATTATTCCACTTGGTGGAGTAGAAGAGATTGGAAAAAACATGACCCTTATCGAATACAAAGACGATATTATCGTGATCGATATGGGGTTTCAGTTCAAAGATGACGATACACCAGGAGTAGACTATATCCTCCCTAACACAAAATACCTTGAAGATCGAAAGGATAAGATTCGTGGAGTGATTATTACTCACGGACACCTCGACCATATTGGTGGTATTCCATATATTATGGACCGAATCGGTAACCCACCACTCTATACTCGTGCACTGACCTCTATTATGGTAAAGAAACGCCAAGAAGAGTTCCCTCATCTTCCTGCACTTGATATTCGAGTAGTAGAAAAAGAAGATGCAATTCTTCTCGGAAAACTCAAGGTACGTTTTTTTGCTGTAACTCACACTATTCCAGATTCAATGGGTATTATTATCGATACACCATACGGTGCATTGGTAACACCTGGAGATATCAAACTTGACCACGTTGATGGAGTGCCTACTGAAGCTGAGGAAAAAGAATTTTCTCGTTTTGAAAAAGAAAAAGTGCTTTTCTTGATGATGGATTCAACCAACGTTGATAACCAAGGATTCTCTACACCAGAACGTCTCGTACACCAAAACCTAGAAGAGATTATTAAAAACACAAAAAGTCGCCTCATTATTGGAACATTTGCATCACAACTTGAACGTGTGATGAAAATCATTGAAATCGCAGAGCGTTATGGGAAGAAAGTTGTAGTTGAAGGACGTAGTATGAAAAACAATATTGATATTGTTCGTACTATAGATATGTTGAAAGTGAAAAAAGATACAATCATCACTTCTGATGATATGGAAAACTATCCCCCTGATCGTATTGTTGTACTTGCAACAGGAGCACAGGGAGATGAATTTGCAGCGCTGATGCGTATGTCAAATAAGACTCATAAGTACTTCAAAGTAACTCCACGAGATACCGTACTCCTTTCATCTTCGATTATTCCAGGAAACGAAAAAGCTGTACAAAAACTTAAAGACAACCTTGCACGACAAGGTGCAAAGATCATCCATTATCGTTCTTCTGATGTATATATCCATTCAACAGGACACGGAAACCGAGGAGAGCTCGAATGGCTTCATAAAAAAATAAAAGCAAAATTCTTCATGCCAATGCACGGTAATCACTATCACTTGAAGTTGCATGCGG
>CAZVIO010000008.1:13826-20300 GCA_964627615.1 uncultured Candidatus Saccharibacteria bacterium
ATTTGGCAAAATCAATTATTGGTATGCCCCCAGAAAACGTTATTGTTCCTGACAATGGTGCTATCCTCGAAATCCAGGATGGTGGAACAAAATTTGTTCGTCTCAAGGAATCAGCTCCTGATAACGTTGTTATGGTGGATGGATTTTCTATTGGAGATGTGCAGGAGCTTGTGATCAGAGATCGAAAAACACTCGCGCAAGATGGTATCTTTATGATTGTAGCAAGTGTAAATGCAAAGACAGGTAAACTTAAAAAATCTCCTGATATTATTTCTCGAGGATTTGTGTATCTCCGCGAATCTCAAGAGCTCTTGAACCAAACTCGTCAGATTATCAAAAAAACAGTTGAAGATACAACCAAAGGTATGAATCCAATCAACTTTGATTATGTAAAAGCAAATGTAGCAGATAATGTAGGACGATATCTCTACCAAAAAACTGCAAAGAAACCGATTGTAATCCCTGTAATCCTGGGAGTATAACTATAGGTTATTTAAACCTGTATTGCGTAAAAAACACCCCGCCAGGTTAAACTGGCGGGGTGTTTTGTTTAGGAATACATCAGAAAAACATACCGTCAAAAAAAATATTACTTTGTTCAAGCACTATTTTCCGCTATACTATACAAATATGGATTTTATTCTTACAAAATTTACGGAGCGCATTAAGCAACATAAATTACTCACCGTTGTATACCTCGCAAACATTTTTCTCTCTTTCCATTATTATTTTATTATCTATATTAACTCATCATTCTTATCTCAATTCTTTAATGATGATCGAGTAAGCAATCTCTACACCATCGGATCCATCATAAACCTTATTCTTCTTTTAAACGTATCAAAAATACTCAATAAAGTTGGAAATTACACTATCATCATGAGTGCTATAGCACTCGAAGCATTCGCGATTTTCGGGCTTATATTTGCACAGAATCCTTTATTAGTCGGCATCTTTTTTCTCATACATCAAATCGTTGTATCCCTCATCCTCTTTAATCTAGATGTATTTCTTGAGAGTGAATCTGTTGATGAAACAAAAACTGGTGGTATCCGTGGCACCTATCTCACCCTCGCAAACATTACACTCGTAATAGCCCCAATGCTTGTTGGTCTTATTTTGGCAGACAACCAATTCAATCGTGTATATTTCATTTCACTCCTCTGTCTTATTCCTCTTTTTATACTGGCTCGACGATATTTTAAAAACTATACAGATGTGCCAATTGCACACATCAAAGTACGAGAAGCGATTATCACTTTCCTTGAAGTACCCAACCTCTTCAAGATATTTATGTGTCATCTGATCCTTCAACTTTTTTACGCTCTTATGATCATCTACATGCCAGTACACCTCAATGCTCACATAGGTTTCTCATGGGAACAAATCGGTGTCATGTTTACGATTATGCTTCTCCACTTTGCCCTCTTTGAACTTCCTATTGGTAAACTTGCAGATAACACGTACGGGGAAAAAGAGATTCTTACCATAGGCCTCATCATCATGGGACTTGCGACACTCTGTATTAGCTTTATAACCGCACAAAACTTTCTTCTTTGGACAGCACTTCTTTTTCTCACCCGAACAGGTGCATCTTTTGTAGAAATTACTTCTGATAGCTTTTTCTTCAAACAAGTAAATCAAAGTCAAACAGATGAAATCAGTATATATCGTACCACCCGTCCACTTGGTTTTATTATTGGACCGATAGCTGCAACATTTGCACTTAAATTCCTTCCGTATAACTATATATTCCTATTTCTTGGGATCACTGTTATCCTTGGTACCTATTGGTCACTCGCACTGAAAGATACTCGTTAGTACACAAAAAAGCCTGCATCACGCAGGCCTTTTTGTGTACTTCGATGAGCTTCGAATTATTTTTTCTTCGCAACTACCTTTTTAACTTTTGTTGCACCATCAATATGTTTTTTTATATTCTTCCAGTGCTTTTTAAGATCAGTCACCAATTCAGTAACCTCACTTTGATCAACATTTTTAAGCCCTTCATACTTTTTCATAACAGTAGAAAGTACTTTGTTATATGTCTCTTCATTCACGTCTTTCAAAGACTCCATTTTTTCCAACACTTCCCCTTTCGCTTTCAACATCCATCCTTTAATTTTTACTCGTTTTTTTGCACCCTCTTTGGTTCCATACAAAAAGTATGCTCCTGCTGAAAGAGCTGCGAGAGCCCCGAGACCTACTGCCACTGCCACACCACTTTCTTGTTTTTTTGCCATGAATGAATTATATATTAATTACTTTTTTTAATGTTTTTTCGTACTGCCTTTTTTCTGAGAAACCCAAAAGAAAGGATATCCGATAGCTTAATTGTGTTCCTTTTTATATTTTCGCGCAAGTCATCAATATCCTCAACCAAAGCCTCCCCTTCTTGACGTACCTTTCGAGACAATTTTTTCACATCACTTAATATACGAATCAAATAGATAAGTACAAGTGCAATTAATAGTCCGATAATTGACACCACGACGGTAGTAACTATGAAAAAAATATCTGCTTTGAGTATTGTATCCATATATACAGTATACACCAGAGTGACCTATACAAACTGTGTATACAAAAAGCCTTAAATACGCTAGAGTAAGTACATCATTTCCTATGGACATAGCGTTGTTCAAACAAACATTTGACCCTCTTCTTGCTCGCCATCTTGCGTCAAAGTACACTGCATATAAAAATATTACATCCGAAGAAACAGTGCTCTCGATTTTGTCACATATACAAAACGTAAGTGCTGGTGGCAAACGATTACGTCCATTTATTATATGGTCATTATACAAATCCACTCACACAGATGCATCAATTGAAGATATCGCTCCGCTTCTTGTTGCAGTGGAACTTTTTCATGTCTTTTGTTTGATTCATGACGACATCATGGACGAAGCATTTGTACGACATGGTACACCCACCATACACACCTACACCAACACACTTCTTACTGATAAACATTTTGAAAAAAACATCGAACGGGCAAGCGAAAATCAAGCTATCTTAGCAGGTGATATTCTATTTAACTATGTATTTGAACTACTCAACACATCCACATGGAGCACAGCAAAAACACGAGAACAAATACGAAATGTATTTACCATACTCGTTGATGAAGTATGTATCGGTCAAATGCTTGATATACATCTCACCACAGAAACAAACGTACCACTTTCATCTATTATGGAAAAAAACAGATTAAAAACTGCATACTACTCTTTTGCACGCCCTCTACATATTGGCGCACTCATTGCTGAACGTGAAGATCTGATTGATGTTTCACTTCGTTTTGGAGAAATCATTGGTATGCTTTTCCAAATACAAGACGATCTTTTGGATATTATTGGTAATCCTACAGACACCAAAAAGGAAATATTCACTGACTTACAAGAAAACCAACACACAGTACTCACTGCATATATACGTGAAAAAGCATCCCTTGTGTATACAGAACAACTCAATACCCTCTGTGGTACACCAAAACATTTGCTCGACAAAGATACTGTTCAAAACGTCTTTATTAACTCTGGAAGTATCGCGTATGCTCAAACACTCATCAAAGATTATATTGTCCAAGCAGAACAATTAGTTGCGAGTGCACACCTCGATAGTCATATATCTTCTGTGTTTACATCAATCATCTCACTGTTACGCAACAGAACCTTATGATACACACAGAAACACTTATACAAGCTGAACATGTCGAAAAGAAACATGGAACAAGTTACTATATAGCAACTCTCTTTTTTCCTAAAGAAATAAAAGAAGCTGTGTTTATTCTCTACGCATTTGTACGTACACCTGATGAGTTTGTTGATAATCCAGAACCAGGAAGCAACCCTCGTACAAAACTTCTCCAATGGAAAACTGAATGGGAACATGCATACCACCGACACACAACCAATAATCCACTCCTTACTGCAACTGCTGAAATATTTAGGCGCTATGATATTCCTTTTGATCTCAGCATAACGTTTATCGACGCAATGATCCACGACGTAACTGTCTCACGATACGCTACATATGCTGACTTGAAATCCTATATGCATGGCTCAGCAGAAACTGTAGGACTGATGCTTACGTATATTATTGGATACTATGACCCACATGCATTTCCACACGCCGCATCACTTGGAGAAGCTATGCAATTAACAAACTTTCTTCGTGATATACGAGAGGACTACCAAGACCGCGGTCGTATATACATACCCCAAGAAGACATGGACCGTTTCAAAGTAACCGAAGCTATGATTGCCCGACAAGAACCCACTCAAGAGTTTATTAACCTCATGAAATTTGAAGTACATCGTGCACGCCAATTATTTAAAGAAGCTGAACTTGGCATCTGCATGCTTTCTCATAATGGACAATTCCCTGTACGATTAGCATCACGCCTCTATGAAAAAATCTTGGATAAAATTGAACAAAACCAATACAATATCTTTGAGAAACGAGTTCGCTCAACAACATTAGAAAAATTGTGGCTGATAATAAAAACATATGTCTTATACTAAACAAAAAGTAGTGATCATTGGTGCAGGATTTGGTGGTATTTCTCTCGCAGCACTCCTCGCAAAAAAAGGGTTTGATGTTCACGTGTATGAAAAAAATGATCAGATCGGTGGAAGAGCACGACTCATACAAGAAGATGGTTATACGTTTGATATGGGGCCGTCATGGTATATGATGCCTGATGTACTTGAGGATTTTTTCAACATACTCGGTGAAAATATCCATGAATACTTACACCTCTCTCGCTTGTCTCCCTCATACCGTGTATTTTTAAAAAGTGAGGGACGACATTACGATTTTTACTCAGACAGAGTAAAAAATGCTGAACTTTTTGAGTCAATCGAGCCAGGTTCTTCACAAAAACTCGCAGAGTATCTCGATGAATCAAAACGTCAATATGAAATCGCAAAAAAAGAGTTCATGTATAAAAACTATGATTCTATTTTTGATTTTTTCAATAAACGCACCCTACAAGAAGGTCGCAAATTGGAAATCTTTAACACAATGGAAAAGATAATCAACCGTACGTTCACATCAGAACTTCTCCGTAAGGTAATGCAATTTCAAATGGTACTCCTCGGTACCGCACCAAAAGATGCTCCTGGTATATATAGACTGATGAACCATGTAGATTTTGACCTTGGAGTATGGTACCCAGATAAAGGCATCTATGAACTCCCTAAAGCCATTACGAAAGTTGCGGAAAAATACGGGGCTCATATTCATCTTAACAGTCCTGTAAAGAAAATTATTACTGAAAACAAAAAGGCTACTGGCATAGAACTTGAATCAGGTGAAATAGTGAGTGCTGATATTGTGGTATCAAATGCTGATATGCACCACACAGAACATACACTTCTCAGTGAATCACACAGTGATCACAGTGAACACTATTGGAAGAAAAAGAAAATGGCTCCAAGTGCATTTATTATGTATCTCGGTGTTGGAAAAAAATTTGATTCAATCAGTCATCATAGTCTTCTTTTTTCAGAACACTGGGATGCGCACTTTAAAGAAATATTTGATTCACCTACATTCCCCTCTGACCCATCACTCTATGTATGTGCACCAAGTAAACATGATGCAAGTGTAGCACCAGAAGGAAAAGAAAATATCTTTGTATTAGTACCAATCGCATCAGGACTCGAATATACTCAAGAAAACCTAGAAGAATGGAGTGATATTGTCCTTACACTTATGGAAAAACATATGGGGATGACTGATCTAAAAAAACACATTGAATACAAACGAATGTACTGTGTGAAAGATTTTGAAAAAGATTACAATAGCTACAAAGGTAGCGCTCTCGGTCTTGCACACACACTCGGTCAATCTGCATTTTGGCGACCAAACAACATCTCAAAGAAAGTAAAAGATTTATATTTTGTAGGTGCAAATACCAATCCAGGTATCGGAATGGCCATCTGCGTGATTTCAGCAGAAACAGCATATAAACGTATTATGAATATTAGTGATCCAGAACCACTCAAAGAAATCTAGATTCTAAACAAGAAGATAAAAAATAATATCATACCAATCGCTGCATTCAGATATGGGAAGTATGTATACAACCGAAAGAGTTTTGTCTCTGCAGCATCATACGAAAGATACATAAGAAAGACATACGGCACCATAAAGAAAAATACAACAAATCCTACATATTGAAACGCAGCCAACCCTGCAAGGACATATAAAAATCCACACAAAACAATAGTGGCTTTTTTACCCAATGCAATCGCAATAGTACTGATACCAGAGTCTTTGTCAGCATCTATATCAGGAACCGCAGAGTATGCATGCATTGCAACAGCCCAGCATATTCCGGCAAATACTGGCAATGCAATACCCCCTTCAGCCCCTACAAGATAATACCCACACACCGCAGTCACTACATAGTGACTTGCAGAAAACAAACTATCAAAAAATGGTCGCGCCTTCGCACGTATTGGT
>CAZVIO010000009.1:0-14767 GCA_964627615.1 uncultured Candidatus Saccharibacteria bacterium
AAGGGTGGGGGCTCGGCAGTGATCATGGAAAAACCAGTGGTGTATTTTCCCTCAGGTGATTTCCAGTGCGACCAAACTCCCGCAGCCATGAGGGTGGTGCCATTTTTTGGGGAAAAACGAGCGGTCCATTTAGATTGGTTTTTTTCAATATTTTCTGGTAGATGACCCATAATTTCAAACACTTTTTTGAGTGCCTCTGGATCATGGTTTCTGATTGATCCACCACCAATTTCAAAACCATTAAGTGCAACATCGTACTGAGTTGTTAGAATTTCTCCAATATGTTCTTTGTTCATCAACCATGGAACATGTTCTGGTTTTGGTCGAGAAAAAGGGTTATGTGTAAATGTCCAACCACCTTCATCTGTTTTTTCAAAAAATGGAAAATCAACAACCCAGCAAAATGCAAGGAGATTTGGATCATTTTTATCTTCTCGAATATCTGGCTTATCTGAATTATACTTTTCTATCGCTTCCTGATAGGTCAACCGTGGGAAAGGAATCTGTTGAATCTTTTTTTCAGGATACAATGTTTGTACTATTTTAATAAGAAGTTTTTCGTTGAGCGCCATCACATCAGCCGAGCAATCTGAAAATACTTTTCAACACCAGCTGTCATGAGAAGCTGTTTGTATTGTTGAGGAGACTGTGGAAGAGCGTAAAATTGTCCTGGATATAGTCGTGCAGGGACCACATAGTCTCGTGACCCTTCAGGAGTTGACTTTGTAAGTAAGGGAGTTTCTACCTCAATAAAACCTTCACTATCCAACTCATCACGAATAAGTTTAATTACTTTATGACGATTACGGATATTTTTCTGCATTCGGTCAGAACGAAGATCTACATACCGATGAGCAAGTCTGATTTCTTCACTTACTTCACGAGTATCACGATCAATCTCAAACGGAAGTGTCTCTGATGCATTGAGTACTTCAATACCTGTAACTTCAAGTTCTATATCACCATTAAGTACACCAGGTTTTATGTTTTTTTCTGGTCGTTTGTTTACAATACCAGAAACAGCAAGTACCCACTCAGTACGCACTTCTTTTGCAACTTCAATAGCTTCGGTACGGTTTGGAAGCACCACACCTTGAACATATCCAGACTTATCACGAAAGTCCATAAAAACCATCTTTCCTTGGTCTCGACGTACAGCTACCCACCCTTTGATTAATACGGTCTCACCTACATGTGAGCTTAGATCCCCAATATATGTTCGATTCATACAAAAAATATACCACAGAGATGGGTTAAAACCAAGATTGTATGAGTTTTTCAGTATGAGCGGGATTTTGGACTTTGACACACTCCACTCCTGTAGAAATCGCAGGATAATCATTCCCTCCAGGAAACAAAGCGTCTCCTACGAAAATCACCTCTTCATCGGTTAATTTTAAATACTCTTGCAATCGATCAATAGCAGTTGCTTTGTTGGCACCCAGTGCAGTCACATCGATAGTAGTCATACCTCCGATTTGAATATTAAATTCGGGAATTATTTTCTTGAGCTCTCGTACTATTTCTTCCCGTTTTTTATGATCAGAGTCCCACAATGCCTTCACAGACACAGGTGCATTTTGCCCAAGAGCAGAAAAGCTCATTTGTGACCCTCGGTCTTCAAGGCGCTCTCCATACATTTCTGCAGGAAAAACAATAGGGACATGAGTGAGCACTGTAGAAAAAGCATTTGTAATTTTTTGTTTTTCATCGGGAGTGAGATCTCTTGAAAATACACATGTCCACATATTATTTTCGTACACATACAGACGTGTACCTGAAGTTGGCATCAAATACAGATTTCGAAAACACTCATGATGAGTAAACGGAGTGAGAACTTGTTTTTCGAATTGAGGAAAATTACCTCCAGAAACAATTGCTACTTTTTTAATACTCAGTAACCGCTCTAATATCTCAACCATTGAATGAGTAAGTGTTGATTTACTCTCTGCAAGCGTTGAGTCTAAGTCAAATATAATAAGTTTCGCTTCTGTAAAAGACATAGATATATTATACAGTAAGCATAGCTAATAGTTTATCAAGTGAAATAGTTGCGACTCCAACTTTATCATCTGCTGCACCATAATATATATACACTTCACCATTTCGCTCAATAATCCCACATGGAAACACAACATGTGCTACAACGCCCTTTTGTTCATACTCTTCGATTGGTTCAAAAAATGGTATAGCTGTTCGCGCTCTCACAATTGTTGGATTTTCAAGATCTAACAATACACACCCTACACGGTATGTTGTACTCGAAGAAACACCGTGATACAACACAAGCCACCCTTGTTTTGTTTTGATTGCAGGTGTAGAGATACCTACTTTACCACCGTCCCACATACCTTTTCGGGGAGAAATAATATCAATACATTCTTTCAACACAACCTCATCGAGATGTAGACTCGGTACAAAATCCGCACACACATGATTGCCAATACGATGAATAACCATATATGCACCATTGATAGGTTCTGGTATGAAAATAGCATCTTTATCAACAACCCCTTCAGGACTAATCGCTCGAGGCATCTCCCACATATCCCATGCATGAGCCAAAAAATGTTCTATTGAAATTGAAGTAAGTGCAACTCTCGGAGTTACACCATTGTATGCTGTATACAACATATACAGTGTATCTCCGATCCGTATCAGTCGAGGATCTTCACACCCATGAGCACCACCTGTTTCATTCATCTCAAACGGCGCTCGTGGAACATACACTGGTGTATCATGGCGATAGTCTATCGACAACCCATCACGTGACGTAGCATAGCCTATTGTTGATATATTCCCTTCTGCAACTGCACGATACAAAATATGCACAGTACCATCTATGTCCACTGCGCCAGGATTCAATGTTCCCCCTGCTTCAAATACCATACCCGGACGAGGAATAATGATTGGATTACCTGGATATCGCACAATAGAATCCATGTGTGGATTGATCAAACTCGTCAGCAGGTTATCAAGTGGTATGGTTGCTTTACAACAATGAGTATCCGATGCTCCATAGTAAATAACAAAATTACCTCCTTCTATTTCTGCACCAGTAGGAAATGTAATATGTGCAACCTGCCCAACCTTTTCATAGTATGCTTCAGGTACCATACATGGACCTTTTGTTCTTCCGATAACTTTACGGGGATTCTCGAGATCGAGTAGTACAATTTCCACGCCAAATACAGGTGCTCCGTTATTGTAATTTTGAACATGAGAATATACCACAAGCCACCCTTCCTTTGTTTTAACTGGAGTTGAACCAAGTTCCAAATGATCACGTTCGGTGCGTCTGAGTGACAACTTATGTGAATCAAGTGTCTTTTGCCACTCACTCCAATACGATTCACTCCATAAATCTTCAACTTGATCACATTCTGCATAACAAATATCTGAAGGTGGAACATCTGTATGGTACGACAACAATACTGCAACTTTCCCATTTATTTTTTCAGGAAACATCGTCATCGCCTTCGCATTGAATGGAGTTATTTTATGACGTTCATCAACAGTTCGTAGATCTCGAGTGAGCGCTACTGCAACTCTAATATTGTCAGCACTAAAAGGCACACCTCCGAGAGCTGTGTAAAACACATAATATATATCTCCGAGTTTTGTTACTCGAGGATCTTCACACCCATACTGATCATACGATTCTTGTGGTGCCACTAACACACTTCGATCTGTATACAACACACCATCAGATGATGATGCGCTTCCTATCACCGATAGTTGTATGTGAGGTTCTCGCAATTCATCTGGTTCAGACATCGCTCGGTATATCAAAAACTTCTTATCACCATGCTGTGCTGGAGACGGATTAAACGCCGCGTACGCTTCCCAGGGATGTTCTTTTTTGGGAGATAAGAGCGGATTATACTCAAAACGATTCAGTGTAAACATATACGATAGTAATTATTAACTGTTACGTAAAGAAGCGAGTAATTCTGGTAATGATGTTTGTGCTACACAAATATGTTTATCTCCTCCGCCGTAGTACACATGAAGTACATCTCCTCTCACCACCGCACCACATGCATACACCACACCCGGTTTCCAATCATTTTCATACCATTCATCTGAAGTAAGTATTGGCTGAGAAGACCGTCCAATAATCCGAGTAGGATTATCGAGATCAAGAAGCATTGCGCCAAGTTTATATCGATGATCACCGTGGCTACATGCATGGTAAAGCAACAACCAACCATCTTTAGTTTTAATTGGTGGTGGACCAGCTCCGCGCATTTGATTATCCCAAAATTCCTCTCTACCTGGTTGAGGACCTGGTTTTCGTGGACTACTAATCGGTTTGAGTCGAGCATCAAGAGAGTCTACGTACTCGATCATGATCTCAGGCACAATGCTGTGTATGATTGCAAATTTTCCGTGTATTTTTTCAGGAAATAGTACCCAGTTTTTATGCACATCTTTTTCAGGTGAAATAAGAATTGGAGCACTCCAGTTCCATCGCTTATTCACCAAATCATGTTTTAAAATAGAAATCACACCGATACGGATTGATCCCCAATTATCAAATGCACTAAAGGTTACATATATTCTTTCATCAATACAGACCATTCGAGGATCTTCACATCCGCCAAAACTACCTCCCGAAGGATACAACACTGGATCGTATCGTCGTGGAGTGAGTGATTGCTCAGGATATTCAATTGAGAATACAGGATAATTTTCATGATCATCAAAATGGAGACCGTCTTTACTTGAAGCATATCCGAGACGAGAGACACCATCTCCCCCTACAGCTCTATAGATGATGTGTACTCGACCATCATCATCCGTAAATGCAGTTGGATTAAATGTGCCTCCTGCCTGCCAGTGTGTATACGGACGAGGAGATAGTAAGGGATTGTTATGATGTCTCCGTAAGCCCGTTTGTGTTTTATGATGTTTATGTGTAGATGTTGTCCGAGAATGTGTGACGTAGAAAAATACGATGATTGTAAGAACTAATATAAGGCCGAGTGTATAAAAGAAAATCATATGTTATCTATACGTCCATACTTATCCTCAACTCGCACGATATCATCTTCATCAAAATCACCTGTCGATATTTCCAAAAATACAAGCGCAGTTTCTCCTCCTTCTGCACGATGATGTGTACCAACATCGATACTATACCGATCACCTTCATGAGCTTCGGTTCGTACATCGCCCACTGTAATAAAACCTGTACCTTTCAACACAACCCAAAACTCAACTCTGTGTGTATGATGCTGAAGACTGATAGCTTCACCTGGATTGACGGTAATTATTTTTACTGTGCACGGAGTATTTTTAACAAACTCATCAAAAGATCCCCAAGGACGTTCGACACGATGTGGAGAAAGTGCTTTCATAGATGCCTATAGTATAGCTCATATAAAAATCTAATTAAAAAAAGAACTGTGCATAACTACACAATTCTTTTTCTGCTCATGTTTTTATTGTTTTAGTATAACTTCACCCCTATCACCTCTTTCACTTCATCCATCTTTCGTATTGCTTTTTCTCGGGCACGTTGACCACCCTCTTTGAGTACATCAAGTACATAGTCTGTATCTGATGCAAGCTGAGCTCGTTTTTCACGAAGTGGTCCGATAAATGCTTTAAGATCGGAAATCAAGACTTCCTTCAGTACTTTATATTTACCTTTGTTTTCTTCATAAAGAGGTGCGAGCTCTGCTTCGGTTTTCAATAGTTTATGTATCGCATATACATTTTCTGGTCTTTCAGAACCAGAATCTGTCACAATAGACATAACTGCTTTTTCTATTTCGCTATCAGTTGCAAAAAGTGGAATCGTATTTCCATAACTTTTTGACATTTTTCGCCCATCAATTCCTGGTACAACTGAAACTTCAGTAATGATTTTAGCTTCAGGCAGCTTCAATACCTCAGATTTAAACGTGTGATTAAATTTAAGAGCAGTATCACGAGCATACTCAACGTGTTGTTTCTGGTCCTGTCCTACCGGCACAACATCAGTATCATATAGTAAAATATCAGCTGCCATAAGCATTGGGTAATTAAATGTCCCTACACTAATTTCTTTATCCTTTGCTTCTGCATCTTTGTATGCATGAGCACGCATAAGGTAAGGCATTGTGGTGATGGTATCAAAAATCCATGCCAACTCTGTATGTTCAGGTATATCTGATTGTTTAAATATTAGAGATTTATTTGGATCAAGTCCTAAAGCGAGATAATCGAGAGCTAGATCAATAATTTGCTGTTTCATTTCTGCACCATCTTGAATAAAATTAAGTGCATGATAGTCTGCAATCATGTATAGAGCAGTGTACTCATTCTGCATATCAACAAACTGTCTCATTGCTCCAAAATAATTTCCAATATGAGGCCGTCCGGTAGGCTTAACTCCTGATAACAAGGTTTTTTTATTCATAGAAAAATATTACCACAAATCCTTTTAAAATTCATATTGGATAAAAAAGTCCGCCATCATAAAGATGGCGGACAAGAAGTTGCTCACACACACAAGTTATCACTATGTTGAGTATACTCATTCCATTGCGCCCGAAACTCAGGTGAACTAGAGAGGAGTTCATTCAACGTACCTACACCCACAATCTTCCCTTTGTCGAACATATATATCCGATCAAAGAGAGGGAGAAGGTGAAGTCGATGAATCGACGAGATGATTGTCTTCCCTTTAAATCCCGAAAAAATATTTAGATACACCTGCATTTCTGTAGTAGAATCCAAACTACTTGTCGGCTCATCGAGAAGTACAATATCTTTACCTTCACACGCAAGAAGTCCTCGAGCAAGTGCAAGGCGTTGTTGTTGACCACCAGATAGATTCACTCCTTTCTCTTTATTCGATGAATCGAGACCGTTTGGTAGCCGATCTACCACCTCACGAAAGCAGGACATACCAGTAAATCGATCAATAACTGACATATCGTAATCTGCTCCAAGTGTGATATTACAGAGAATTGTAGTAGCAAAAATATCTGGATTCTGTGGCACCAGTGCGATTGCTCGACTAATACCTTCAAAACCTTCTTCAACACACACACCATCCACACTCAGGTCGAGGGTTTGTGGTGGACACAATCCTCGTATCGCCTTTAGGAGAGTTGTTTTACCACTCCCACTTCCACCTATGAAAGCAATTCTCTCTCCTCGAATAATGGAAAGTGACACATCGTCAAGGTGCATATCTCCTTCTTCACCGTGGTAAGAAAAAGAGAGATTGTTGATATCCAACTTCTGCCATCTTGTAGGAAGTACATGATTTGCAAGATTGTGAGTTTTAAAGTCAGTAGACAATTCTTCTGCATTCATCACTCGAGTTCTTCGTATCACCACATCTCCGTACAATTCACAAAACCGAGTAAACAAATCACTCACTTTGTCGAGGTAATTAATGAGAAGATAATACACCCCAATTTCAAATGGTCCATGAACATAACTTTGCTGCCAGAAATACACACCAAGTGTGAGGCATGTCATCACTCGACAACAGAGCACTGTTACAAACCACTTTAGTTCACTTAATTTTGTATTTTTTACAAACAACGCGAGTGGTTTTTCAACTTTAGATACAATCGCGTCAAAGACAAGACGTTCAACGCGAAGAATAATGACAGTCCCAATGTTACTGATTGCATCAAAAACGCTTTCAGAGACATGATTCTCGGCACGAGACAACTCTCGATACTGAGGGATGAGCACTCGATCAAATCGCATAGTAACCCATGCACTCACACACATCATCACCAGCGCAATCAGTATCGCAAGATAACTATAGTATGCAAGAATTGAGAGACATACGATTAGTCGAGTAAGC
The DNA here is from genome assembly GCA_964627615.1 of uncultured Candidatus Saccharibacteria bacterium. Classification (GTDB taxonomy): domain Bacteria; phylum Patescibacteriota; class Minisyncoccia; order Phycocordibacterales; family DATDWN01; genus UBA910. The sequence continues at coordinate 7,820 of CAZVIO010000009.1, forward strand.
GAATACATCATCACGAAACTGCCTTGGCCAAAGTCATACAAAGCATTTGTACCTTTTTCGATTTTATCAATTGTATCACCAGAGTGATGTTCAGTGTGCCAACTTAACGGTAAAGACATCACACCGGACAACAAAAACTTCCGATATGATATCCGTACTTTGAATGCATTTATTCGTTCTGCAACTCGTGCTGGACCATGTATACCCCAGAAGAACAAAGTTGAACAAAACATTAAACCAAGATAACCAAAAAGTGTCATGAGATTTGACTCATTTACTCCTCGATGCTCTTGAATCGAATTGAGAATCTTTGACCAGAGAAGTGGCTGTACTACAATGTTTACCGCTTCATTAAATACAAATCCAACCCAAAGCAACGCAACAACCCTTTTGTTTCCAAAAGAGTAATGCCATAAAGCTGCAAACAGTCTTACCAATGGATTACCTTTCATTTCCTCACCTTTCTTTTTTTGTGTTATGTGAATGTAAAAGAGCACAAAGAACAAAAATACCGCGTATTACGCGGTATTCAAAGCACTTAACAGAGGGTTAAATCCTTTAGATACAGCGCAATCGTCCACCTTGTCCTGTTACAGCAAAGTGGTATGAAATTGGTCGCACAGCAAAAGAAGCAAGCCCCTTTCGGCCGTTGACACCCATATTCAGTTGATTACATGTATTTTTCATGTAGTTTCTATAGTACATGTTATTTTTAATGTGTCAATAGTTATTTTTGCATGTAGCAAATCCAAAATCGTCGTTTGTATCGTCTATCCCCCATGGTGGTGTAACTTTCTTTCATTTCCAGATTAAGTATGTTAAATTTTCGAGCGTAAAAATCTGAGATATCTTTTTTTGTCCACACTCGCTCTACTATCCTTTGTTCTGGTAACACATACGTATCCTTTTCTGGTCCCGGGAAACGTTTGAGAAGCTCTTTTGCATTAGTATCACCATCTTTACACAACGCTTTCACATACACATACCCACCTGGTTTTAATACTCGATACATCTCTTCAACATATATTTCTCGTTCTTGTTCTGTGAGTGAATTTGAGGATGTTACATCGAGAGCAACATCAAACACACCATCTTCATGGGTCAATTTTTCTCCAATTGAACCTACTGCAAGATTGACGTGTACAGCATGTTCTTTTGCATAGTGCAGACCTGTCGCGATGGCAGTTTTTGAAATATCAATACCGACTGGTTCAAATCCGAGCTCAGTAGCATACAAAGTATTTCTCCCTGTACCACACCCAAAGTCAATCAGCTTCTTTCCTTCATACGAAAACTTTTCTTCTTTTTTGAGAAATTTAAAAAAACGGACAGTGTCTGCTTGTGGACTCATTTCTTTTGTAAGAAAGGTGGGGTTTTTATATTCCTGTTCCCAAGCGTTTTTTTGATGCATACAAAACAATGATTAAAGGTTAATGAATAATCTGGTTACTTTAATCCAATTATTCATCTTACATTTTTTGTGGTAACTCCACAATAAATGTAGTTCCTTTACCAACACCATCTGATTCAATCCATATTTTTCCACCCTGAGCTTCAACCATCTGTTTTGCAACATACAAACCTAGTCCTGTACCAATCACGTTTGTTTTATTGGCGTCTTTTGCACGAGTAAACTTATTAAAAAGCTTACCGATATCTTCTTTGGCAATACCAATACCAGTATCAGTAATCGTTAAACGTGCCATTGTGTCATGGGAAGAGACATCCACTGTAATACCTCCCTGTGGTGTATATTTAATTGCATTATCAACGAGGTTTCCGATCACTTGTCTTACTTTACCACTATCAGCATACACCATCACAGGTGTGTGCTGTTCTGCTGATCCTGCACACGTACACGTAAGACCTGCATTTTCTATATTAGGTTTCAATTCAGTTAAAACCTGCTCTGTAATTGCACGTAAATCAAACTCAGACAGATCATATTTCATTCTTCCTTGTTCGATACGAGAAATATTAAGAAAGTCATTTACAATCATCACAAGGTTTTGACATGACTTAGAAATCACATCCACAGCTTTAAATACAGGTTCTGAGACCTCCCCATAGTCACCCTCAAGAATAAGTGATGCATACCCTTTGATAGCTGTGAGCGGTGCACGGATCTGATGGGTCGCGAGTGAAAGAAACTCTGATTTCAACTGATCCACTTCTTTCAAACGATCATTTGCTTGCTCTAAATCAACTGCTAGTTTTTCCACTTTCTCTCGTTGAGCTACTTCATTTTCAACACTTTTAATTAACAAAAATCCAATAGCAACAGACGTCACCAAGAAAATCATATTTACCACAATGTCAGATGTGTCTGAAGAGATCAGAAGTCGGATAAACAATGAAACACATAATGCATACACAATAAACTGCGCAGCAACAATCTTAAGATTAAAGAGCTTATGTTTCAAAATTGAAAAAGAAATTGCTCCAACCATTGTAATAATACCTACTTGACCAAGCCAGTTGAACTGGAAATAACCAAGAAGTGGCATAATCAGGTTTGAGCAAACACCTACGATAGTCGCAACAAAAGTACCAACGATTACATAACTGATCTGCTGTTTTTGTATGCCGGTAAATTTCAAATACTTGTACAACAACAAACCGTAACACAAGGTAAAGTACGTAATAATATAAAGTGCAAAAAATGAATGGAAGAATAGATTGAACACTATCTCCTGCTCACCACCATCCGATGGTTTAAAAGTGTCAACAATGAGCGTGTTTGGGATCAGCGCCAATACAAGAATAATGAGAAAAGGAAACAGAAGATATAATTCTGATTTTTTAGGGAGGTTAAACTTATCCTCAGGAAACACTCGTATAAAGAAAAGAAATGCGTACGGAATAGTTGCAGCTGATGCATACAATATACGAGCAAAGGCTGTTGCCTCAGTAAGACCTGCCATACTTCGAAAGAAAAGCATAGAAAGTCCCCACAATGTAGCCGCAATAGAGAACAAGAAAAAATACTGATTTACCTTACTTTCTCTTTTTGTAAGAAACACGAAGATACCAAGAAAAAAGTTCAGTACAAGTACCACAAGGACCGCGATGTTAATTGGATCAAGAACGAATTGCATGATTATGTTGAAAAACTTTTTTTACTCGCTCTAACTTTTCTGCCGTAATAGACTCCTGAAAATTTTGAAATGATGCGACAGTGAAACCAAGTGCTTTCCCCCACTCTGAAACCTCATCGACATGAGCAAGTGTTGCTCTTCTTACTACATAATGATTATTCCACGAATGGCTTGCAAGAATCAAGAGCTCAGCCATACAACAAAAATTATCCGTACGATTTTTTAAACCATAATTAAAATTACTTTGTATACCTGGAGTATGTACAACACCTGCTTCGAGCACGAGCACATCACCAATTTTCAATACATCAGGATGAATATCAGATGGTTGTGCATCGTCCACAATAACCATACCGGGGTGCACCAATTGAGGAGTAATCAATGCTTCTGTCGTGTTTGTTGCAGTAACCACGAAGTCACATTTTTTTACCTCGGTAATATCTGAAGTGATTGTAATCTGAACATCTGGGTTGAGTGCATGAAACGCATCTCGTTTTTCTCGCACAAGTCCAAGCTTACGTTCAAGGTCAATAAGTACAATATGCCGATACCCTGCTCGCACAATAATCTCAGCAGAAAGTGAACCAACAGATCCTGCGGCACCTACAATAGCGACAACGACCTGATCTTTGGCAGCATTAAAGATTGCTGCAACTTTAAACAATGTCTCCGTCACATTGTATGCAGTGTAAGCATGACCTGTCGTTACATTGATATTGTGTATATCGAGTAATTCATGCCCTCCACCTGAAAGCGACGAGGTTAATCCACCGAGACCAACAAGCACCACACCTTTACCTCGTGCAAGATGTACTGCATCACGAATCTTACGTAACGCTTTCGGTCGATTATTCATCATCTGTTCTGCAGTCATCGTAATACCGAGTACATATCCAGTAACTTCTGATTGGTCTTGAATATTTTTTAAACCAGTTACTCGAGACAAAGTAATAGGCCATAAGTTTTCCATCACCCACAATCCAAAAGATTTCGGTAGAAATTTAAAGAAAGAGTATTTTCGATAAATGTCCCGGTAACTTCGAGAGTGTACCAAAAATGCAAATGAGTATCCTTCGTTTTTTTTGAAAAAAAACTTACTCCTCAAGAGAGCGATAAGATCAAAAAAGAGTGACAGAATATTTCGAATCATAACAATAATTGTAGTATACTATAAAAAGAGCATTCGTCACTCTGGAAAAGTATCTCTAAAGGTACTTGACAAAAAATACGATATGCTGTATTATGTATACAGAGCTGAGGCTCGAAATATCAGGTGGAAACTACCCCACCCCTCTCCAAAAAAAAAGTAGTAAAACTATTCTCCCGTGCGTTCAACAAGTATGCACGGGAGCTTTTTATACATTAAAGGATCTGCTTATAGAGACCTTTTAACTACGAAACCTTACAAACTCTCCGCATCCAATCCAGGAACATACCATATGGTCTCCCTGTAAAACCAGAAATGAGTGTAGCAGCGATACATGCTGAAACTACTTTCTCTACAGGCGCACCGAGCATAGTAAGGACGATAAATACAAGTGGCACCCGATACAGCAAGAAGACAAGAGTGTCGCGAACAATCTGATGTAACCGTGTGGATTGCCACTCTCCAAGCTTCTTTCCGACCCATATTCGCGTACGATTGTACGGTTCAACCGTAAGCATATTTGGAATAATCATAATAAGTCGCCCTTTCAAAAAAACAGAAAATGAAATGCCTGAAAAAACAACCTCAACAATGAAAGCGGTTGCAACTACAAACAGATTGAGCGCCACAAAATCAATAATAAATTTTTTTATTTTCATAACTCTATATCATATCCTACTTATCCAACATTTTTCTAATTTCCCCCATCACCTTCTCCCCCACTTCAGTAAAAGACTCTTTTGTTGTCGGTTCATTGATTACAAGAGACATTGGTGCACCGACCTGAAGTACAACCTTTCTTTTCCGTAAGAAGAAATCTTTGAGTGTTATGTTGTAAAACGTATTGATAGCGACAGGTACCACCTCAACACCTGAAGCATATGCTAGATATCCAAGACCTCCTCGTGCAGGACCAAGGTTTCCATCGAGTGTACGTTTGCCTTCAGGAAAAATGCATACACTATATCCTTGTTTCAAAAGCCGTTCATGGGTTTGAAGTGCGTACGCATAATTTTGCTGTCCCGAAAACACAGAAAAGGCTCCGAGTGCATTAAAAAATTTCCCACCGTACAAAAAACCTCTCCATCCAAATGTTTTATATCTCTCCTGCGAAGCTGCAACAAAAATAAGTGGGAAATGTCGTGAGAAAAATGGAAGCATAAGCGGAAACGTGGTCGCATCAAGCTCATGAGTATGATTCATTGCAAAAATAAAAGGTCCAGGTTTATCTTCGAGATTACCTTGACCTTTTATTTCAATTCGCACAAATATCTTGTATATCAAAAAGAAAACAATATATCCGATTTTTTGAAGTGTATACGGTAGAACAGGAGACATACTTTTTATTCTGTTTTTGCAAGCATTTTCTGTTCACACTCTTCGCTACAAAACACGGTTCCATCTTCCATCCGACATCCGTGACATGCGAGAATATGTTTATTACATTGTTTGTTTCGACAGTTTGCAAATGCTTCTGTGTGTACGCCACATTTATCGCACGTACCCACCACTGTATGTTTTTCCTTTGGATCAAAATCCATAGTGATACGTCGATCAAATACATAAAGCGTACCTTCAAATTCTTGTGCGGGGAATTTTTCCATATAATTCACGATTCCACCATAGAGCTGGTAGACATCCTTGAAACCTTCTCGCACCAACAAGCCTGAAGCCTTTTCACATCGTACACCGCCAGTACACACAGGAAGCACAGTTTTGTCTTTCAAATGCTCGATATACGACAATGCACTCGGAATATCTCGAAAGTTTTGTATCGGCATCAACACTGAATCCTTGAAGCGACCCACTCTAAACTCATAGTCATTACGCATATCGATCACATAAAATTCTTTACCTGATTCATACCACTGTTTTAACTCTTCTGGAGTAAGATGTTTTCCAGTAATCTGATTTGGGTCAATATCATTTTCTAGGTGAAGCGACACAATTTCTTTTCTCACCTTCACTGAAAGTTTAGGAAATGCATCCCCTGTTCCAACACTTTTCTTAAAATGAATACCAAGAAAACGATCATCTTTTTGGAGTTCTTCTATATATTTCTCTACATGTTCTGTAGTTCCTTCGAGCGTTACATTGATACCTTCATGCGCCACAATAAGGCGGCCTTTTAGATTGAGTTGTTCACAGATATGTCGCTGCCAGTCCCGCACTTCTTCAGGATTATCAATACGAACATATTTATAAAACAGTAAAATGGTAAATGTATCTTTCATATAACTGTATACTACAACGAATCTTTTAATCGTGAAAGGAGTCGGTCAAATACCGAATCAACACGTTTTACATCATCTAGTGAGAGCTGCTTCATCAACAATTCAATCTCTTCTTCAAGTGCTTCTTCAGCTGTTTTTACTACACCCCTTCCATGAACAGTTACTTCGAGTACATGCTCACGTTTATTATGCTCGCGATCAAAGCGAGATATGAGACCTGAAGCAACCAAAGCTTCGATATGTCGAGACACCGCAGCAGGAGTGATATCACGTTCATATGCAACATGTCGCTGAGAAATCTGTGGATGATGTGCAACATGGACCAATATCATACATTGAGAAAACGAAAGACCGACGTCTTGCTGTAGACGACGATCAAGCGCTTTTTCAGCGAGAAATACAAACTTGTGAATTTTAAGTATTGGATTTCTGTCCATAATTATGCACGTATTACATTATTCTGAAGACA
>CAZVIO010000009.1:14845-15286 GCA_964627615.1 uncultured Candidatus Saccharibacteria bacterium
GCAGTGACAATCTCTAGGTTTGCAGAAAGTCCTGTTTTCAATTCAGGATAATTTTCTGTAAATGCAATCGTGACTTTAAAGTTTACCACTCCATCCACAATAGTTTCTCCTGGTTCTATATACGTAACTGTTCCTGCAAATGTTTTCTCTGGGAATGCATCCATAGTGATACGCACTTCATTTCCCACCGATACTTTACCTACACTTACTTCAGATACGTTTGCTTCTATTTCAAGATTACTTCCTGAAATCACCGAAACAACTGGTGTTCCTACAGAAACAATCTCACCTCGTTTTGCATCCTGTTTAGTAACAATACCAGTCAATGGAGATCGCATAGTCATTTTTGAAAGTTGAGCTGCGACTGCTTGGAGTTGTGCTTCATACTGGAGCACCTGAGCCTCTTGCGCACGCACTTCCTCATCTGAGGTACCCGCTTTT
>CAZVIO010000009.1:15382-17083 GCA_964627615.1 uncultured Candidatus Saccharibacteria bacterium
AAGAGTTTCAAGTAAACCCATTCACTGCAATAGCCATCTTAACTACAAACATTTTGACCTGACCGAGATCTGCTGAAATCTTCACGATAGTTTCTCGAGAGGTAGTCTGTGGATTTTTTTCCCAACCAAGAAGTACTTGTTCGATTGCATATCGTCTTGTGTTGAGCTCACTTGCAAGAGCAACATCAGTTACTGCTGAAGTCACTTGTGGGTTATTTGTTCGCGGATTTGAAAAGAGTGTATCAACATAATTTCGTACTGCATCATCTGCTTTTACATAACTTTCATACAACGCCGAACGCAATTTGTCTTCTGCATTTTCAAGTGCAATTGTTGCGTTTGATACTTCACTCTCTGAAATAGCGATTTCTTCTGGACGAGAACCTCGTTTCAATTCATCAAGCCGTGCAGCTGCTGATGCAACGTTGGCCTGAGCTTTGAGGTAGTCAGCATATGTCTCACTTGAATCCAACGATACAAGTGTTTGACCTGCTTGTACTTGGCTTCCTACCTGCACCAATACCTGAGCAACCTTACCTGCTCGGTCAAATGCAAGATCAACCTCATCAGCAGGTTTCACTTTTCCTGTAAGGATCACTTTTTCAACAACTTCTCCTCGTTCTACAGTCATTGTTTCTTTTGCTGCATTTCCATTTCGGAATACAAAAAACAAGACAAGAAGAACTATACCTCCCACGATAAGGCTCGTTTTTTTATTATTTTGTATATATTGTGTTATTTTTTTTATCATATATCTGTAGGTATAGTGTTATTAATTTTTTTTATGAATCGTATCTTCTGTAATCACGCCATCTTTTAATGTAATTACTCGATCTGTTAACCGTGCATACTCTGGCTCATGCGTCACCATAATAATCGTCTGTCCTTGTCTATGGAGTTCAATGAACGCATCGAGCACTGCATCAGACGTTTCAGTATCGAGGTTTGCAGTCGGTTCATCCGCAAAGATAATTTTTGGATTATGTGCAATTGCTCGAGCGATTGATACACGTTGCTGTTGTCCTCCCGAAAGCTGACTTGGAAGGTTATATACCTTATCAGCGAGTTTCAGTTTTTCGAGTGCTTCAATTGCTTGAATCTTTGCTTGTGCAGGATTTTGACCCTGCATCAACAGTGGTATAAGTACGTTTTCAAGGGCAGTCAGTTCAGGAATCAATGCATAATCTTGAAATACATATCCAAGCTTATTGAGTCTAAACTGTGTTCGCGCATCGTGAGATAGTGTACTTACATCTACTCCGTCAATTCTAATGTCTCCTGAATTTGGATGATCAAGTAACCCAAGTTGATACAACAATGTTGATTTACCAGAACCAGATCGTCCTGTAATAGAAAGAAACTGTCCTTCAGGCACAGTTAAATTCAATCCTTTAAGTACAGTCAGGACTGATTCTCCACTTTTGAATGATTTGATGAGGTTTGTAACTTGTATCATTTTAATATTTTATAGTGTTTTTTCTAATCTACATTGTCCGGAGTACCACACCTCCTCAATTTTGTGATCACGTACCACCGTGAGCAAAATTGGGATCGATCAAATGTTTAGATTAATGATTTAAGATTTTGGATTAATGAATAATGCATTTGGTTTTGTATCTTTCTCATTCTTTAATCCTTAATCTTTAATCTTTAATCCAACTACCTACCCAATATCGCATCCAGTGTATTTCCCTTTACCAC
>CAZVIO010000009.1:17093-17851 GCA_964627615.1 uncultured Candidatus Saccharibacteria bacterium
GCAGGTATGTAGCCAGCAAAAATGGTTGCAACAATCAACAACAACGCACGGTTAATCGTGTTCGGAATCTCTGCCACCAAGATACCATCTGAAAACGGAAAGTTTATCGGATGTGCATCAATAAATGGTACAAGAAGTCCGTACAAAATTATAAATCCAAGAATAATACCCATACATGCATAAAAGACAGACTGGAGAATATACGAAAATTCAATTGCTTTTGAATCAATACCAATACCCTTCAAAATACCGATAAATTTTCGACGAGTAATCGCATTGATATAGATCACAATAAAAATTGTAATTGACGCAACTACTAGTCCGATAGAACCAACTGCATTACCGAGCAATGCAAAGGTATCCTGAATATCTTTGAGGAATTTTGGTAGCGCTTCATCAGTAGTTTGTACGCGGGCATTTTTTGCCACCCCACTTGTTACCAGTGCTTTTTTCACAAGCCTTGGCGGCATGATATTATTTAAGGAAAAATTCTATCTTAAAGCTTGGATCGCCATCATTGTTGGTTTTTGCGGAGTAATGTTAATCTTACACCCGAGTCAAAAAATCTTCAGCTTTTATGCCTTTTTGCCATTAGTATCAGCATTCTTTTTTTCAGCCTCATCACTTTTTGTTAAACGGCTAAGCAAAGACGATCCTTCCCAAACCACCTTATTGTACCTTTTAACTTTCATGGCCATTTTTGCCTTATTAAGCCAAGTTCATACCAGCTGGATTTTGCCATCAAGCTCAGATTACCT
>CAZVIO010000010.1:0-1326 GCA_964627615.1 uncultured Candidatus Saccharibacteria bacterium
AATAAAACCAGCTGCATTAAACACCTCAACATACACATCGATTACCTCTCGAGGAATTGCGGAAACCACTACAGTAAAATGATCCTTGTTTGGATCTTTTGGATCAACCACTGCAAAGTCAAACGCAAGTGTTTCTGCAGGTAACGGCACATTTTCTTCCAATTTAAACTCTATATTTTCTCTAATTTCATGTGACTGAACGAGTGGAATATCAAGTTTAAATAAATAAGCTTTTTCTTCAGGGAGAGATGCTCGTACATATGGAGTTTTTATTTCTTTACGAATATCTTTGAGTACTTCGATTACTGGCTCTGTGTGTTGAATATATCCAGCAACAATCGCCCCCTCAGGTATAGTTCTTTCTACGTATTTTTTAATTACCAACTGAGATCCTTTTTCTTCAAACTGAAAAAATCTGATAGATGTATCTGAAACAGAAACACCAGAAAAATCAGGGTTTAAAAACTTTGGTGTTGGGAAAAATTTTAAAAAACGACTCTTCATTACACATTATTATATAGTGTACTCATCACTTTTAAAACCACGTTGTCCCCTCTTAGGTTATTTCACAAGCGCACCAGGAGGTACATCATCTGAAAACTTCATCAGTGAGAAAAAATTATCTCCACTTGTTGCAAGTATCATCCCCTGACTTTCGTGTCCCATCATTGCCCGAGGTTCAAGGTTTGCCACAAACCCACATGTAATACCCACCAATCCTTCTCCTCCAGGAAAATACTTTGCGATACCAGAAAGAATTGTTCGTGGAGACTCTTCACCAAAATCAACCGACAGTTTAAGTAGTTTATCCGATCCTTCGATTGCTTCTGCGGATAAAATTTTTCCCGCTCGAATTTCAACCTTTTTTACATCATCAATTGTAATCATATTATTTTTTAAGGACTTGGATACTTATTCATCAGTTACACAAGTTCTCTTTCTTTATGTTTTTTTAATTCAAGATAACTACTCAAAATAAGTGCTGCAGCAGAAGCGTCGAGCATATCATTTTTCCCTTGAAGGCGCTCTGCCTGAGTAGATGTGAGAAACTCTGGATGAAGTGCTACGGGTATATCAAGCACTTCTTTTAGTTTTTCTACAAACGGTGTGATCTGTTCCATGATCACATTATCATCTCCCTTAAAATCTTTACTCTCACCCACTACCACCTCCCCCACATTATTGATCGTACATAACTCGCGAATTTCTCGTATTAGATGTTCATTGTTTTCAATCACTCCATACGGTAATGCAAATTCACCACTTTCATCCGAAAGAGCAATACCTACACGCTTTGATCCAAAATCTATTCCAAGTGTTCTCATG
>CAZVIO010000010.1:1369-10528 GCA_964627615.1 uncultured Candidatus Saccharibacteria bacterium
TACGCCATACACGCAAATAACCAATATGATATAATGGATGTATGGCTGAGTCGTATAGTAAAAAACGAGTAAAATTTTTAACAAAAAGTGATCAGGTTGAATTTTTTAATTTACTCAAAAAAGAGCCTGGGTTATCTACTGAAGCAATAGCATCGATAGGTAAAATTGGAGTTCGTCAGGTTTCTGACTGGAGAAATGCAAAAAGTACGATTCCTTTACCTGTATTTGATACATTACTCAAAATTTCAAAAATCCCCCGCCCTACTAATATCCAGGTCCTCGATCAATACTCACACATTCCCTTCGCTGCTCAAAAAGCATATCTTGCGACTATTAAAAAATATGGAAGGATACCAAAAAATGAAAAACTTAGAAAAGAAAATTGGGAAAAGTGGTGGAACACAATCGGTACTCATAAAAAACACAAAATTCTTGAAAGAAAAATTGTACATAAACCTAGAAAAAGTTCTGATCTTGCTGAATTATGCGGTATTTTAATCGGGGATGGAGGACTTACAAAATACCAAATGAAAATTACTCTTAATGGTGACACTGATAGATTGTACTCAATATTTGTAACAAAATTGATAAAAAAGCTTTTCCATGTGGATACTAAACTATATAAAGTGAGAGTTGGTAAAGCTGTAAATATCTGCGTATCCAGTACCGATTTAGTTCTTTTTCTAACTACATTAGGGATAAAGTGCGGGAATAAATTAAAACAAGGACTCTCGATCCCCGGGTGGATTATGAAGTCAAGAAAATACACCATTGCTTGTATTAGAGGGATAGTTGATACTGACGGTAGTGTCATCCACGAAATACACACAGTTAAACGAAAGAAGTATCGATATTATCGCGTTAATTTACGTAGTGCTTCTTCAAAGCTTATCGAACAAACTAAGCAAGTTTTAGAGGGGTTAGGATTTCATCCTAAAGTGAGAAACAAAGGCACATCTGTGCAACTTGAAAATATTGAGGAAATATGCGATTATTTCAAGCGTGTTGGGACACATAACCCTAAACACATCAAAAGACTCAGGATGGGTGTCTGAGTGGTCTAAAGAAACAGTCTTGAAAACTGTCGCCTTCGTAAGGGGGCCGTGGGTTCGAATCCCACCCCATCCGCAAAAAGAAGAACCCCCGAAAGGGGTTTTTCTTTTTGCGGAGGAGAGCAAGGTACCTATGCACTTTGCGTGTGAGATTCGAACGGACTTGCGGTCTACGAGCACAACAGCGCTTGTCGCAAGTCCGGTGCCCAGACTAAAATTTTCTGACGAGAAAATTTTAAGTCGAGGGAGAAATTCTCACCTCTCTTTGTTTGTATGTAAAAAAGCGCCCCATCCGAAGACAGAGCGCACTAAAAGACTAGAAAGATAGATTAGGTAAAGGCCACGAGCGGATTCTGTGTGAAATACTCTTCACGACCGTGAACGCCGGAAGAGATGATCCTTAGGAATTGCCGATTGAAATCTTGAGTCACCGGCAGACTTTCGTGAGGTGTCAGGATGCCAATCTCATGCACTTCCCCAACTTTCATCATGGTTGCGGCATCATAAGGATACTGATCCGCCACATGTCCAATATCGCCGTCGATCGACGTGTCCTCGTGCTCCACATTCCAGAGAGCACAGCTCCCTTCTAAGTTATTAGCAAGCAGGATTTTGACATCCCGATCAAGACTCACTACTCCCGATCGCCCCCACGCCCATCGGTACGTGAAGTTGTCGGGGTGCTTTCCCGCTTCCGTATGAATTGCTCTGCCAAACTTGGCGCGGTCCCCTCTGTGAGGTTGCCCTTGCTGCACAGGTGATTCATCAATTGTTAGGAAACCAATGTCGCCTTTTTTGAGGAACACTGATTCAATGATGTTGCCGTAAGGGGCATACGTTTGCGGAACGGATGCTGGATCGCCCTGTATGTAAGGCATCATGAGACACCGAATCCCAGAAAATTCTGGGAACGTTATTACTTGTTTTACCATTGCACACCTTCCTTTTTACTTTAAGACGGAACTACTAGCTACATCTATAAAAACATATTAATTTATACAAGTCAAACAAAAAAAATTTACCTTAAAACCTTACTCCGTATGAAATAAAAAACTTTTTAGGTTTTTTATTTCATACATTCCCTAAAATCACCTCTCTATACCTCTTATCTATCTTATGATCCCCGCCTGGTACAATAATCATCCTCACATTCCCTTTACAAAGATGTTTAAAAATCTTTTGAAGAAATACTTCTTTTTCACCAATAATAAAAATAACTTCTTCTGCTTTATGATTGCGAAGTGATTCGAATGGTGTTGGTGAACATAAAATAAGTTTTTTCAATTTCTTTTTAAGGGCGGCTTCAAGAGAAAATACTGCGCCTAAAGAAAAACTTACCACTGTATCACAATCTTTTGCTGGTGTAGCTTTTACGGTATTCCAATCAACATCTGCCACAATCATATGCTGTGCTAACGATTTATAATTTTCTTTTGTTTCTCCGAGCCCTGGATAGAATATTGTTTTCATATATTACTTAAACTCAATCACCACCACCTCCCCTCTATTAAAGGTTCTCATGCGCGGACCAAACGTTCCAATACCATTGGTAGTAATGCTATTAAGACCATTTTTAGAAACAAATCCGTACACATACTCTTTATACACTCGTCGTGCAATATAATTACCGGGCCATACTTGTCCTCCATGTGTATGTCCTGAAACCACTAAAAATACTCCAGCATCCGTAAGTTCTTTGTGGAATATTGGTTCATGGTTCAGTACTATTGCTGGACTGGATGCTGTCACACCTTCCTGCGCCAATACCCCTGCAACCTCGTTACCATCTTTAATCGTTCGATAATTGAGTCCAAACACAGGCACTCCAAAAACTTGAGCTTTCTTATCAACAAGCACTGTCATACCTGCACGTTGTGCACTCAATAGAAATTCACTATATGGTCCGTATTCCTCATGGTTACCTGGTGTAAAAAATACAGGAACTCGTTCGGTTAGTTTTTTAAATTCTTTTTCTGTGTCAGCAAAATCAAATGCAGCACCGTCAAACATATCCCCTGCAACAAGCACTGCATCAGGCTCTGCTTCGAGAATCTTTTGTACCACATGTCGAGCAAAAAGCACTTGGTTTGCCGGACCAAGATGTGTATCAGCAACAAGAACGATTCGTTTACCTACAAGCTCTTTGTATTGCGCAGGCGCATTGACTGTATACGTAACGGTTCGTGTCATGAACGCCTGTACAATACCAATAATCCCTATGATTGATGCGATCATATACAACACAAAAGATATTTTCACCAACGGTATATTGAAAAACTGACCGAGCAAAAAGAAACCACAAATAATCACTGATGCAAAAAACCAGTATAAAAACAAACCTCCAATGTATGAGGTGATCAGATAAAATACTTGAGAAACCACACTCGGCGAATATCGAAACCATACATTCGCAAGAATAAATGATGGTGGTGTAAACAGTGCAATACTAATAATGACACGTTTTAAAAACAATGTTGCACCAAGTCCAATAATCGCACCAAGTGCTGTAAATCCTGACACTGCCAATAAAAATAAACTCAATATTGAAAAGAAAATAAGTTGTTCCATGATATGTATAGTACGGTAGTTTATGTGTCTACACAACGTATATTCCTATGCTAGAATATACACATGCCTATTTCTTGGAGTGCACCTGAATACATACATACCGAAAAAAATACTGATTGGTATTGGATTGTTGGAATTGTATCAATCACTCTCGCGCTTGTTTCTGTACTACTTGAAAATAGCATACTTGGTATACTGATCATTGTTGCGTCATTTACTCTCACACTCTACAGTACTCGAAAACCAAAAAATATTCACATTGAACTCCTACCTACAGGAATCAAAGTCCACGAATCTATTTACTTTTATACAAACCTTGAATCTTTTTGGATCGAAGAACATCAACTTACACCTCGAATACTGTTTAAAACTACCAAAAAAATTGCTCCATACATAACCATACTCTTAGGTAGTGCAAATCCTGACGAGGTGCGAGACGAACTCCTCATCCATCTCCCTGAAGTTAAGCATTCCGAACCCTTTATTGAAAAACTCCTCATTTATTTTGGGTTTTAATGTTTTTATGTTAGTTTTGTGTGGTAGTAAATTACGCTCTCGTAGTTTAATGGATAGAATGCTGGCCTGCGAAGCTGGCGATCCAGGTTCGATTCCTGGCGAGAGCACAATAGAAAAACTCCCTTAGAGGGAGTTTTTCTATTGTGCTCTCGTAATAAAGTCGTTGTTACGGGACGAGGTATCAAGTTGCAGTGAAATGGTAAAGCCATTTCACACCCAAAGCAGAGCTTTGGTAGACTTTTGTTTCATCCCTAGGCTAACGCCTAGGGTAAAACGAACTCTGTTCATTTTGACTGCACTCAGAGAAAGTAGAAGTAAGTATACTTTTACTTTACTCTTCGTTTGTCAAAATAAAAAGCAATGTATCCGTTTTTAAAAAATCCTGAGATGGCTGCACATATGCCGGATTTATCTTAATTATTTTTCCTATACTTACTTCAAATATCCTATCTTTTCTTTTAGTCTCAAAATTGGTTTTTCCATATATACATATGAAATATGTGCAAAAATACCTGAACATATTGCGGTTACAACTGATATAACCAACAAAGCCGGCACCGAACTATATTCGAGAGGTAAACCAAAAAAGACAACTCCCGCCCACAATACAAGAGTCATCGCAACCATATGATATGCATACAACCCATAAGATATTTTTCCTAAATACGTAAGAGCTTTACTATTCCCTAGTTTAAAAAATGAATTCTTATTAAAACATTGTTCTAAAATAATCCCTGAAAAAAGGATGCAAAAGATAACTGATACAAGAGCGTACATTGTGTGATACACACACCCTGAAATAAGAAACGATAGTACTCCGCGCAATACCGGGTAAAACAATACGAGTATGTAATTAATCAATATCACCCATCGCGGCAATCTCTCAAAAAATTCTACAAAACCTTTTTTAAAAAATACGAGATATGCCAACAAACAACCAATCGCCAAATCAGAAAACACAGAAAACGTCATGTATCGAATAATCTCATAGTTTTCCCAGTGAATAAACCGGTACACAAATGAGGCGACGATTACACTCCCTAACACCCATGGAATGATAGATGTTTTGATTTTTTTAAATACAAAAGGCCATATGAGATAAAACTGCTCTTCAACCGCGAGTGACCAAAGCACACCAATAATCACTGACGCATACCCCATATAAATCAAATCGATATTGCCAAAAAAGAATATGTATGCCGGCAATCGCGACAGTGGAGCTTCTAATGAAAGCGCAAGTGGCGTATCGATGAGGTACGGAAAAATAAAAAAACCTCCCAATATCACCACAAGATACACCGGCCAAATACGTAACCCTCGACGAATATAAAAATGCTTAAGAGACACATCCCCTTTCGAATCTCTCTCTTGTAATAATAAATATGTAATAAGAAAGCCAGATAACGTAAAGAAAAAAGTTACACCAAGATCACCATGTGTAAGAAAAAGCTTCCTAATGGGATTGTAGTATTGTGCAGTAAATCCTGTAAAAATACTGAGATGTGATACAAGTACCACAAAGAATGCAAGAAATCGAAGACCATCGAGGTGAGGAAAATATACTTTATTCATGAAGAGTTCAGTATAACAAAAAATCACTCCACGAAGGAAGTGATTTTTTGTTTTTTATTTTGCTTTTGTTACCATTGCACTCAATCGAGATTTCTTTCGAGACGCTGCATTTTTCTTGATCAAACCTGTTTTAGCAGCTTTATCAATTATTTTTTGCACCTGAGGAAAGAGTTTTTCAGCATCTTTAACTTTTTTCTCTGAAATAAGTTTTTTAAGTGTTTTTACACTCTTAGATACCTGATCCTTCTTTCGAAGATTGAACATCTTCTTTCGTTTCGATGAGCGAAGGGCTTTTTTAGCTGATTTGATGATTGGCATGAACTACATAATACATATAAATAAGGAAAAATCAAAGGTTGACAGATGCTTTATAATATAGTTATATAGTGACAGAAAACCGCTGGCAACCCCAGCACAGAAAGGTGTATTAATGTACTCAACATTCAAACAGCTCGAAATACCCTCTTCAGAGGCTCTCCAGCTTTTCTGTAAAGTTGCTTGTGCAAGAGGAGGTTTCCACCCCTTCGAACTTCAATCCAGGATAACTGAGACAGAAAATACTGGCTTCGGAAAATATTTTCCACGACACATCAGAATTGAGGCGGTGTTGGAAAAAGCATACAAGGCTGCTCTCACGCGACACAACAACACAAACCCAGGAGGACCCCTTCCTAAACGAATAGTTTCTAAAAAAAGCGTTGGTAGGTATGCCTTACAATGGAAAGAGGGTGATATGGTTATTACCTTAACCTTTCTTGGCAACAACACTTTTCTTGCCGTTACTGGTTTTAATCTCAATCATGTGTTTGAGTACGCTACACGATTAGGACTACCTAAGCCAGCAAAACAAACTGTGCACACTTCTCAACTGACGCAAAACTGGCATGATGTGAAAATACCCCTTGGTGACCTAATTGATTTTATCAATCGTTACCGAAAGTAAATCTGAAGTCAACCTGCTCTCATTGCTCTTGTTCGTCTAAATATTGCATATTATAAAAAGCAATAATAGAAACTCATAACTTTTTCTATGAGGATAATCAAAAAGACTCTTTTTTTAGAAAGAGGCTTTTTTGTTTCTAAAAATTATTTCTAAAATCCTGTATAATAAGCTCATGATCGGATACATAAAAGGTAAAATAATCTGGCAAGACCTCAAAGCTGTGGTAGTAGACGTAGGAGGTGTCGGATATAAAGTGCACACAACCATCGGAGGACTTGATACCGAAAAAGAAGTTGAGTTTTTTACCTACCTTGCAGTCCGAGAAACTGCACTCGACCTCTACGGCTTCCGCAATAAAGCAGAGCTCGACTATTTTGAACTTCTCCTCACCGTCTCAGGTATCGGCCCAAAATCTGCCCTTGCAATACTTTCTGTTGCATCACTCGACACACTCTCATATGCAATCAACAATAATGATGCCGGGCATCTCACCAAACAAGCAGGTATTGGAAAAAAGAATGCTGAAAAAATAGTCCTCGAACTCAAAGGCAAAGCACCTGAGACATCACCCGGACACACACATCATCATGAAGATGACGATACACTCGAAGCACTTAAATCTTTGGGTTACTCAGAAAAAGACGCTCGTGAAGCGTTGAAAAAAGCATCTGGAGAAACAACCCAAGAAAAAATCCGCTCTGCACTCAAGAATTTAAAGTAATATGCCTGAACTCCCTGAAGTCACCACCACCGTCAAAGGATTAAACGAAGTCCTCTCTCACCTGACCATCACTGATGTATGGTCTGATTATTTTGTAAATACAAAAAGTGTTGCTCAAAACACAATCAAAAACAAAAAATTTTTTGAGTATTTTAAAAAGGAAGTGACCGGAGAAACTTTTATCTCCGCTGAACGCCGAGCAAAAAATATTCTTATTCACCTTTCAGGAAACAAGACGATATTAATCCATATGAAAATGACAGGACATCTTTTGTACGGAACCTACAAAAGAATTTCAAATTCACAATGGATTGCAGAAGAAGAAAAACTCAAAGATCATTTTAATCAATTCATTCATTTCACTCTCTCGCTTTCCAACGGAAAAACTCTCGCATTTTCTGATATGAGAAAATTTGCAAAAGTTACACTTTTTGAGACTGATACGAAAGATGATCATATTGACCTTAAACATCTTGGACCTGAACCACTCTCACATCTCACCACACAATCACTTGCTACCCAGCTTTCTAAAAAACCAAATGGTCTCATTAAAACAGTGCTCATGGATCAAACAATTGTCGCTGGTATCGGTAATATTTATTCCGATGAAATATTGTGGATGTCTGGAATACACCCTGAACGAACAGTACGTACTCTCACCCCAATGGAAATTAAAAAAATATTTGGAGCAATGATAGAGGTGCTTCATACTGGAATTGAACTTGGTGGAGATTCAATGTCTGACTACCGAAATATTTACGGTGAACGCGGTGGTTTCCAGAACTCTCACAAAGCGTATCGCCGTACAAAACAACCATGTCTAAAAAAAGGGTGCTCTGGCGTCATCGTACGAAAAGTTATCGGTGGACGGAGTGCACATTTTTGTAGCACCCACCAGAAGTAAATAGTGCTATAATACCTAGAACGCAGATAAAGGAAGTTAGACTTCAAACAACGAAATTTGCTAATTATATACGCTTTATACTATGAAATGGGATTGGGGATTAGTATTAATATGTACCGTACTTGCATTGATGGTTTTTGGTGGTGCAAAAAATACAAAAATATATCAAAACGGTTCAACCATCCCCTCTCCTTCTGAACGCCAACTCACCCAAAGTGAAATTGAATACAACCTCGCTCAAACAAAATATAAAACCGAGCAACTACAACAAGAGATTGCTCGAGAAAACGAACGAAAAAACTCTTCTGTGCACAAAGATAAAGTTACGATGTACGTAAACACATCTGCTGATGCCTCGAGTGAATATGTCGATATCCAAGCAAACTATGCAAACAAAGAGCCTATTTTGATTACTGGTTGGAAATTAGTAAGCACATCCACAAACCAAAGTGTGGTGATACCTAAAAGCACACTACTCTACTTTGCGGGCCAACAAAATACTGAGCAAGATGTATATCTCAACCCAGGCGAACGTGCGTACATTATTACAGGACGCTCACCTATCGGATATGGATTTAAGGTAAATAAATGTTCAGGATATCTTTCTCAGTACACAAACTTTTATCCTGGGGTATGGACAAACTGTCCTGCACCACGAGATGAAGATCAGTCGGCAATTCCAAAACGAATTGTAAACGATAATTGTTTTGACCTGATTAGCTCCCTCTCTTCATGTCGTGTTCCTGAACCTCTTTCAAATGCATACTCATGGGAATGCCAAGCATTTTTGACTGAAAAAATAAATTATCCGTACTGTATCTCAAACCATAAAAATGATAAGGATTTTTGGGGAACCAACTGGTATGTATATCTCAAACGAAGT
>CAZVIO010000010.1:10538-13940 GCA_964627615.1 uncultured Candidatus Saccharibacteria bacterium
AAACAATTATCCTTTATGATAATGTTGGTAAACCAGTCACTCAAGTAGTAAAATACTAAAGAACCAGAAAAAAATTACCCCAAGGTGTCGCTCGGGGTAATTTTTTAAATATTTAATATGCGGAATAATGCAATCCCAAACGCAACAGACACATTAAGCGACTCTTTCTCCCCTTTCATTGGTATCTCAACTACAACATCAGCGAGTTTCAAAAGCTCTGGTGACATTCCTTTTACTTCATTACCTACAATCATCAAAACCTTCTTACCAATTTTTACTTTTTTATAGTCTACCGAGTCCTTGCTCTGCTCGAGTGCAACCACAGAAAAACCTTCGATTTTTAATTGCGCAATGAGATTTTTTATATTTCCCGCTTTGCTCCACTTCACACTATCCTCTGCACCGAGCGCTACTTTAGCAACATCTTTTCTTTTTCTATTGAACTGATCAAGTGGAGTTGGACTGTATCCAGAGATATAGATATGAGAAACACCCGCCGCATCTGCGGTCCTAAAAACTGAACCAACATTATGAGTACTGCGTATATTGTGGAGTAATATCCGTACATCTGGTGTATTTTCCCTTTTCATGACACCACTATACCTGATACTATATATCTATGCTATCACTTTTCCCAAACTTATTTACGTTTCCATTATTCGCCTACTGCCTTCTTCGACTTGTACTTGCGTACCAGTTTGCATTGATTGCAAAAGCTCGTTTTAAAAAACCATATAAATATGTAGCGTTTGCAGAAATAATCGTTGCTATTTTTGTCACACTCGGTCTTTATACTCAGGGCGCATTGATTGGTGTTATGGCTCTTCTTATTGTTGAATCCTTCATCGAACGTAAAACTGGCACATTCAACAGAACAGAAGCAAATCTCCGTACAACCCTCGGACTTGTCGCCCTCTCTTTGATGTTCCTTGGTGCAGGAGCATTCGCATTTGATTTGCCGTTGTAGAAATTTCATTTGGAACTGGATATAAAAAACTCCCAATAAAGGGAGTTTTTTATATCCAGTAGCTAAGACTAGAGATTAGTGTAATCACATTAAGCGACAAGAGTTATACAGGTTCACTTTATAATAAATTACTGTATATCAGAAGTTTTACAGTTTGAAATAATGAAAAGTATTAACTGGATAATTAAACTAGCCAACGCTATATAAATAGCATATTTTGCTAAACGATCTGTACTTTTAGCATTTATCTTAAATTCATCAGTTAAGCTAGCAATCTGTTTATTATTAGTATCTAACTGTATTCTTTGTATCTCCTCATTTGCTCTAATATAAATTTCAGTACCAATATCAGAATTTCTTCTTATTTCAACTAGCTCCTCCTGACTTTTGTATTTTAATTCGTTTATATTCATAACTTTTTCTTAAATACACCTGGATTTGATTCAATAAACATCAAAATGGTTTCCAGTTTATATCTACCATATCCATACGTTTCCTCTTCTATTTCTTTGGTTTCTTCTAAATTTGAAATATTAATATAATCCAATATTGAGTTGATCAGTTTTCCTCTTAAATCAATTTGTGATTTAAACCCTTTAAGACTCGGGTCATTAGTATCTGTAATATTGAACTGCTTCATATGAGAACACATCTGGTCAGCTTCTATGTAAAGCATTTTCCATAGATGCCTAACAACAGTTTTCCATTGAAAGGTATTGTCATTAATCCATTTAGATATAAAAAATACTATTATGATAATAATTAAATATTGCATATATGCTCATAATTATACCACCCTATAATAACGTCTTGTTAGGACACCTACTTTCCAAGTTTTATGCCACTGTTTTCGTAGGTTCGATTCCATTTAGGTCTAGGCTCAAAGACTCAAAAATCTATAGTTTTATTAATCCTTAATTTCGTTTACGCAAACACTGGACTTCT
The DNA here is from genome assembly GCA_964627615.1 of uncultured Candidatus Saccharibacteria bacterium. Classification (GTDB taxonomy): domain Bacteria; phylum Patescibacteriota; class Minisyncoccia; order Phycocordibacterales; family DATDWN01; genus UBA910. The sequence continues at coordinate 12,451 of CAZVIO010000010.1, forward strand.
GAGCATATACAACATCTTGATTTCCATACAATTTCCACATCCCATCTAAACATTTATCAAGTTTTTTATCTTGCTGGATAGGTCTTACAACAAATTTATATAAAACACTTACGGATAAAGATAGACATAATATAATTACTGAAATTACTAACATTTTGTTTTTTTCCATGAATTAATTATATCAGATTGTGCACTTCAGATAATTTCCTCGTCGTCACTCAGAAATTTCCTTCGGCCCACGACTCGGCTGTTTTGTTTGCTAACAAAACATGTCTCCGTCGCGCACCAGTAGCAAAAAATCCCAAACTGATGGGATTTTTTGTCTGGTGCGCCCGGCAGGAATCGAACCTGCGACCATCTCCTTAAAAGGGAGCTGCTCTACCGACTGAGCTACGGGCGCATTATTCTTTAAAAATTCAAACTTCTTTGAATTTTTAAAGAATAATGCGAGCCACAGCCATGTTTTTTCAGTAGAAAAAACAGGCGAGGCGGGGTCGCAGAAGTTTCAATTCGACGGAATTGAAACTATCTGTGACCGTTACGCATTAAAGTAACTCTAAAAATATATCAGAAAATAACGATTTGTCCCCCCTTTACTTCCCCTCAAAAACTGCTAATCAAGTTTTAGGAGTAGTATAATGGCAAATGATTTCAACGAAGAATGCCATAAAGAAGACGTGGCAACCGAGTTAGCAAAAGAAAACATCCGGGAAGCTTTAAAGACCGCGGACACCAGAAACAACCTAATTATGATACTTGAAGGAGAATTGCAAACCCTGCGTACCAGTATAGCGCTTGAGAAATCACTTCAGGGTCTGTAGTCAAGCCATCCCACCAGATTTTACGACCTGGTGGGATTACTTTTTCAATAAATCTTTACTTTAAAACTATATATGATAATTTTGTATCTGGGAGAAGTTCATGTTAGTAAACGTAAATAATCTTGTTTGGTTCAGACTCACTGATGCAGGTGAGGTTATCCTGGACAACCACATAACCAGTTGGAACAAAGAGTGTCCCGACGGCCCCCTCAACAAAAGACAGTTCCGTGCAAAAAACTGGTACTATGTAATGCAGCTCCACGAAGCTATGCGGATCTTTGGTCCCCATACCTATCAAAACCCATTCGAAAAATGTGAGATTTTTACTTCCGAACCGGCCCAATAGGGCCGGTTTCACTTTAGACACTGAGCACCACCCTCTCAAGCAACACTTCCATCTCCCCCTCACCACTTCTCACCTTCTCTGTCGCATCCACTAGTGCGCCGGAGATTTTTTGTAATTCTTCTTTAGTAAAATTCTTTGCAAACTTTCGTGCTTTCGAATCCACAAAAGGAGAAAGTTTTGATTCACTTGCACTTTTTGTATGCATTGCAAGCGTAATATTTTTTACTTGCCAAAAGAGCACACCACAAATCTCCTCTGCACTGATACCCGCTTTCAATGCTTCTAGATACCCTACCCACAAAGATTTTTTATCTTAACTTCCG
>CAZVIO010000010.1:14119-14749 GCA_964627615.1 uncultured Candidatus Saccharibacteria bacterium
CAAACAATCCTTGAGCATTCAAAAGTTCCTGGAACACCGCTTCATTCCAATTATCTTCTTTGAGTCGAAACACCTCAGCATCAGGTCTTTTTTTCGCCAAAGACACCAAAAGTGCTTGGAGTTTTTTTCGAGATTCTATTGTATTTGTACCGTATAAAAAGTAGAGCATATTATAGAGAACTCATATGAGACCAGTTATCCCCCACCGATGCATTCGCCACACAGACCACTCCACTTGTTTTTTTCGGGTCAATCACGTTTTCCATCAACTGCTTGATTGCAGGAGTGATCTTTTCTACCACATCTTTTTCTACTTCATATACAAGCTCATCATGTACCTGCAAAAGTAGGTGTATTTTTGTATCAAGTTTTTCTCTTTTGAGATATTGATCTATATGTATCATCGCAAGCTTGATGACATCCGCCTCTGTCCCTTGGATTGGAGCATTGATAGCCATACGCTCGGCCTGTGCTTTCATAAACGGAAGTTTTGAGTGTATCTCAGGGAAATACCGTCGTCGTCCAAAAAAAGTTTCGGTATATCCTTTCTGTGCAGTTTCTCGTTTTACTTTATCTAAATATTCAGCGAGCCCAGAAAAGGTATTGAAATATCCATTGAGAAACTCTTGT
>CAZVIO010000010.1:14759-17493 GCA_964627615.1 uncultured Candidatus Saccharibacteria bacterium
CCCCCCATATTTGCCGGAAGCGCATTGACTCCAATACCATACATCACACCGAATTTAATTGTCTTTGCGTTACAACGCATCTTTTTGTTCACCTCAGTTGGAGCTACTCCAAATACACGACTCGCCACTTCAGTGTGCACATCCTGACCATTCTTAAAAATTTCAATTAACTTTTGATCACCTGAGAGGAATGCAGCGATACGAAGCTCGATTTGAGAATAATCAAATGCGACAAGTACACTACCTTTTTTCGCAACAAAGGCTGTGCGAATCTCTCTACCAATATCTGTTTTATTGGGGATGTTTTGTAGATTTGGGTTTGCCGAAGCCATGCGTCCTGTACTTGCTCCATTTTGCAAAAATGTAGCATGAAGCCTACCGCTTCCATCAACAAGTTGCGGTATTGTATCGATATATGTTCCTAAAAGTTTTGCGAGTTCACGATACTCGAGTACATATCCTGCAATCGGATACTCTTCTTTCATTTTTTCAAGCTCAGATTCTTTTGTTGAAAATCCTCCTGATGCATTTTTCTTTTGACCTTTTATTGAAATACCCATTTTCACAAAAAGAATTTCTCCAAGCTGTTTTGGTGATGCAATATTAAACTCTTCACCCGCTTCTTTCCAAATTTTCTGTTCAAGTTCTGCTAGGGTTTTATGGTGTTTTTCTGAAAGTTTCTTTAGAACGGCTATATCAACCTGAATACCCACCTCTCGCATCTGATCTGTAATCGACATCAGCGGTTGTTCTATATCTTCCCACACATACGTAAGGTTTTGGTCGGCAATAATTTTCTCCAGAGCTTTTATGGCTTCCTGTATTGTTTTTGTACGTGTATACGAAAGTAAATCATCAATACTTGGATTTGTTTTATTTGAATCAATCACCCACAACATCAACGACGCTTTTCTCACATCCTCTGGTGATGCATCAGTATATTCTTCAGATATGGTAAATGAAAAAGCTTCGGCAACTTTACTTTTGAGTGCACGAAAATCTAACTCGGAAAGAAAGTTGGTGATTTTTTCCTGATTAACTCCTGGAATCCATTCTGTTTCAGGTAACCTAAAATGTATTGGTCCATCCCGTCTGATGGTGGCGAGCATTTTTGAGAAAAGCGCTTCGTCTTTGCCTCCTTGTATCTTCTCCAATGTCTTTCCTTTGATACCCACCTTTTCAAACTTCTCAGGGTGTTTTGCTAACACCTGATACATATCCTCAATTGAACCGAAGTTTGAAATCAAAATTTCTGCAGTTTTCTCTCCGATTCCTGAAATACCAATAATGTTATCAGATGGATCACCTCGGAGACCTTTGTAGTCAGGTAAAAGCTCTGGTCCAAAACCAAAACGTTCTTTTACCGCATCTTCGTCGTATATAACTGTATCTTTAATACCTTTTTTGAGGGTATATACTCGTACTTTTGTACCAGACACAAGTTGAAGTGTATCCATATCTCCTGATGCAATAACCACATCAAGATCTTTTTGTTCTTTTGTCTGCTCAACAATAGTCCCAAGCATATCGTCAGCCTCAAAACCAGGAGATGAGTAAATCGGAATATTGAACGCGATACAAATATCTTTCGCACGTTCAAGTTGCACTACCAACGCTTCATCTGTTTCTTTTCTCCCTGCTTTATACCCACCATAGACTTCATGTCGCATAGTTGGTTCAGGTAGATCAAAACATGCTGCAATGTAATCTGGTTTGAGATCTTTGATGAGTTTCAGGAGAAGTGTACAAAAACCATACAATGCTCCAGTTGGCTCCCCTTTTGTCGACATGAAGTCTGGAAGCGCGTGGTATGCGCGATGCAATATGGCATGAGCATCGAGCAATACAAGTGTTTTGTTTTTATCTTTTGTTTTTGCTGACATAATTTTATTTTTGCATGTGAGTAATCTCAATACTTCTCTCATTTTCTGCACTATGTTCAAGTTTTACTTGTATATGCTCCGGCATAATATCAGCAATTAACTCCGGCCATTCAACAACAATAAGGTGCTGTGGGTTTGCAATAATTTCTTGCCAACCAAGATGAAGCATCTCATCTGACTTTTCAATACGATATGCATCAATATGAATCAGATGAGAAAACTTTTGACCTTCGAGTGTGTATATTTTTTCAATGACAAATGTTGGACTCACCACTGTCTCAGATACACCAAGTGCTTGTGCGAGACCTTGAGTAAACGAAGTTTTTCCTGCACCAAGATCACCATACAACCCAAGCACTGTTGCCTTATGTTCTTGTGGAGCAAGGTTTTTTACAAATTCTTTTGCAAAATTTTGTGTTTCTGTGAGGTTGTGAAGTGTTTTACGTTCGTTCATGAAGGTATTTTAGCATAGAAAAAGGGCCCGGCGTACGCCGGACCCTGAGGTCACCGAAGTGACTAATAAAAACGAATTTCCCAAACAGAAGTATTCATCTGCTGGTAGCTGTTACCACCATACAAATAAAACTCCTGGGAACGTGCAATTTTTGGTGCCGCACTTCCATCAACTGGTTGAGCGAGAAACGAAAAACGTACGCCGCCGTATCCTGTTTCAAGAAACGGAACGATTGAACGAGACAGAGTAACGGTGCACCCTGCCGGTAGATCAATAATTTTACCCGACTTATTACGATTCGGGTCAATAGCCGAGATTCTGAGTGTAAACGGATAAGTGTTGATCACTGTTACTCGATTGAACGCCTGCCACCGACTGTACAACAAGTGACCGGTGT
>CAZVIO010000011.1:0-281 GCA_964627615.1 uncultured Candidatus Saccharibacteria bacterium
GACGGTAAATTATGGCGAGCTCATGCTGGTGTAAGGATGGTCTGCAGGGGGCAGTTTGGTGGAATCAGTAACGTTCGACATGCTATGGCTGTGCCATTGACAGAGGTTGACGGAATTATGATTTATGAAGACGGAACTCTTTCTTGGCACAGTGAAAGATTGAAGCCAGAAGACGCCACGGCTGTTATATCGGCTGTGGAAGAGGCTGTCTGTGTCGGTAAACATGACGGACATTTCTATCGCAAAAACTGGTTCCCGTTCATTGAACGCAAATAAACATC
>CAZVIO010000011.1:433-7669 GCA_964627615.1 uncultured Candidatus Saccharibacteria bacterium
TGACACCACAAACCATAGTATTGTTTGGAAGAGCGGGTTCAGGAAAGGGTACGCAAGCACAGCTTCTTATGGAGTATTTAAAAACTCACGATGAGGGTCGTAAATGCCTGTATCTTGAGACTGGACAAAAGCTTCGTGATTTTATTGTCCAAGATAACCATTCAGCTCGACTCACAAAAGAAGTAATGGAGACAGGAGGACTGATGCCTCCGTTTATGCCTGTATGGCTCTGGACGAGCTTTCTTGTAGAGAATTTTACAGGAGATGAGCATTTGGTGTTTGACGGCCTCTGTCGTCGTCGGTACGAATCACCAATTCTCGATACTGCATTACAGTTTTACAAACGAAAAAATGTTGTGGTGATTATTATTAACACATCAAATGAGTGGTCTATGGCGCGAGCTCTTGAGCGAGGACGGTCTGATGATGAGTTGTCAGAAATCAAAAAAAGGTTAGAGTGGTTTGATACAGAAGTGGTTTCAGCAATCGAGTATTTTAGGGATAATCCGGGATACACAGTACTTGATATTAATGGAGAGCAGACGATTGAAGAGGTGAATAAGGAGATAATGGAGAAGTTAAACCTACGAATTAACGAATAGTATTTGAACTTATTCGTATCTATTCCTAAGTATCCAATTCGTATATTTATGATTCGAATCAAAAAACCAGAAGAAATAGAAATTATGAAAGAGGGTGGTGCACGCCATGCATATATTTTGCGTGAACTCAAAAAAATGGTTGCACCTGGGGTAAGTACTCAAGAGCTCGAAGATAAAGCTCGAGAGCTCATCGAAGAAGGGGGAGATAAAGGGGCATTTTTACACTATACTCCACGAGGTGCTAAGCGGGCATATCCTGCGGCACTCTGTGTATCTATCAATGACGAAATTGTTCACGGTATTCCCAATGAAGATATAAAAACTTTAAAGGATGGTGATGTGGTAACACTCGATCTCGGACTTACACACAAAGGCCTGATTACTGACAGTGCTATCACTGTAGCTGTGGGAGGGGCAGGTGATCGAGAACGGAAACTTATTGCTCATACAGAAGAAGCGCTTGCTCGAGGTATTAAAGAAGCACGTGGAGGGGCTCATATTGGCGATATAAGCTATGCAATAGGTACATTTGCACGCTCGCTCGGGTACGGCCTCCCAGAGAGCCTGGCGGGTCACGGAGTGGGTTATACGGTACACGAAGATCCATATGTGCCCAATGAAGGATATAAGGGCCAAGGAGAACGTTTGGTTCCAGGTATGGTAATTGCGATTGAGCCAATGCTTACTCTTGGAGGGGATAAAATAGTACTTGCAAAAGACGGGTATACTTACAAAACAAAAGATGGGTCGTGGGCAGCTCATGCAGAGCATACAGTTGTTATCACAGAAAACGAGCCCATTATTCTTACTCGTTAATTTTCTCGCATTATTCTTTAATCATTAATCCTTTAATCTTTAATCCTTATGATGCATCCAAAACAAGAGAAAACTCTCGTTATAATAAAACCAGACGGAGTACAGCGAAGTTTGATAGGGGAGCTTATCAAGCGTTATGAGCGAATCGGGCTGAAGCTGGTGGGTTCAAAAATGCTCATTCCAACCGAAGAGATGGTTGAGAAGCATTATACTGTTGATCCAGAATGGAAACGAAAAGCGGGAGAGAAAACGATTAAAAGTTATCACAGTAAAGGACTGACTCCGCCCACAGAAGATCCTATTGAAGCAAGTCAAAAGATTCTCGGAAGACTCAAGGAGTACATGTCATCAGGTCCTGTAGTAGCTCTCGTATGGCAAGGAGCACATGCAGTAGCGATAGTACGAAAGATTACTGGTGGGACAGAACCGCTTTCTTCAGATATCGGTACGATTCGTGGAGACTTCGTCCTTGATTCATATGAGCTTTCAGACACCGACAGTCGCTCAGTGCGAAACTTGGTGCATGCATCAGGTACTGTAGATGAAGCGGAGAAAGAGATCGCATTATGGTTTAAACCTGAGGAAATACTCTCATATCGACTGGTACAAGATGAGATTCTGTATGATGTAAACTTGGATGGTATTCTTGAATAACGTAATGTGAAAATCTCGCAGTCAAAAGGACTGCGAGATTTTTGGTTGAAAGAACTGTGTCATCTGTGAATTAGGAACCGAAACTGTGGTGAAATCATTTTTCTTCGCTCGGGTAGACCTGCGGCTCGTTGGATTTCTGCGGCTCTTCGGAACAGTTCTTCTGCTGGTCGGAGGGAGGGGATTGTGTACCTACCCCATTGGCTTTCTGGTTCGTTAGTTGGTTTTGTATCGTCTGGTCGGGTTTCCATAGGTGGATCTGTATAAAAGCATAACATTTTTCATTGTAAACTTGCGAGTGTTTTTGAGAAGAGTATAATGCGTATAGGGTTGCTGTATATTTTCTAGCTAACCATTTTTCAGGGAGCCTTATATTTAATGAAATCGCGGGGCGAAAGCTGCAACATTCCATTGTGCGGGCACCCACCTAAGTAGATAACTTAGGGAATATCAGCAATCCTACGAAAAAGCTCAAAATAGACCAATTTCATCGTCTACAATTTTAAAATAATCTTCACCGGCACAATTGGCTGGCTCAAATTATTTTAAAATTTTATACGAGATCTTGCTCAATTTTGGGCTTTTTCGTATAAGATTGCGAAAATATATTTCGCCTCGTAGTACATCCAGATTTGGGGATTTTTCTATAGGACTGTTGTGTGCGGAGATGCTGTTTTGAATTTGTCGTATGTCGCGGTATTATTATTGATATGCAAAAAAGTACACTCTTTCGGGCGATGTTTTGGGTTCTTTTTATTGTCGGAGCTTTAAATGCGATTGCGTACAAGCTCTATCTTTTTTGGACTGTGATTTGGTTTGATATGGTAATGCATTTTCTCGGAGGACTATTTATAGCACTCTTTTTCTTTTGGGTATTATCACTCTTCAAATCAACGTTGTCGTACATAGAAAAGCTTATGCTTGGAGTTGTGTTTACGGTACTTGTTGGTTTGGTGTGGGAATATTTTGAATTAATTATTGGTGTGACCAATCTTGCATCGTTGGAATATTGGGGGGATACAGGTATGGATATTGTTATGGATACACTTGGTGCAGTGCTTGGTATTGTGTATGTACATAAAATAGAGAAGAAGAATGTCTAAGAAACTTGAAATTACATTTTGGGGAGGCGTTGGTGCCGTTACAGGCGCAAACTTCTTGGTAAGAGGGGAATATTCTGCATTCATTGTTGACTGCGGTCTCCTGCAGGGTGTGCCCGAAGCAGATCAGGAGAATACAGCTGACTTTCCATATAATCTTGGGGAGATAGATTATGGTTTTATTACACATGCACATATGGACCATATCGGTAAAATACCTAAACTTTTTCGTGACGGGTTTACTGGTTCATTGTTTTCTACACCAGAAACTAAAGAAATTGCTCGAGTAATGCTCACTGATGCATTAAAGATTATGGAGCAAAATAGACGAGAAAAACAGATTGCTCCACTTTATGAACAAGATGATTTGGATAAAGCACTTTCTCATTGGCGCACCATTCCTTATCACACTCACACAAAAATAAATGATGAATTTTCTGTATTTCTGAAAGATGCAGGACATATTTTAGGATCTTCGATGTTTGAATTTACATACGGTACTAAAAAGATTGTTTTTACAGGAGATTCAGGTAATTCTCCAACACCGATTTTGCGAGATACAGAAAAAATTACAGACGCTGATTACGTTATTATGGATAGTGTGTATGGTGATAGAAATCATGAATCAAAAGAGGAACGTGATGCAAAGTTTAAACGTGTTCTTGTGGAAGGTGTTGCTCGTGGAGGAACGATTGTCATACCTGCGTTTTCACTTGAGCGTACTCAAGTTATTTTGTATGAAATCAACAATTTAGTTGAAGAAAAACAGATTCCTTCAGTGCCAGTTTTCTTGGATTCTCCACTCGCACTTAAAGTAACTGATATATATAAACATACGGTTAAATATTTTAATCAAGGAGTGCAAAAAGAAATTAAAGGGGGAGATGATATTTTTAATTTTCCAAAACTGCGTATTGTGCGGGATGGAAAAGAATCAAAATCTTTACTCGAAGAACCAAATCCGAAAATTATTATTGCAGGTTCAGGGATGTCATCGGGAGGCAGGGTTGTATACCATGAAATGAATTATCTGCCAGATCCAAAAAGTACAATCCTTCTCATGGGGTATCAGGCAGTGGGTACGCTCGGACGAAGCATTCAAGAAGCTCCTAAAGAACTCATGATTCAAAATGTAAGAGTTCCTGTCCGTGCACGTATTGAAATGATTACCGGGTACTCATCTCATAAAGATGGAGAACATTTAATTGATATGATTGCTGATACTGCAGAGACGGTAAAGAAAGTGTTTGTGGTGATGGGGGAGCCAAAAGCGTCGCTTTTTCTTGTGCAGCGTTTGAGAGATTATCTTGATGTAGATGCTTTATATCCAAAAAGAGGTAAGCCTTATATTCTAGAGTGTTAAATAACTGCTCGGGTCTTTTTCACCAATCTCATCGAATATAATCTCAGAGATTCTTGATACGGATTAGGTAAAGGAGGAACAAAAAAGACCCGTCAGGGTCTTTTTTGTTATGCTACAACTTTTGTTTTTGTTGCTTTTGGAGCTTCTGACATATCTGCCATCGCTACGATTTTTTTGAAAGTTTCAGGTGCTTCAGCTGCGAGGGTAGAGAGAATCTTTCGGTCGAGAAGTATGTTTTTCTTGATTAAACTTCCCATAAGCTTACTGTATGAAGTACCGAGCTCTTTTGCGGCGTATGAAATTTTTACATTCCAGAGTCTTCGAGCATCACCTTTTTTGTCTCGTCGGTGTGCAAAAGCATAGGTACCTGCATGAGAAATAGCCTCAAACGCTTGGCGTTGCTTTGATCCTCGTCCGTTTCGGTAACCTTTTACCATTCGGAGGGTATTTTTTCGTGATTTAAGTGCGTTTACGCCTTTCTTTACTCGTGTCATGTTATTAAAATTGATTAATGATTAAAGATTTTGGATTAATGAATTGGATTTAAGAGTTTTTGAATGTTCTTCTATTCTTTAATCCTTAATCATGTTTCCTGAATCTATGTTTATTATGCATTTGGTAGGAAACGGGTAATCTCCTTGTTGCTCATAGGGAAGTTTTGTGAGTTCTTCTTTGCGAGGTTACCTCGTCCAGATACTTTTGCATTGAAGTGGTTTTGACCCTTTGCTCGTGCCAAAATCTTACCAGTTTTGGTAACCTTCAATCGTTTTGTGTATGATTTGTTTGTTTTCATGTTTTTATGCTTTCTCGATTATGACACTGAGGCCTTTTGGACTCTTTTTTGCAGGATCTGCAATTTTAAATTCAACAGTAATGAGTTTAAGTACTCGATCCATTCGTTCACGGAGAAACTTTTCATCCATGTATTTTGATCTTCCTGGAAGAAAGAGGTCTACTTTGATTCGGTTGCCTGCAGAGAGCCATTCTGAAGCCTTTTTTGCTTTAAGCTCCAAATCATGGTCTCCTGTACCGATTTTGATTTGAATGTTCTTTACTTCAACAGTGTGGGCCTTGGCTTTGGTTACCTTTAGCTTTTTGTTTTCAGTGTATTGAAATTTACCATAATCCATGATTTTTGCAACCGGTGGGACGGCTTTTGGCGATATTTCAATAAGGTCCAAACCAAGCTCTCGGGCCTTGTCCAATGCATCAGCTCGACTTAAAACCCCGAGGTTATCTCCTGATTCGAGAAGTACTCGAAGTTCTGGGGCTTGGATTTGATGATTTATACGTACGTTTGTGCTCAAATGTTCAAATTTAAATTACTAAAATTATCGTCTAAGAATACCATTTTTAAAGAAAAACACAAGTTTTTACGAACTCCAGCGTGAGGAAGGTAAGCCAGCATGTTTGAGAGATAAGAGTGGCAAAAAATATGGAGAAAACAGGGATTTTTTGGTTACGATCAGTCAGATTAAGTTTCTTCTTGATCGTTTGGAGATATATACCATTGAGACCAAGAATACCAAGAAGAATGAATTGGTATGTAATGATGGGTGTGAGGGGAGAAAAAGAAAGGGTGCCAACGATGCCGACGACAATACCGCCCCATCCAAGCCAGATCAAAGGCTGGGTAATTCCAGTCATGCTGTATACAAAATCCATTGAACGTTTTTTAAAAATCCAAAAAAGCCCCGCAGTGTCTATGGTTACCACTGCACCATAGCCGATGATACATGAGATAAATATAAGGGCATGAAAAAATATAAGCATCATTTGATTGTAAGTGAAGTAATAATTTCTTTAAAGAGTATATCAGAAGCATCTGGTGCGATTGAACCAGGAATCTTCAATATTTTTTGTATTTCTTCTTGACCACGCACACCAGAGAGTGCTTGAATTGATTCTTTTTGAATCACAAGTGTTCGGTTGCCGGAGATAGGGAAGTAATATGTGGTAAACCCACACCCTTCAGCTCCTTCGTAAATCGCGAATCCTTTAAATGAACCAATTTCAAATGTATCAATAAAACCAGGGTTGGCTTTAAGGATATCGCCATCAAAATTTTCCTCAGGAATATATGAACTCATCTGTCGCACTGTGTGTACAAGTGATGTCGATGCAATGCGGAGAGTTACATGAAAATCAGTGAGTGTGTCGTATGTTTTTTCATCACCCATCATGTCACATGCACCGGTGTTTTTGTAAGGGATATCGTGGTGAAGTGAAACAACCCCTTCTTTTGTTTCTTTGTATAAAAAAGCAGGATAGGTAAATGTCATCTCTTCGGAAGTGTGAGTGTAGTGAAGTGGTTCACCAGGAAGGATGCCTTGTGGCTCTGGTAAAGGTGGTTTATTGTAAAAAAGTATAAAAAATAAAACTCCTGCGAAGATAATAAAAATGGTAATGGCGATGTTTCGTTTGAGATGTTCCATGGCTTAATTCTATACCTTTTTATATATAAAAAAAGCGAGCCGGAACATTATGTTCCGGCTCTACCACAGAGAATGATGAGTTCAAAGAGTTTCTTGATTGCTACCTGTGTTATTGTAGCGCCTTGTTGTGGATGGTGTGCTGGTAGGTGGCCGGCACCAGGTAGTGTAATAAGTGTTTTACACCCACCAAGGAGTGCAAACAGTTTGCTTTGTGATCGAGGGTTTACCCACCGATCCTCTGTTCCATATACATGTACCACAGGAAACCT
>CAZVIO010000011.1:7679-8703 GCA_964627615.1 uncultured Candidatus Saccharibacteria bacterium
AGAGTCAGTGGCGAGTTCGTAGGCTTCACGACCAGAGATCTTCTGGCGGTTTGCCAAGAGAATCTTAGGTTCGGACACTTGATTGAGTGCAAGCTTTGTGTAATCTGCCGGAGTCACTTCAATCAGGTGGCTGTTCTTCATGTGGTAATAGTACTTCCACATAACAGAAAGCAGAGATAAGCTTAAAGGGGAGATACCTTTCGGCATTGCAGGACTAACTGCAATAACTCCCTGTACTTTACTCTGCATTTCTTGTGCAGCAATAAGTGCGGCGAGTGCACCGGCAGACTGTCCAATAATGCATACTGGTTTAGTCTGAGCACCAAGAACTCCTTTAAGAGTTTGTATGCGGTGGCTAAATCCGGTGTTGCCAGTGATTGTGACAGAGACGTATTCAAACATGTGCCGACTGTTGTTCAGCGCAGCAATCCAAGGATCAAATGATCTGACGCTATCTCCCAAGCCTCCAATCAAGAGAAATTTCATTGTGTCACTCCTTTCTTTCTGAAAATACTATACATTATTTTTTGAGGAAGTAAAGGTTTAGAAAAAAGAAAGCCGCCGGAAGCCAGGGCGACTTTCGGCGGGGATGTGGTGAGTTACTTCACCAAGAGATGCTCAACCTTGTCACAAGGGACGTTGGTGATGCTTATCACATAGTTATGATTGTACGTATAACTTTTCACTGAACCAAAACATAAACTGCTTCGGTAGTCTTTCCAGTAAATTACATTCACTCTGGTTGCTGTTGCAACCTCCGAACTCGGGAATTTTTCGCCAGTAGCACACCCTGTTAGAGTGATTATACTAAGCAGTAAGGTGGCGACAGACAATCTTTTTTTCATAAGTTCTCCTGAAAATACTATACATCATTTTAAAAATAAGTAAAGGTTTTAGAAAAAAGAAAGCCGCCGGAAGCACGGTGGCTTTCGGCGGGGGAACGGTTAGGGTTTGGGTTCGGGTGCGGCTGCTGCGATTTTGTCGAGTTCGGCGCGGAGCCAGGGCATGAACGTGGTAATATCTG
>CAZVIO010000011.1:8713-11257 GCA_964627615.1 uncultured Candidatus Saccharibacteria bacterium
GGAGTACATGCTCACAGCTTCCTCCGAGGTGATGGATCGAGTTTCTGTGACCTGTTGGTAAGGTCTACTGTGTTTGGTGGGCAGACCTGTTACAGACAGGTATAACCCTGTTCCATTCATATAGTATTCGTGATAAAGAATGTTGTAACCAGAGCCAGTTTTGTATTCTCCAAATGAGATGGACTTTTCGCTGACATAGAGCAGTTTAAGTGCAGCTACGCCGTCTGGAGTATCAAGAAAAAGGTCTAGGTTCAAAGCGACAGTTTGTATTTCTTCCAATCTAGAACTTCTCCTGGATAAATTTTTTTGATTGAAAAATAACACACGCCCAGCTTCTTCTTGTGCTTTTGTGTAGGCTTTTATAGCTTCACGCCAGTTTTTTAACATTCGAGTTTACTCCTTTTCTGGTAATACTTTATAGTATTTCTTGAGGAAGTAAAGGGTGGAAGGGTGGTGGCATAGACCCACCTTCAAATACTCGCCGTCGCTCGGAGAAGTCTATACCACAAGGGTACTTCTATTTTACTAACATCGAGTACGATGAAGTAAAATAAGTCGAGCACCGACTCGCGACAAGCGCTGCTGCGCTTGTAAACCGCTCCGTCGGCTTCAATGTCATCTTAAAGCTGTGCCCAGGGGTTGTGACATCGACCCGCGACTCATTCTGCCGCCGCCGCGTCAGAATGGTCTGGGCACCGGCTCGTGTTTCGCTAATGCTTTAGCGAAAATCACTCCGCCGTTTCAATACCACTCGCAAAACATGTTTTGCTCATCTCCATAAAATTGTACAGAAAAACCGCCTTAAGGCGGCTTCTGTACAATTTTGTGGAGATGGTGGTATTGAAACCACGTGCATAGAGAGAATACGAACGGGTCTACACTACATAGAATATTTTAACATTTAGACTTTTTCTCTAAAAAATATACAAAACAAGAAAAAGGCGAGTTTCATTGTTTGAGTCACTTCTTGAAACAGGGAAGAGACCGGATCCCAAGGTTATATGAATGAGACATCGTATGAGATATCAGATGTGTCACCCCCACTTCCGGACGAAACTTAGATTAAGCTCGTGCGTAAGAGAAAGCAAAGTCGTTAACTCCAAAATATGGAGAAACAGAAGCTTTTGCTCGTGCAACAGTATTGTTTACACGTATGGTTTCGAGCAGTTTAAAGAGTAACTCGAACTCTGTAGTGCGCGAACGGATGCAGACTATGTCAAAACCTGGCACCCCCATTTTGAAAAGAACTTTTCTTTTCAAAATGGGAATCGGGTTTCTCTTTTCAATGAGCTTAACGATCACTAAATTCTCGTCTGATGTTTCGGTCAACCTCACGTTTTTTAGTGGTTTCTCGTTTATCAAACTTCTTTTTACCTGTTGCAATACCGAGGTCTATCTTCAAAACCTTTCCTTTATTATACACTGAAATAGGTGCTATTGTCAATCCCTTTTGCGATTCGATTTCTCCAAGTCGAGCTATTTCTTTTTTATTGAGAAGAAGACGGCGATTGCGAAGCGGATCGTACTCTTTTGGAGTATTTCCTTCTTGGTATGCAGGGATTTGCATACCAATAACAAAAGCTTCACCTCCGCGAACGGTCACATAGGAACCATCGAGGGAACCTTGCCCGTTACGGAGAGATTTCACTTCAAAGCCAAAAAGCTCAATACCTGCAGATATTGTCTCGGTGATTTCGTAGTTGAAGTGGATTTTTTTGTTATGAATCAGGCTCATAAGTCTAGTTTAGCAGAAATGATGTATTTCATCACCTAAATACGCTATAATACCCCCATGAATCCAAATACTAAACCAACAAAAAACAAAGATAAAAAACAAACACCTAAGAAAATTATACAGCCCAAAGGTCCAGGGGAAGTGTCTGTGTTTAATTATGTTGCAACAATACTTTTAGTCTTCTTGCTTTTGTCGGGAGTGTATTCATTTTTAAGCGGACGTCATGTGACGAAAACAGAGATTCCACTATCACAACTTGCACTTGATATTAAGGCAGGGCAGGTTACAGAAATCGTTGTCCAAGGGGAGTCCTTGGATATGGTGTATGTAAACGGAGATAAAAAGTTTACGAAAAAAGAAGAGGGTACAGCACTCACTGATACACTTTCAAACTACGGTACTACTCCAGCAGAACTCGGAAAAGTAAAAATTGAAATTAAAAATGAATCAGGGTTCGGTTACTGGGTGATGAATCTTGCACCACTTTTGGTGCCGATTATTTTTGTGTTGCTATTTATTTGGTATATGACTAGACAGGTAAAAGGTGCAGGCGCACAACCATTTACCTTTGGACAATCAAAAGCACGAATGATTGATCCGAATGATCATTCTCAACGTGTTACGTTTAAAGATGTAGCAGGAGCAAAAGAAGCAAAGGAAGAGTTGTCTGAAATTGTCGACTTCCTTAAAAATCCAAAAAAGTTTCTTGAGATTGGAGCACGTATTCCAAAAGGCATTCTTCTTATGGGTGCACCGGGTACTGGTAAAACTTTGCTTGCACGAGCAGTAGCGGGTGAAGCTGGTGTTGC
>CAZVIO010000011.1:11269-16977 GCA_964627615.1 uncultured Candidatus Saccharibacteria bacterium
AGGTGCGGGAGGGGGAAATGATGAGCGAGAGCAAACATTGAACCAAATCCTTGTTGAGATGGATGGTTTTGAACCAAATGAAAAGGTGATTGTTATGGCAGCAACAAACCGTCCTGATGTACTTGACCCTGCACTTCTCCGTCCGGGACGTTTTGATCGTCGAGTGACACTTGATCTTCCTGATCGCGATGATCGTGAAGCAATCTTGAATGTGCATTCAACTAAAAAACCATTTGCAGAGGATGTAAATATAAAAGTGATTGCGGAAAGAACACCAGGATTTTCTGGTGCAGACCTCTACTCACTGATGAATGAAGGGGCGATTCTTGCAGCACGAGAAAACAGAACAAAGATTTCTCAGTATGACCTGATTCGTTCAATTGAAAAAGTGATGCTTGGTCCAGAGCGAAAAAGTCACATTCTTTCAAAAAAAGAAAAGGAAATCACTGCATATCATGAAGCTGGACATGCGGTACTCGCATCGCTCCTCTCGTATGCCGATCCTGTTCATAAAATTTCAATTATTTCTCGTGGACGTGCAGCGGGATATGTACTTAAACTTCCTATCGAAGATAAGAAGCTTCAGTCTAAAAAAGAATTTCTTGATGATATTGCGGTGTCACTTGGGGGATATGTAACTGAAAAAATGATGTTCAACGATCTGACAACAGGACCATCAAATGATTTACAGGTCTCAACTGCACTTGCACGAGATATGGTAACTAAATATGGAATGTCAGATACACTTGGGCCGATTGCACTTGAAGGAAGCGGTGGGAAAGTGTTGTTTGGTCGCGGAGTAGAATCCGAAGGATATTCTGAAAAAGTCGCAGCAGAAGTAGATGCAGAGATTTCAAAAATTATGAAAGAGGCAGAAGAGAAGGCAAAAACTACGATTGAGGCAAATAAAAAACTTCTTGATGCAATTGCACAACGACTTGTGGAAGTGGAAACTATGGAGCGAGATGAATTTGAACTACTTCTTAAGGCGCATGGTGTTACTCCTAAAAAGAAATTAGATATTGAGCACCAGGTTTAAACAAAAAAGCCACTCCTTGAGGAGTGGCTTTTTTGTTTTAGAGTGATAGTGTTACTTTAGTTGCCGGCTTACAGCCGCAGTATACCTTTTCGATATTTTATTTCGTGTACTCTCATAAAATATCTGATGAAGGTCTTGCGAAGTGAGGTCACTCACTTCTCACCCCAGCGCCATCGAGGCTTTTCTCCTTTGCAGTAGCAGATAATCAGTAGATACACCGTATTGATTATAAAAGGAATTGCGGCATTAACCAATACGTCACTCGATGAGTGTGTATACATATTTACGTTTCTAATATTAACCCACAGTGCTACGATGTATAGTGCGAGCACACCCCATCCTTGCCATGAAGTTGGCTGCCAGCCCCAACCATACATTTTTGCTTTAAACCAGAGTTTATTTTTGTTCATATTTATGTTACTTTAAGTTGGTTTTAGTATAACATATACATTGTGTGTGTATAAAATCCGCCCGTAGCTCAGTTGGTAGAGTGAGGTTGGGTAAGGGACCCAACCGCAAGGTCGGAGCGCGACGGCGCGAGATGGGGTCGCGAGCAAAGTCAGCAGACTTTGACTTGTGACTCGAGCTTATACGATTTTTTAAAAATAATAGAGTCCACCCATAGCTCAGCTGGTTAGAGCATCGAGCTTATACCTCGGGGGTCCCACGTTCGAGTCGTGGTGGGTGGACTCTGAGATTTTCAAAATGAGAACGCTCCATGGTTCGAGTCCATGTGCACGCACAAAACTAAAAAATCTCCATCTTGGAGATTTTTTAGTTTCTCGGAAACTCATCTAAAAGTTCATTTGAATCATAAAACTCTTGCGCAAGGGAGCCGAAGGTATATGTTCTATTTCCAATTGTAATCACCGCACCACCTGACTGTGGGTTTGCGTGTGGTTTTGATCCAACAAAACCAATATTGTAGAGAGTAGCGAGAATATCTACTCTATCTGAAATAGGGAAGCCAGCAGATTTCCATTGGTGCATAAATTGTTGCAAATAGAGGCCAGCGTAGAGGTAGCTACCATAATGATCATGTTGATTAGTCATGCGGATGAAACGCTCAGTCTCCGTATCTGCTGTATGAAAATCTAGTAAGTGTTCGTATTGTGGACCAAGGTAATATGGAGAAGAAGTATCCTGCAGGTTTTTTTCAATCATTAAAGCGGTTTCTCGTTTGATACCCATAACACCCCAAGAAAATTGTGTCTGACTCCCAAGTATTTTAAGTGGTGCGAAAAATTTCTTGTATGATTCACGGTCAGAATTAAACATTCGGAGTTGTTCAACAATCAGTTGTGATGCGATGAGGCGAGGGGATACTCCAGAAGTTGATGCTGCCCGATAGAGTACAGCTTTGTCTTTTATCAGTGCAGCTTTTAATACTTTCCATTCTTCAGTTGTTTGCCAATACTCTGTAGTTCCGCCAATTGCATTTGCAGTTTGATCCTGTCCAGCGTTCAGAAAACTCTCTGTCTGTTGGTCAATCCCTCCTTTAGTATCAGTCCAACCCCATTTGACTGCAAAGTACATTGATATAAATCCTGCGCCGATAAGTGCGAAGATTATTAAAAGAACAAATCCAATCTTTTTGAGAATATTAAAATACATGAATGATATGTATATCATACTCTTGTATTTTTTCAAAAAAATATACGAAAAGCCACACAACGACTTTTCGGTTGTGTGGTTCATTTCAACTAGCTTCGAGCGAAGCAAGAGAGCAACCTCTCTTGCTCCCGAGTTGCGACGGTGAAACAAAAGGTAAATACATCGGGGCTCTGCCCGGGGTCAATACCTTTTATTGCGACAAATTGATAAGTGTTACTCCAACAACGCCAGCTCCAAGCAATATTGCTTTTATTCGCCAGGACGTGCCAGAGTGACTGAATAAGCTGCAGAGTCCAATAAGTCCAAGTAGTGTCAGAAATATCCCAATTCCAAGACCACAGACCTTCAAGATTTCTAAGAGCATGGTTCCTCCTATTAAGGTATATCATGATTGTAAAGATTATTCAAAATGTATTTTGTTTGTCTCTGATTCGATTATTTGCTTCAGTAGGGGATATTTTTTTAAATCAGGATCATCTGTTATAAGTTTTCGTGCCTCAGTACGACTCGCTTCGACGAGTTTAATGTTTTGTATCGCTTCCATGGCAAGGTCTCCAACCCCCCACTGTTTTTGTCCATAGAGCTGACCCGCTCCTCGAGCGCGCAAGTCAAACTCTGCAAGTTCAAAACCATTTTTGGCGGTGACCAGTGCTTTCATGCGGTCTTTTGTCTTTTCTCCAGTGCTTTCCGTAAAAACATAGCAGTAGGCCTGGTGGTTACTGCGGATTACACGTCCACGAAGTTGATGAAGTTGAGAGAGCCCGAAACGCTCAGCACCTTCAATAATAATCATGGTGGCATTTGGAACATTCACTCCCACTTCAACCACAGATGTTGCAACTAAAATATCTGTTTTATGTGCAGCAAAATCATCCATTACTTTTTCTTTATCCGCCGGTGTCATTTTGCTATGAAGTGTGCCAATATTCCAATCAGTAAAAACTTCTGCTTTGAGACGTTTAGCTTCTTCGGTTACTGATTTGGCAATCACTGCATTTTCTTTGGTCGGGTCCACCTCTTCGATACGCGGACAGATGACGTAGAGCTGTCGCCCAGCACGAAGTTCTTTTTTAATTTCTTCATATGTGTGTGTCCGGTCCATTGGTAGTACGACTTTTGTAATAATTGGTTTTCGTCCAACTGGCATTTGGTCGAGGATAGAAAGGTCGAGGTCACCATAGAGAGTGAGGGAGAGTGTACGAGGGATCGGGGTTGCAGTCATAGAAAGTAGGTGTGGAGCAAGCTCATTTTTGGTTGTGAGTTTTTGTCGTTGAAGTGTTCCAAAACGATGTTGTTCATCGATGACTGCAAATGCAAGATGTTTAAATTCTACACTTTTGTATACAAGCGCGTGGGTACCGACTACAATCGGTATTTCTCCATTTTTTACCCATTTCAAAAGTTGAGCTTTTGAAATCGAAGTCGAAGTGTTTGGATCGGTTTTTGAAGGAAACTTCTTACATCCACTTCCAGTAATGAGGCCAACTTGAATTCCGGTTCCCCGAAAGAAAGCGACGAAGTTTTCAAACTGCTGTTTAGCAAGGATTTCTGTCGGTGCCATGTATGCAACCTGGAGATTTCCAAAGTCTTTTCCATTGGGTCTCGATGTGACTACAGAAAACACAGTCGCCGCTGCCACTGCAGTTTTCCCAGAGCCCACATCTCCTTCAAGAAGACGAGACATCGGGAACCCTCGGGTAAAGTCTGCGAGCACGGTGTCGATTGCTCTTTTCTGAGCATCGGTAGCTTCGAACGGAAATGTTTTCATGAAATCAGCTACTTTTTTCTTGTCTGCGTTTATCACAAACGCTTGGTTTTTCTGCCAGGTCAGTTTTTCTTGTTCTTTTCGCAAGTGGATTGCAAATATTTCTTGAAATGCAAAACGTTTTCGTGCTGCCACTGCATCTGATTCTTTTTTCGGAGCATGAATCCAGATCATTGCAGTCTTTAAGTCGGGAAGGTGATATGTGTCGAGGATGTATTGGGGGAGTGGGTCAGGAAGCAGGTCGAGGGTTCCTGATTTAAAAATTCGCTCCACCGCATGATACATCCAGTTTGAAGTCACCCCTTTACTTTCAGGGTACACGGGGTAGAGGTTATGCTCATCACTTTCTGCTCCAAAAAGACTTGATCCAACGCCGGTTGGTATTTTATTTGCTATCTCTATTTTGGGATTTGAAAAGTACAGACTCTTATCTTTTTTTCGTTCGGTTACTTTTCCTTGAACACGAACCATAGCGTTGTCAGTGAGCATTTTTGCAATATATGGTTGGTTGAACCACACGATTTTCACACGCCCTGTTTCGTCAGAGAGTGTTGCATCAGACATAGGAGTTTTCTTCACAAATGCTTTACTGGTTTTCAGTCCAGAAATTCTCCCAAAGATAACAGCATCTTCACCGGGTACGAGGCTTTGAATATTTTTTATCTCTGCGGTGTCACCATAGCGCACAGGGAAGTGGTAGAGCATATCTTCGATAGTACGAATACCGAGCTTATGAAGCGCTTTTAGGTGAGGGGTTAGTACACGTATTTCTTTTTCGATAGGGGAAAGTGGGTCCATATAACCCTCAGTATAGCGGTTTATCTGGGGTATAAAAAGTACTTGACAAATATATACTATATGGTATATAATGATTTTACCGTCAAGGAGGCGGTAATGTGTATACAGACTACAGCCCTCAGGTGAATTTTCCTCAAAATCAAGGACTTTACGGCCACCAGGTCGTTGTTGTTGAAGGAGGGGAAAGGGCCAAAGACGTCATGAGATTAGCCCGGGAATATGGATTGACCACCCGCGACGCGGACGGTCACGAAATCTTCTGGATCGTGTTTGCTTCCGAACCTAAACGGGTTTGGGACTTCACAGGCAAAGCTCTTCGTCAGACTCTATGGACAATGCGTACTCGTCAGAGTCGCTAGTCCGGAAGGTCAGCCCACCGTCTACGTCCGGTCAACGACGTAGGGCGAGCGCCGCGAAAGCGAGCGCAGACCACAGCCGCCGACCCTGTCTGGTCGGCCGCCGATGCGTAAGCACCGGCGAGGGGCGATAGTC
>CAZVIO010000012.1:0-8275 GCA_964627615.1 uncultured Candidatus Saccharibacteria bacterium
ATGAACCCGTGGGCTAAAATTTCTTTTGGTAGTGGCAGATCGGCACCCAAAAGCATAGCTGGCCAGTAGATACTGTGAAAACGCAAGATGTCTTTACCCATGACATGCACTGTTTTTCCATCTTTCCAAAATTCTTGCATCTTTCCACTCTCTTCTGGAAAACCGAGTACGGTTATATAATTTATGAGGGCATCACACCATACATAAATAACCTGAGAATCATCACCAGGTACAGGGATTCCATGTGGAACATTTTTGAGTGGACGACTAAAACTTACATCTTCTAACCCTCTCTCCAATAAGGCAAGAATTTCATTTTTTCGAGTCTGAGGAAGAATTAAAAGCTCATCTGTCTGAATTTTCTCTTTAATACTTTGCGTATATTTTGAAAGTTTGAAAAAATAATTTTCTTCTTCTATTTTTTCTGGCGCAGTGAGATGCACAGGACATTTTCCATCAACCAAATCTTTCTCTGTATAAAAAGTCTCACAACCGACACAGTACAAACCCGTATATGATGCTTTATAAATATCACCTGCATCTACGAGTTTTTTCCACAACGCCTCTGCTCCAGGCCAGTGCTTTTTTTTGTCAGAAGTTTTTATAAACTGATCATATGAAATACCGAGTTTGCTGTATAAATCTTTAAAATTCAAAGTAATTTGATCGAGGTACTCTTCTACACTCTGCCCTTGTTATTCAACTACTTTCAAGATTTTACCTGTATTCTCATCTGCACCCGTAAGAAAATATACTTCTTTA
This sequence comes from uncultured Candidatus Saccharibacteria bacterium, assembly GCA_964627615.1. Taxonomy (GTDB): domain Bacteria; phylum Patescibacteriota; class Minisyncoccia; order Phycocordibacterales; family DATDWN01; genus UBA910. The sequence continues at coordinate 763 of CAZVIO010000012.1, forward strand.
CCTTGAAGTTTTTGTGCACGCGCAATCACATCACACAATGTGACTGTATATGCATGACCCATATGCAACTTTGCATTTGGATAAAATATGGGAGTTGTAATATAGAATTTTTCTGACATATCGTACCTGTATATTATTGTTTATTATTATGCTCAATTTGTGCGATTTTATTACGTTCAACATCATCGTAGAATTCCATGAGCACAGTAGCCACAGGAACAGAGATCACGAGGCCTAAAAAGCCAGCCAATTCCCATCCCGCCACAAGGGCAACGATAGATACAATCGGAGATACTCCAGTCACCTTTTTCACCACAAGCGGATAAATGAGATGATTTTCAAACTGATGAATAATAAGATAGAGGCCGATTACAACCACTGAAAGCGAAATACCTCCCCCCACAAATGAAATCATGACAGCTGGGATTGCTGCAAGTATCGGACCAAATAGTGGAATAATCTCAAACAATGCAGCAAGAAACGCAAGAAGAAGTGCGTTTGGTATTCTCAGTAATGTGAGTCCTAAGTATACGAGCATTCCAATAATCACCGCGAGAATAAGCTGACCCTGCATCCATAATCCGATTTTTGCCTGTGCTCTTCCCCATAGATTAAGTATGTACTTCTCGTGCTTAAGTGGAGTAATGATGCGCAAAAATTTTGCCACCCCATTTTCATCAACTGAAAGATAAAATGAAAGTACAATCATCAGCACAAAAGAAACAACACCACCGAATACATATGCGATAGTATTAAATGCTCCCGTAGAAAAGCCTTCAATCATTGCATTGATACCGAGAACCACTTCTTCAATGTTAATCGCACTTTTAATACCTGATACAAATGAAGACTGCTCGCCCAGAAAACCAGTAGTCGGAAGCGACTGTTCAACTGTTTGTGAGCTCAGATATGACGGTAGGTTTTTTAATACATCCGTAGATTCAGAAAGAAGTGGGATGAGGAGGTAAAAAACAGATCCAATAATCACCCCAGTGAGTGTGAGATATATCAAAATCACTCCGAGAATACGCGGTATCTTTCGCTCAACAAACCACCGAGTAACTGGCTCTACAGACGATGCGATGATAATAGAAAGTAATACAATAAGTATTAAATCTTTGAGGAGATACGCAGCGTAAAACAATATACCTACTACAATCGCTTTTATAATTGTCCCTGCACTAATATGTACTATGTTTTGAGGTTGTTCCATACGTCTATAGTAACACAAAGAAATACGTTCCGTCATTATGCACAACAGAAGTACTAGAACTGGAATGCTTTCTTGAGTGCCTCAGATTCTTTCACAGGTCCAACAATAGCAAGCACCAAACGATCATTTGCAAATATTTCTTTCGCAACTTTTTGTACATCCTGCACGGTTACTTTGCGGATTTTTCTAATAAGACCATCGGGTGTTGTGATTTCCTCCCCTGTTACATCTTGGAGTGCGAAATATTCTGCCATCGAATCCGATGATTCAAGTGAAAGAATTGTATTGCCGATTAAATATTCCTTTGCTTTTTCAAGTTCAGATTTTGATATAAGCTTTGTTTTAAGTATTTGACACTCTGCAAGTATCGCTTTAACCACTTCAATTGAACGCGATGAGTCAACACCAAGAGATATTGAAAAATATCCATGATCAGTGTATTCATCAATCATTGTACGCAAGTAGTAACCCACACCCATCTCTTCACGAAGCTTTTGGAAAAGTCGAGAACTCATCCCTCCACCAAGCACTGCGTCAAGCACCTTGAGTGCTGGTGAGAGCTTATGCTTCCCTGCAAATGACCGAACACCGATTGAAATATGTGCCTGATCTGTCTTTTTGTATTTGATCAATATCTTTGGACGATTCTGAGGTTCCACTACCGGCCGCTTCTTTGCTTTTGCACTGCGAGAAATACCAGCAAATGCGCGCTCGATTTTTTTTGTAATTGTTCGTGTATCAAAGTTTCCTGAAACAAGCACTGTAGTCGCACTTGCCACATAGTGACTCTTCCAGTATTTTTCCAAATCACGCACAGTCATATTTTTCACATTTTCTTTTGTACCAACAATGGTCCACCCTGCAGGCTGATCACCATACATCGCAAGCCCAAAAACATTTTCCACCTGTTTGTGTGGCATATCCTCGTACATATTGATCTCTTCTACAATCACTCCTTTTTCTTTTTGAAGTTCTTTTGGATCAAATGTAGGATTTACATAAATATCAGAAATCACATCGATCAATGTATCGATATTTTTTGGATGTGCTTTTGCATAATACCCTGTGCACTCTTGTGAAGTGAAGGCATTATACTGAGAACCGATTTCATCGAGTGCTTTTGAGATATCCATAGCTGTTGGACGCTTTTTTGTACCTTTAAAACACATATGTTCGACGAAATGAGAAATACCATTATTACCTTTTGTCTCATATTTAGAGCCCACATGAGCCATGACAAAGACCGTAGTAGACAACGAATCCTTCATAGGCGCAAGCATCAGTTTGATACCGTTTTTAAGTTTTTTTTGGGTGAATTTCATAGATGGGTTCCGTTAGGCACCGTGAATATACCATGTCCCTTTGAAATACAAAAGCCCTTGTTTAGAGGGCATTTTTGTGTTCAATTTTGTATATATTTTTACACACAAAAGGCTCTGCTTAACATCAGAGCCTTAATACTCACTGTCTAACTTCTTAAAACGTTTCAGGATTAAGAGATTGAAGATATATAACCTTCGCTTGATCTTCAACTGTTAAGGAAGAAAAATCAACACCTCCAAAAATACACAAAAAAGCATCTGAAAAATCTAGCAGCCCAAGATCACTCTCAAGATTAAATTGCCGTGTTAATAGAAAACTAAGAGGAGTTATGGTTGGTAGACTCATTCCAAAATACCTAAAGACGACATTCGAAAACACTTTGTCCTCGAATGGGTACCACGAAGAATTCGGTATATACATTCTCGAGAGATAGCATCGACACTTGGTTGTGCTTGGAAGTCGTCAAACAAACACTGCACGGGAGAGGAGGTATATATTCGTAAATATGTACTGATATTCACCTACTACCATATTGAATTTTAGCATAAGAAAAGGCCCCGCCATCCATATATGAGGATAGAGCGGGGCCGAAGAAAGGACTAAAGTCAAAGGTTCAAAGAGAACCAAGTGACAGAGCCCAAAGTACTTACTTGCGCACGCCAGCGAACCACCAACGGTCATCCCAGTCATTGCCGCGGCGGCGGACGTTCATGCGACGGCCGTCGAACCACAGGTAGAACGTGGCGAAACACCACTTACCACTGGAGTCTTTCCAGTGAGTGGCGTTGGGATGCTCGTCCGCGAAAGCCTTGTCGGCTTCGTTGACGGCGCATACCGAGTAAGGGTCGGCGGGTTTGAGGCCACGGCGATCGAGAGCTTTCTCAAGATCCTCATCACTCATCAAGCCTGGCTTGGTGTATTCCCAGGGTTCAGGCTTGAAGAAGACAACCTCAGCTTCGTCGCCTTCGCCCTTTGGCATGCCCGCAACAACATCGTCGTTGACATACTGCTTCCGCCCAGTGGCACTGAGTGCTTCCTCAGGAGTGCGGTTGCGGTTGACCGTGACCTTGCGGATAATAAGATTTGCAACCAACTCTGCGCGTTCGCGGAAGGAGGTAAACATCATCATCCCGAGATTTTCGGTACCGAGGACTTGTTGAGCGACGTCCGAGCTAATCTCGGAACGATGCTTACGCATCGCGTCGCGGAGCTTGTTGATGGCATTTTCAATTTGTCCATCAGTCATTGTAGGTGCGTTCATGATCGGTGTCATGGCGTTACCCTTTCTTATTGCTGTTGATTTGGCATTTGCCACAGCGGAGAAAGCCCTTACTTAGGGCACTTTCCGCTATAGCAAAACCTTTGTATCTTCATATATTGTACACTGATTTATACCATTTTGTCAATAGCAACAAAAACCGCCCTATATTAGGCGGCTTTTGTTGCTTCATATTTTTTCATAAGAGCTCTCTGTTCTTCACTTGCTTCTTTAAGAACGCGTCGAATTACCTTCGCTTTATCTTTAGATTTTGCATGCAAGAAGAACTCAGAAAAGTCATTCTTTTCCTTATTTTCAGGGCTTTTTCGAGCAAATAATTTCTTTAGAGTTGTAATCATTTGAGTAGATTTTTAAGTTCATCTTCAGTATAGCCGTTCCCCAGATACCGGTCAAGTTCGTCAGCGGATATATTTAATCTAAGTTCTCCTCCTATATTATCAATATCTTTGATCAACAAGTTTAATTCTAGAACTTTATCAAAGTGTCTTTTTGCTTGAATTGCATTGTCTCTTGATTTTAAGAATGTTTCAATAAATTTTTCTTTACTTACTCTTCTTGATTCAATTACTTCTCGCGCTTTTGTAAATTCCCAAGCGAGCTCTGGCCTTTGATAGATAAACCACAATTCAACCAACCTACCATGGTCGATTGATCTTTGAATATTTTGAATTGGATCTGCATATGCAAACGTACCATCAAGAATAAAATTCAACTTCTCATCAAGCGCATGGTCCAATAGAATACTTATTCCTTTTGTTGCAGCTTTTTGAAAGAGATGTGCATTTATACCAATATAATCTGGACATTCTTTTCTAATTTCATCAGCATCAATAAGTATAGGCGTGCTCTCAAATTCTTTTATCAAACTTCTAGAAACTTCAGTCTTTCCTGCTCCAGGTGAGCCTGCCATAAAGAGAGAAATGGGCTTTGCTACAGGTACATGAGCTGCATTGTTTGCAAACTTTTTTATGATGTAGGATTTATTTTGCTTTATAAATTCCTTCGCTCTATTTTCTATGTCTTCATCATTTCCCATATTTCTTTAATTAAGAAAGTTATTTTAAACTTTCTTCGATATATGCAATAAGTTCTGGTACTTGCATTCGCTTCTGATCACCAGTATCTCGATCACGTACCGTTACTCCTGTACCCTGCTCGATTGTTTCAAAATCAATCACCACGCAAAATGGTGTACCAATCTCATCTTGTCTTCGATATCGCTTTCCGATATTTCCGTTGTCGTCGAAAGTAACTCGGCCAAACTTTTTCTTGAGCTCTCCGAATACTTCTCGAGCTTTTGCAACAAGCTCTGGTTTGTTTTTCAACAGTGGAGATACTGACACGATCACTGGAGCAATCTTCGGTGAGAATTTCAAATAGCTTCGTGTTTCCCCACACAAATCATCTTCGGTGTATGCTGATGAAAGTACCGCAAGTAAAACTCGATCAACACCGAATGTAGGTTCAATACAGTGAGGAATAATTCTTTCTTTTGTTTCTTCGTCAAAATATGACAAATCAACTCCGGACGCATTTGAATGCGCAGAAAGATCAAAATCAGTTCTGTATGCAAGACCGAGAAGCTCCTTCTGTCCGATAGCAAAATCAAACTCAGTATCCACACTTCGTTTTGAGTAGTGAGCACGGTCGGAAGCTGGGACATCAATCTTATGTATTTTTGATTCTGGAAGACCAAGTTCTTTCAAAAACTCAATTTGCTCTTCAAACCATGCATCAAAAATCTTATCGACGTTTTCTTTATCTCGCGGATCGACAAAGTACTCTATTTCCATCTGCTCTAACTCTCGGAGCCGAAAGATGAAATCTCGCGGTGCGATTTCATTTCGAAATGCTTTACCGATCTGTGCCATACCGAAAGGTAACTTTGGATGAAATGAATCGAGGATATTCTTAAAGTTCACAAACATACCTCCTGCTGTCTCTGGTCGTAAGTAAGTCACCGACTCTTCACCTTCTGTTGCACCCACATGAGTCTTAAACATCATGTTGAACTGACGTACTTCACTCAACAGGTTACCTTCAGGACTTTTAATTCCCTTCTCTTTTATAAGAGCATCCATCTCTTTTAAACCAAGACCTTTTACATCAACACCAACGTCTTCAAGTAAATGATCAGCTCGATATCTTTTCTTAGTTTTCAAATCTTCAACAAGAGGATCGTTAAAACCACCGACATGTCCAGACGCTTTCCATGCATTTGCATTCATCAAAATTGCAGCATCTACGCCATACATATCCTCTCGGTTTTCAACAAACCGTTTCCACCACGCACTTTTAATATTATTTTTGAGTGCAACACCAAGCGGACCATAGTCAAAGGTACCCGCCAACCCCCCATAGATTTCAGAACCAGGAAAAATAAACCCTCGACGCTTACAGAGGGATACTATCTTTTCCATCAATTCTTGATTTTTTTCTGTCATAATTTCAAATAGTATATTAAATACGTCTCACAATCAACTTTCACGCCCTCTTTTTATGCTACTTAAAAATCAGTAAATTATAGTTGAGTGATTTTTTCTACTGTACCACTCCTGAAAATCCGTCAGCAGTATTGGTAGTTACAGGAGCCACATCAGTGACTACCGCTTTACCTACAAAAGTGTCCATTCCCGATACGCGAAGATCGCCGGTTAATGCCGGACTCAGACCAACCTGCGATACACTTGGATTTATTTTTACCTGAAAGAGCACTTTTTTAGGAGATGTGAGATACCCTGCGCCCGCACCGACCGTACCCGCATTCCATGTCACCGTACGTGTATCTGGATTATAGATCACACTTTCTGTACTTGGAGACACCACACCCATCCACTCAACATATACCGGAAGCACTGTTTGTACTTGTGATTTTTGTACATCATTATGTGTATTTGAAAGTACCCATTCGATTGTATATGTTGAAGGGGTATCTCGTTGTGGAGGCACAGGACCGGTGTTTTGCAACGTACCAAGTCGCAACGAACGTGCAGCAAGAGTAATATCTGTAAAAAATTTTAGTTTTTTTGTAACAGTTGACACTACGTTATCAACACCACCACCAACCAACGACCTCACACCTTTCAGAGTCACGTCAAAGGTAATTTCCGGATTCTTCATAGTTTGTGAGACACTAAAATTCTCTAGGTCAAATCGAGTAGTCACTTTATCGCCTGGTCTCATAAAATCAAAAGATGAATCTGTATTTCTGTCCCACAGGATCACATTTTGATTTGATTGATAAAAACCTCCATTACCTACTCGCACACCAGACTTATTTAATGCAGCCCCACTCATCTTGACCTCTAATACCACATTTGAAAGGGAGTCTGGGAGTGAGTTTGTCACCGCCATTTGAGCCGATACACGCGTATTTGCTTTTGTACCCACAACATCAGAGACATCACCATCCAAAGAAAATACTGTATTGAAAAAAGGTTTACGTACAGAAATCGTCGGCATCGCTGTACCAAGCACTGTTTCTATATCACCTTCAAGATTTGCCACACCCGCGAGAAATCTAAATGTTCTCTCTTCATTATCTTGAGCAAGTACACTACCTATTACAGTAAACACTTTTTTATCACCATTTTTTAAGTCACCAATCTTCCATGTCTGCTTATCACTCTCAGGTTCGAGTGTCGCGCGGTTGTATGTAAACCCATACGGATACTCTGCTCTTACCAACACATCTTTCA
>CAZVIO010000012.1:8285-16061 GCA_964627615.1 uncultured Candidatus Saccharibacteria bacterium
TTTCAAAAGAGATGTTGAGTTTGATGTTACGGTAACCTGCATTGAAACCTGCTGACCTGAATTGATTTCCTGTGGAGCGGATACATTTATCAATAATGGAGACGAGCCGATCAGAACATCATATTTTTTTTCTTTGGTAAATCGTGCAGCTGACCCAGTCACCGAATACTCCATCTTAATAGTGAGTGTTTTAGGAACATCTTTATCTCCAAACACATAGAACTTTGCTGTTGTATTGTATTCTGCATCTTTTGCGAGAGACGCTATCTGTTCTGTAGTACGTTTCAATGGCTCAGCACTATTATCTTGAGCTCGAGTACCCTCAGGGTATTCGATTGTAAGTACAATATCATGAAGCGTTGTGCGATTTTTATTGTGCAACGACAATCCCAGATCAACCTGTTCACCCGATGTAACACTTGCTGGCCCCACAACTACAATATCCACATTTGCAGAGGATACTTCATTTGTACCCATGAAAAACATATACCCTGCCACCGCAAGTGCACCAAGAAAAAAGATAAGGGATGCCCCAAAGAATTTTTTTAGAAACGGATGAGTTGGTTGTTCATACGGAACATCATCTATATGGAGTTCTGTACTCCAATCATCCTTTACTTCATCGACGACGTTTTGCTGTATTTTAAAATCAGTTGAGATAGTAGGAATAACCCCGTCACGTGAATAGAGTTTTCGCTTAAGTTGTTCTATTCGATCATCTTCTACAGTCATGGATTTATTATAACATTATCTTAAGTAAACATACGAATAACTACAAATGAATTCATTTGTAGTTATTCGTAAATTCCCAATTCGTATGTTTATAACTGACTTTCTTGTAGACCTTTGTTGATATGTTGAATAAATAATGAACGAGAAGACTCTATGCGTGTATAAACAGAAGTGTCATATGTATATGGAACACTGCATACAGCACCTTCCACATCTGACACATACCCGAGAATATAGAGCATGCGTATCATAATCAGAATCTCCAAACTAGAAATTTCTGTTCGATTACACACTGTTAACTCACGTAACCCACACACCAAACTCTCAAACAAACGCTCATCTTTTTCCTGCCCCACAACCAACCGCATCACTTGAGTACAGATACGAGCAATTACTGCTTTCGCTTCACGATACTCTGTGCTGGTAAATAGATTTATTCCAAGAATCGCCGAAGTAATACGCCACGTAGACCTACCTTTTACCAAAGAAATATCAATCAGTGAGTATTCTTGAAGTGCATAACGAAGCTTGGACTCACTTTTTCGCACACCTGTTGCAAGTGCACTAATAAGACCAAAATCTTTTGTGTACAAAAGATACGATACATTTGCATCGTATGGAATACGCTTGAGAATAAGAGCTTTGGTTGTGTAGATCTGGTATGACATATTATAACTTCAAAATCTGGTAAATTTCGTTGTTGGACTTTAAAAAATAATTCTCACCTGCACACTCAGGCAGGCTCAAATTATTTTTCTTGTCCGCCTAGAACTTTACTCAGATTTTAAAGTTCTAAAGAAAGTGAGAATGAGATTGAGAGATTATCAAGAGTAAGCGTATGTGTACCTGCACCATCCACTGTCGTAATAGTTTTCACTCCAGTAGGCTTCTGAATCATCTCCCCCCATCGATTCAGAAATTCAGTTCCAATTCCAGAAACAGATACTGTAATCGTTTGATTCGGTGTGAGATTTTCTTTCTTACGAGCATCTTGGATGGCTCGGATAATGTCTCGAGCAATTCCTTCTTCGATCAGGTCAGGTGTGAGCGTTGTATCAAGCTCAAGCTCCGCTGTCATTGCTGTATCAGATACAACCTCTTTTACATTTACTTCATCCGCAATAATAGAGCGAAGCTCAGCGTTCACATTTTCTCGTATCACCAATGATGCAAGTGGTTGTCGTACCTTTATATTTGCTTTTGCACGTACCTGAAGAGCCGCAGATACAACATCACGAACTTTTTTCATATCAGCCAAGATTTCACTACTCCCTTCTTTTAGAACTGGCCATGTAGCCAAATGCACACTCTCTTCGTCGGTACTTGTTCTTACAGACCGGAATACATGTTCAGCAATAAACGGCATAAACGGTGCCATTATTTTTGAGAGCTCTTTTAGTACATATCCTGTATGCCACAGCGCAGTGGATGCAACCTCGACATCATCAGATTTAAATCGTTCTCGAGAACGTCTGACGTACCACACAGAAAGGTCGTCAACAAAATCCAAAATAGGCCGAGATGCTCGATCAAGTTCGTACGCATCGAGAGATTGAGTGACACTTTGCTTTACTTCTTCAAGTCGAGCAATAATCCACTGATCGAGTACAGTAGGTGTCCCCTGCTCCATAGAATCCTTTTTGTACATATCATAAAAAGAGAGTACATTCACAAGCTTCCCTACAATTTTCTTATGTACCTCATCAACACCTGCTTCTGTGAAATTTAAATCCTCAGCTCTTACAATCGGTGAAGACAGCATGTAGTAGCGCATTGCGTCTGCTCCATACTGATTCATAACCACCATTGGATCAGGGTAGTTTTGCAATTTTTTAGACATCTTTTTTCCATCCTCCGCCAATGCAGTACCGTTTACAATCACATGTTGAAATGCCTTTTTATCAAACAACCCACCTGCAAGAACATGAAGATAGTAGAACCATGCGCGAGTCTGATCCACTCCTTCGGCAATAAACTGTGCAGGGTATGCACTTTCAAATTTTTCTTTTTGCTCGAAAGGATAATGCTCTTTTCCATACGGCATTGAACCAGAATCAAACCAAGTGTCCAACACATCACTAATACGCTTCAGAGGTTCACCCTCACTGTTAACCAATTCCACCTCATCAATATATGGTCGATGCAAATCAAGCTCAAAATTTCTGTTATGAGGAAGTGGAGTAAAGTCGAGCGCTCGTACCTCAGCATTTTTTATAAATTCATATCCAGAAGGATCCAGTTCCAATGTCTCTTTCTGATTACATCCTGCAGCGACTGCAAAAAGCATCCACGCTGGATCTTCGTGAGTCACAATTAAAATATGTTCGTTATGATATTTCTGTTCAATTTCATAAAGGAAATCACCTACGCGGTTTTTCATTTCAACAACAGTCTCCCCTCCTTCTGGTCGACTTGTATAGTAGTCATTGTCTACACAAAACTGACGATAGGTCTCTATCGATTGTCCATCAAATACCCCAACATTGTGTTCTCCAAGTCGTTCATCAAAAACAATCAACTCTCGTGCAATCCCCAGCGCATCCGCCACCATCTCCGCAGTCTCCCTCGTACGAACAAATGGTGAAGCAATAATTTTAGTTATTTTTCTTTTAACCACTTCTTCAGCAGATACTTTCACCTGCTCTTTTCCCACATCAGTTAAATGATGCAGATTGTCTTTTTTTGTACTTGCAATACCACGAGTATTATTTTCTGCCTGCCCGTGACGCATGACAGTGTATGTATTGCCAGATTTTTTGACATAACTTTTAAGTTCATCCACACTTCCTAAAACATATTGTCGTCCAGATGGATCAAGCCAGAGTGGGATCGCACTCGCCCAAAAACGCTGACGTGAGACAGACCAGTCTCGCGCACCAAGGAGCCACTTTCCAAACCGCCCTTCTTTAATATGCTCCGGAGACCACACTATCCCCTCTGCATTTTTAAGTAGACTGTCTTTTATTTTTGTCACATTCACAAACCATGAAGACGTCGCGTAATTTAAAAGCGGTGAATCACATCTCCAACAATGTGGATACGCATGATTAATATTTTCTTTAGAGAAGAATGTTCCGTGATCCTGGAGATATTTAAGTACTGCAATATCTGTCCCAAGTCTTACTTTGTCGTCTTCTGATTTTGGTTTTACTTCAAGTCCTGCAAAGTCAGTAACCTCTGCTTTCATTGTTCCATCCATGTTCACATGCTGCACAAATGGCAAATTTTCTTTCTTCAAAAGCTCCCAGTCGTCAGCACCAAATGCAGGAGCCTCATGAGCAATACCGGTACCACTTTCTGCAGTCACAAAGTCTGCATGGTATACCTTCCAACCATTCTTATGATTTTTCAGTGTCGTATCGTTGATGTAATAGTCAAAAGGAGGTTCGTATTCCATACCAACCATTTCACTTCCAGTGTGTTCAGCAACAATCTCATATGGTTCCGTCAATATTGAAAGTCGATCTTTGGCTAATACGAAAATTTCCTCACCAACTTTTGCTTCGACATACACAATATCCTTTCCCACAGCGAGAGCTACATTCCCTGGCAAGGTCCACGGTGTTGTTGTCCATGCCAAAAAATATCCATTCGGAACTCCTTTTATTTTAAATTTAACCGTCACAGAAATATCCTTCACATCTTTGTACCCCTCACTCACCTCCTGCTGTGAAAGTGTTGTCTCACATCGCGGACAAACATGCATTGAGCGATAGTCTTCGTATACCAAACCCTTGTCCCAAAGCTGTTTAAAGACCCACCACACAGACTCCATGAAAGATCCATCCATTGTACGGTATGAGTTTTCCATGTCAGCAAAACGCCCCATACGAGGAATGATTTTTTCCCATTCATGTGCATACATCAAAACCTGCTCTCGACACTTTTCATTAAACTTCTCAATGCCATACTCTTTAATATCCTTCTTGTGCTTGAAACCAAGTTCCTTTTCGACAATATTTTCAATCGGTAAGCCGTGACAATCCCAGCCCCACCGACGAGGAACATGAAAACCTTGCATCGTTTTGTACCGAGGAATTACATCTTTAATAGTACTTGCAAGTATATGCCCGTAGTGAGGCAAACCGGTTGCAAATGGTGGGCCGTCGAAAAACACAAACTCTCCCTGTGAAGACTCTTTCTCTAAAGTCTTTTCAAAAATTTTTTCTTTCTGCCAAAAATCGAGAATTGCTTCTTCTCGGAGCGCAGTTTCACTTTTTAGTTGTTTTTCTTTCTCTTCTACCATATGTAGCCAATACTAGCATTTTCACTGCTTTTTATAAATAGGTCAATATATTATATATACAAAACCGCGCCCCTATAAAAGCAGACGCGGCTACACAGCACGCAAACCTTACAGATACTCAACCGGCAGAACAGCCGATCGACATGCACCACCAGTTTCATCGGTGATTTGTATCAATCCTGGACACCAACGATTTCTGTCGTAATGAAACGCCAGTACAACATGACCCGGGCTACACGGATGCTCGAGAGTGGAACCATCGAACACAACCGGCAACACCTTGTCATCAATTTCCTCTTTCCAGGAATTAGGGATTAAATTACGATTTTCATTGAGCGCATGAAAAACGTTTGCCCCCAATGCCACATATTGTTCGAACTTTAGACGATTACGTCGCTGGACTCCAGTAATCACCTCTTCTGGTCGAGAGGTTGCTATAAGTTGAATTTGTTGAGGGTCGATTTCTTTGATTGAGCTCGACCGTGGATCACACTCTGTAACCCTCCAATAAACCCTACCAGTAAAGGCATACGGATCAAAAGCTCTCTCTACATTCACATTCATCCTTTGCTCCTTTGGAAATTCCTACACCAGATAATCATAAATGTGACACACCTGTCAATAACACTCATTATTACATCTCCGTCGGAATTTCAATACCTAAAAGATGGAGACCTGAAGTCATCACATCCACAAATGCTTTTGTAATTGCGAGACGATATGCAGAGGTAGGGTCAGAAGCATCGATAATCTTATGACTACCATAAAATGAGTTGAATGCTCCTGCAAGCTCAGTGAGATATGTCACGAGCTGATGTGGTGCATACTCTCGTCCTGCACGATCGATAATACGTGGATATCGCTGGAGAAGCTTTTCTATGTGAGTTGTTTGCCAACCTGAAGGCAACGCGGTCGATACACTTACAATACCGTCTGCTTTTTTGAGTAACGTTGATGCACGAACCGTAGCGTACTGAAGATATGGACCAGAGTCCCCTTCGAGCGAGAGTGCCTGATTGATATCAAAAATAATATCCCCACCGATTGATTGTCGGAGGATTGTGTAACGCAACGCCGCAAGTGCAACTTTTTCTGCAATATCATCTTGTTGTGCAATAGAAAATACTCCTGGTTTTATTTTCATCATTGCTGCTTCTTTTACATTCTCAATCATCGCTTCTGCAGTCACGACATCTCCAGTACGTGAAGACATCTTCCCTGAAGGTAATTTCATCATGCCATGTGAAAGATGAAGAAGTCGTCCACATAAATCAGGAAAAATATCTTCGATAGCTTTTTCTACTACAGTAAAAAATGCATTTTGCTCGTTTGCTGTGATAGTAACTGACAAATCAAAACTTCCAACTGATTCACGTTTCAGAGCAGTTAGACCAAGCTCTTTTGCTTCATAAACTGGTATACCCTCTGAAGTAAGGAATACACGAGTATGGAGACCATGTTTTTCTCCTCGATAAATTACCGCGCCTTCACTTTCTTCAAATACATCTGTTTTTAGATATTCTTCTACCAGTGCTTTTCCGATAGGTGCTGTTGCACTTTCATAAAAATGAAAATCAAAATTACTTCCGAGACGTTTATAGAGTGACTCAAAATAGTTCAGTGACACTTCGCGACCTGTATCGTATAGAACATTTACATCAGGATCAGTGCGATCATAGATCACCTTATTGAGCGCAATAATTTCTTTTTTAACTTCTTCACTTTCTTTAAAAAGTTTTGCACCTGTTGCATATGCTTTTCCGAGCAGATGTGCATCTATCTCAGTTCCCACTTCCATACTCTGTAAACCCCAGATAGCCATAGCAACATGAAGACCAACATCACCGTGATATGTAGTACGAACCACTTCTGTACCGTGAGCTTCAAAGAGTCGCGAAACTGATTCTCCGATAATATTATTCATCAAGTGACCGATGTGAAATTCTTTAAATGGATTCGGCTGTGTATAGTCTACAACAATCTTTTGCCCTGAAAGTCGAGTATGATTTCCAAATGTTTTTCCTACTGTTACGATTTTCTCCACCACACTCCCAAAAACTTCTGGAGTGAGTTTGAAATTAATAAAACCAGGACCCGCTGTTTCGATGGATGCAATTTCAGGTAACTTGTTAGCTAACAGTTTTTCGACAAATTTCCCCGCAAGTTCACGTGGGTTTTTACCGTACTGCTTTGCATACACCAACGCAATGTTAGTCGCAAAATCCCCGTGGGTAGTATCCCCCGGGTATTCCAACACAACATCATCATCGATTGAGAGCGTCTCTGCAATCCATTGTTTGATTGTCGCTTGTAAGGTCATGAGGCAATAATAGCACTTTGCCGATAGTTTATAAAGACGAATCCTTATGCTTTCTTTCTTAAAATTGAATCAATTTTTTGAGCAATTTTTAGCATATCTTTTTCCTTTTTTCCTCGTGTAGTCTCTGCTGCAGTACCCAAGCGAATACCTGAAGGATCCATTGGCGACCGTGTTTCTCCAGGAATTGTATTTTTATTTACAATAATTCCTGCAGCTTCAAGTCGATCACTTGCTTCTTTTCCTGAAATACCAGAACCATTCATCCACGTATCCATAAGGATGAGGTGTGTATCTGTACCCCCTGAAATAATCTTCCATCCAAGTTTTTTTAATTCTTTTGCTAACGCATGTGCGTTTTTTATAACCTGTTGAGCGTATTTCTTAAACACTGGAGTGTCTGCCTCTTTGAGAGCCACCGCTATAGCAGCAATCTGATTCATATGTGGTCCGCCTTGAAGTCCGGGAAATACCGCTCGAT
>CAZVIO010000013.1:0-6076 GCA_964627615.1 uncultured Candidatus Saccharibacteria bacterium
CTTTTTTTATGAGATCGTAATCGGTTTTAAACTTCTCGAAACTTGGTTCTTCTTGGGCGCACAACACCCAAGTAAAAACAAAAAATGAACAAAAAAATACTCTCATGTGAGCAGCCTCCTTTGAAAATATATAGTATACACAGTCTAAAGTCCACCAAGTCAAAATTGGATACGGGTGTACCCAAACTTGATGAACTTTACAAACCTAACCTACACCTTATCCAAGGACTCCCCTTGGATAAGACGTATTATTGTCCAAGGGGAGTCCTTGGACGTCCTTGGACAAAAGTTGGATAAAAGAGACACTCTCTTATTCCTCAATTTTTATCACGTTACTCTTTGATTTCTGCATTCGTAACTGTATTTGCCATAGTCATCGCTTTCTCTTTACCTTCTCCAAAGAACACTTTGAGAACCTCTATCACTTTTTTACTTTGACTTTCAATAATCTTTTTTTCTTCATCTGAAAAAGCATCAAGAACTCCCACGTGTTCACGGATATCCCCCTCTCTGTTTCCAATCCCGATTCGAATACGCGCAAAGTCTGACCCACCAAGCGTGTCGATAATTGACTGCACACCATTATGCCCTCCAGAGGACCGATCATATGACATTTTGATTTGTCCAAGCGGAATATCAAGATCGTCGTATATCACTACTAGTTTTTGAGAGTATTCCTCGTCGGCAAAATGTCGCACCGCAGTCCCTGAGAGATTCATAAATGTTTGAGGAAACATACACACAACTTTTTCATCTCCTACCACACCTTTTGAAAGTAATGAGTTGCTCATCGTATCTTTACTCCACTGTGAAAAATCCCACACACTTCGTATCTGTTCCAACACAATCACACCCGCATTGTGTCGTGTGTTTTCGTATTCTTTACCTGGATTCCCGAGCCCAACGATGAGATAATTCATGAAAATAGTATAGCGCAGAATGATTAAGGATTAAAGACAACACCCTCCCACCACCCCTATCCACACCACCACGCAAAATCCGCTTGTGTCAACTACTCCTTATAGCCTACAATAGTACAAATGGATTCTACACAAGCACCTCAAGTACCACCTGTCAAAAAGATATATGGATTATCTGTATTGAAAGAACTTGCAACATTTGCCTTTATTGCTGTGTGTATTATTTATCCATTTAGAAAATTTATTGCTGAACCATATATCGTCTCAGGAGCTTCTATGTCCCCTACATTTGAAACCGGACACTACCTGATTATTGATAAAATCTCATATCGATACAAAGAACCGCAACGCAACGATGTTATCGTTATGAAATTCCCTGAAGATACTTCTCGAGATTTTATAAAACGTATCATCGGACTCCCCGGAGAAACAGTACGTATTAAAAATGGAGCGGTAACAATTATCAACACTGAACACCCTGAAGGTATCCTTCTTACAGAACCATTTATTACATTTCAAAAACAAGACACTCTCACGGTTACCTTATCTCAAAATGAATATTTTGTTATGGGAGACAATCGTGCAGGAAGCTACGATTCGAGAGCATGGGGACCGCTTCCTGTACAAGATATTATCGGAACACCACTGATACGACTGTACCCTTTTACAAACATCGAGTTACATCCTGGTTCACTCAACAATTAAATTCACATATTACGTATGACAGCAAAAAAACCTACAGAATCAATACCTAAATTTATACAGAAAGAAGTTGACCTTACTGGACATATTGCACATCACTATGGATTTACCAGTGTTATTACTCCGCAAATTCTTCCTGCTGACAAGACAAAAGCAAAAAGTTTAAAGGAGGATATGCCCTACCCCTCTCTCAATGAGGAGCGTATTGCTTTGTTGCGTTTTTTTAACGAATCTTCATTTGGTACTACACCTCAACCTGCACTCTTGTATTTTAAAAAACCATTTCCAGGAAGTGGTCAAAAAAAGAAACCCTCTGTTGAATTTTGTGGACTTGAAGTGATAAATAGCCCCCGAGCTGTTGCGGAAGCACTCCTCCTTAAAACCGCCTGGGCGATTCTTTCTGATCTTGATCATGAGGATATGTATGTAGACATAAACTCAACAGGAGACAAAGAATCTTTTGCAAAATTTGAACGAGAACTTACGTCATATTTCAAAAAAAATATGCATTTATTGTCTGCAGCAGACAGACAGAAATTTAAAAACAATGTTTTTCTTATTGTTCAAAACAAAGAACCTCACCTGGAATCTTTTGTTGCAAATGCACCGAAATCACTGAGTGCTTTGTCTGAAGTAAGTCGTGATCATTTTAAAGAAGTACTTGAATTTCTCGAAAGTTTTGATATTCCCTACCGTATCGCACACAACCTTATTCCACCAAAAGGATCTTCTTCACACACCCAATTTGAAATACGAAAAAGCGTTCAAACAAAAAAAGGTGAAGATTCACTTTTGTTAGCCTATGGTGGTCGCTACAACTATTTAGCAAAAAAAGTAGGATACAAAAAAGAATTTCCATCATGTGGTATTACACTTACCTATCACAAAAAAGTAAGTGGTAAAAAGATCGACCACACAAAACTCACTCCGCCTCGATTTTATATGGTACAACTCGGTAATCATGCAAAACTCCGCATGCTTAATATTGTTGAATTACTTCGTAAAGAGAAAATACCTGTATACCATTCACTCACAAAAGAAAAAATTACTGGACAACTTTCTTCAGCAGAATATCTCGGTGTGTCTCATATCTTGATTATGGGTCAAAAAGAAGCAATTGAGGAGACGATTGTTGTACGTTCAGTCGACACTCGAGAACAAGAAACAATCCATACGAAAGAGTTGGCGAAGCATTTGAAGGGACTTGGGAAGAAAAAAGGAAAGTAGCCCACCTCCTCGGCGAGTCTGCCGATGAGGCAGATTGAGTGAGTACAAAATCCGCCCACCCAGACTTTGTCCCGGGTGGGCGGTTATTAACACCATTTAATTTCCGACTCGGTATTCACCCAATGGATGATACCATGTTCGGTGGCCAGACATGGCGCTCGCCCACCTTTTTTGAGACGAGGCTGTTCAATTATTGGACCTCGAGGGTCCCTCCCGCGCTTAGCACGCTTCGTGTTGGAAATGAGCTGTCGCATCATTATTTCACATTCTACCGGTTTTTTCAGCCAGTAGCTCCGGAGATACTGTTTGATCAGTATCTTCATGTTTTTCCAACTCCTGATTCGAGTACCTCCGACAATTTTTTCTACATCTGCCATAGCTACCTTACCAGTAGCTAAATCACGAACACAGGCAGAAACGGATAGTCCGATCATTTTTTAATCTCCCTTTGGAACGATTTTGGCTCTTAAGCCTTACTTTTTTAGTGTACACCATATTGTTTATTTTGTCAAGTAGTTTTTACCCCTCAATTCCGCTTTGTTTGAGGCCTCTTTATACAATTCGCCGTCAACGGGAAAGGGTACGGGTTGACGGCATTAAGAAACTATATTCATTTTGAGTACAAAATTCGTTAGTTTCTTTGAACTTGAACGAATAAAAGATCTATGCTAGTATAGTGAAACTATGAGTATAAACGCAGAAGTTGTAAAAAATAATAACGAAAATAACCTCGCTATTTTGCGACGCTTTACTAAGCGTGTTCAAGGATCAGGTGTATTGCCACGAGTACGAAGTCTCCGCTACGCAACTCGCAAGCTTTCTCCATACGTAAAACAGAAGAAAACCCTCAAGACTATTGCTAAACGAGAACATATTCAGGAGCAGATTAAACTCGGCAAGCTCGCAGATACTTCTCGAGGTAATCGAAATGCAAAGTAACACTCTTACAATCACAAACTTCACAAAAGGTAAGCTTCCGAGCTTACCTTTTTTGGAGATGAAAAACAAAGTTATGGGTAAACACTACGAACTTTCCCTTGTTTTTATTGGTGAAAAACGCTCACGTAAACTCAACAAAGAATACCGCCAAAAAGATAAATCTGGTAATATCCTCTCTTTTTCTCTCGACAAAAAAACTGGTGAGATTTTCATATGTCCTGTTCGTGCCAGACGTGAAGCAAAACAGTTTGATAGAAGTTACGAAAATTTCATTGCATTCTTATTTATCCACGGTTTATGCCATTTGAAAGGAATGGATCATGGTAGTACAATGGAGAAAGCAGAAGAAAAAATCCGCACTCAGTTTGGTGTATAGATTTTTACCGCTTGTTTTTTAATTCTTTTCTTTGGCTCACTTTTTTAGAGTTGGAAAAATTGCATAAGATACGCGAAGCGAAAGAATTTTGGAATAAACCTTACTCGTCGTAAGGTGAGTGACAAAATGCACATCGCGACAAAGTCGATTATGTGATTTTGCCGGCTCATACAACTCACCTAATGGCAAGAAATATAACAACAGGAATTGATATCGGAACCTACCAAGTAAAAGTGGTAGTAACTGAACTGATTAAAGACGGTGGAAAAAACACTCCTCGTATTTTAGGTACTGGTATTGCAGAATCAAAGGGATTACGTCATGGATATATTATTAACACTGAAGATGTAACAGAAAGTGTTACAGCAGCTGTCGCGCAAGCAGAAAAAGCCTCAGGCATACCTATCAAACGGGCATACATTTCAGTGGGAGGTGTCGGACTTTCTGGAGTAACCTCAATAGGACAAACTGTTATTAGTCGTGCAGACCTCGAAATCACCGAGCTTGATCTTGCGAAAGTTGCTGATGCATGTGAAGCAGAAATACCCCCTGCACTCATACAAAATCGTCGTATACTTCATCCGATTCCTATTTCATACAAGATAGATGGTAAAAATGTAATCGGTAACAGACCACTCGGTATGCGTGGATCAAAACTTGAAGCAAAGATGTTATTTGTTACCTGTCTCGAGCCACATCTTGCTGACTTGATACACGCTGTTGATCATGCGGGTATAAAAGTAATTGATGTACTTGCATCCCCTATTGTTGCGAGTGTAGTTACGCTTACAAAAGCTCAAAAAATTGCAGGTTGTGTACTTGCAAACATTGGTGCAGAAACTATCTCTATTGTGGTGTACGAAAATAATATTCCAATTTCACTCGAAGTGTTTCCGATCGGTTCTACCGATATTACTCACGACATTGCACTCGGACTCAAGGTGTCGATTGAAGAAGCAGAAAGTATCAAAATGGGCGCTGTCACACAAACAAGCGTGTCTCGAAAAAAACTGGATGAGATTGTTCACGCTCGCCTATCTGATATGTTTGAACTTATCGAAGCACACCTTAAAAAGATTGGAAGAAATGGCATGCTCCCCGGTGGAATCTTCATCTCTGGAGGAGGAAGTGGTATTGGTACAATAGAAGACTTTGCAAAGGCAAGTCTTAAACTTCCATCAAAAATTGCACAAATAAATTTGGGAGAGAAAAGCAGAATCGGAGATTCTACATGGTCAGTTGCGTATGGGCTTTGCATGGTTGGATTCTCAAAAGACACTCAACATGATATTGGACTCAAAGGAGACACTCATACGCTCATCAATAAAATACTTGAGTGGTTTCAACAGTTTTTACCTTAACACCCCGTACAAATCCACTGCATTCACATAAACCACTAAACCCCACTTTGTCCTATATCAGGCATTTTATACAGGACAATATTCCCAACGAAACTATTTTGGATAAAAAAAAGCCGGGCACTGCGCACCGACTTAATAGGTGTTGGTATCACACCTTATTTTTACTATCTTTTGCTCTTAAAGGAGCAGGGAATCATACCTGGACTTACCTAACAACTTCAAGCTGGTTCGGGAAATCAGGAATGACGAGAGCTAACCCAATCGGAGCCTCCTTCGAGACGCGGTTAAACTTAAACCGCTTGGAGAACAAAATCTTCTTGATCTTCTCCGCATCTTCGGGTGAAACTTCAGTCAAAGCTGACTCAACCTCACCCCGGGACAAACCTTCGTCATTATGGTACTGACGGCTCCGAAGATCAACTATCGGCCCCGACAAGAATGCCGCCTGACAAGGATCTTGCTTTACATCATCAACGTCGTCTTGCGGCCACAAATACTGTGCCATTTTTCTCTCCATTTACATATGATTCCACCCACTGTTTATTACATCA
>CAZVIO010000013.1:6086-10012 GCA_964627615.1 uncultured Candidatus Saccharibacteria bacterium
CAGTACCGCACGTTACATAAAGAATAACTCAAAAATCTGCGCATAGTTCTAGGCGGACAAGAAAAATAATTTGAGCCTTACTTCTCGTAAGGTGAGAATTATTTTTTGTAGTCCAACAACGAAATATGCCAGATTTGGGAGTTTTGTTAGCTTAATTTACAAAAACACATGCCGCAAATAAAGCCCGAAGTAGAAGCCTTCGCACGAATCAAAGTCATAGGAGTTGGCGGTTCAGGAAAAAACGCACTGAATCACATGATAAACTCTAAAGTTAAAGGGGTGGATTTTATATCTGTAAATACCGACGCTCAAGATCTTCACCATTCCCTTTCTAAGAAAAAAATCCATATTGGTAAAAACCTCACTCGAGGACTTGGTACTGGTATGAACCCAGAGCTTGGAAAACGTGCTGTCGAAGAAACAAAAGAAGAAATCCAAGAAGCTATCAAAGGTGCTGATATGGTCTTTATTGCAGGTGGACTCGGTGGTGGTACAGGAACTGGCGCATCTCCTATTGTTGCTCGTATTGCAAAGGAAATGGGTGCTCTCACTGTCGCAGTGGTAACAAAACCATTCTTCTTTGAAGGTCAGCAACGAATGCGTCTTGCAGAAACTGGTCTCGATGAATTAAGACAAGCAGTTGATGCGATTATTGTTATTCCAAACGATCGCCTCCTCTCAACAATCAGCAAAGAGACAACTGCTAAAAATGCATTTTCAATGTGTGATGATATTTTGAAATCGGCCGTAGAAGGCATCTCAGACCTCATTACTACTCCAGGAGTGATCAACATCGACTTCGCAGATATTCGTGCGGTTATGCACAATGCAGGGCCAGCCTTGATGGGTATAGGGTATGCTTCAGGTGAAAAACGTGCTGAAGAAGCTGCACGTATGGCTATTAACTCTCCTCTTCTTGAAGTATCGATTAACGGTGCAAAAGGCGTTCTCTTCTCTATCGCAGGAGGTGATGATCTTACTATGTTCGAAATCCAGGACGCAGCAAAAGTAATCACAGAATCAGTTGACCAGAATGCTCGTATTATCTTCGGTACTGTTCGAGATGAAAAACTTAAGAAAGGTGAGGTTAAAATCACTGTGATTGCATCAAGCTTCCCTGAAGCACAATCACGTAAAACACTCTTTGGTACTGAAGCAAAAGAAATAATTCGTGGTGATAGAGAAGATGAAGGAAAAATTTACAATGTACTTCCTTCAAATCCGAAACCAGCTCCTCAACCATTTGTTGCTCCTGCTCCAGAACCAGAAGTAAAGAAACTTGAAGTAACTGAGGAGGAAGATGAATGGGGTGCAGTTCCGGCATTCCTCCGACGATCACGTCTCAAATAGAAATGAGATTAAAGATTAAAGATTAAAGAATAAGAAAAATACAAAACTCCCATTTATTAATCTTTAATCCTTAATCGAAGCAATACTATGAATGAAAGAGGTAAAATTGAAGAATTTACTGACCTTGATTCATGGAAAGAAGCTCATAATCTAGTAATACTCCTATACAAAACAACAAAAAAATTCCCTCCCGATGAAAGATTTGGGCTGATTTCACAAATACAAAGAGCTGGAGTTTCAATTAGTTCCAATATTGCTGAAGGTTTTGGGAGACAGAGTTTAAAAGAAAAGGTTCAATTTTACTACCAAGCTCACGGGTCTTTAAGTGAAGTAAAAAATCAAATTATTTTATCAAAGGATTTAGGATACATAAAAGAGAATGATTTTGATATAATAAAAGAACAAATTATTATAAGCCAGAAGCTCTTACGTGGACTGATTAGAAAGACAAAATCTTACATAAACTAAGTATTATTCCTTAATCTTTAATCCTTAATCATGAATCTAATGTACGACTTAACAATTATCGGGGGGGGGCCTGCGGGGGTTTCTGCAGGTGTATATGCGGGTCGAAAACTTTTAAAAACTTTGTTTATTTCTCCTGAATTTGGTGGGCAATCGATCGTCTCTGATGATATCCAAAACTGGATTGGTACACCTCATATCGCAGGTGCACAGCTTGCAAAAGATCTCGAGACACACCTCAAAACATATGCGGGTGATGTTGTAGATATTAAGAATGAATACGTCACAAATATTCAAAAAATAGATGGTGGTTTTACTGTCACTACCGACAAAGGAACTTATGAAAGTAAGACTGTACTTATTGCTACAGGCAGTCACCGCAGAAAACTCGATATTCCTGGAGCAAAAGAATACGATCATCGAGGAGTTACGTATTGTGCATCATGCGACGGTCCATTTTTCACAGGTCAAGATGTGGTTGTTATTGGAGGTGGCAACGCAGCATTTGAATCCGCTTCTCAACTTCTCGCATATGCAAAATCAGTCACACTCTTAAATCGTACTGAGACATTTCGAGCAGATGAACTCACGGTAAACAAACTCCGACAGCACCCAAACTTCACTATCATTACCAATGCAGTGCCTGTTGAAATTATCGGTGAAAAACTGGCAACAGGTATTATCTACGAAGATCGACTTACAAAAGAACGCACCACGTTGAATACTCCAGGGATTTTTGTAGAAATCGGCGCAGTTCCTACAACTGATTTTGCAAAAAGTGTTATTGAGCTAACAGAAACAGGATATGTTCCTGTAGATCCTCGAACACAGCAAACCAAAACAGATGGAATCTGGGCCGCTGGAGACTGTACAGACGGACTCTATCACCAAAACAACATTGCAGCTGGAGATGCAGTGAAGGCTTTGGAAGACATCTATCTCTTTTTAAAAGCAAAATAATTCATTCCACACACACCTACTCCCCTGAAATTTAAACCCCTCGGGATCGCCGAGGGGTTTAAATGTTTTTACAAATCCTCTTTTTCAATCTTCTCTATTCGCTTCTCGAAATACTGTTCAGCTTGTTCAACATCTTTTGCAAGTGTCTGAAGGATTTCTTTTTCTTCATCAGAAACTTTACGTCGTGCACTCAAACGTTTGAAGAGTTGTATACTGTTTTTCACATCATCCTTAATCACCTCAAATATTTTCTCTGATTCATCTTCTGTTTTTTCAAGATCCCGTATGAGTCGTCGTCTCATCACTCTAAATTTATGGAATCCATAGTATGTCGTAAACATAAAGAGGAGAACCAGTACTGAAAGCGGAATAATAACTGAGAGTGCTTCTATTGCTTTGAGTCCTGCACGTACAACCACAGATTTATTTACTCGTGTGTACACTCGTGCAGATGGATCACTGTGCACAGCATCTCCTCGAGTTGCTACGACCCATACTGAAGTAAGTCCGATATGGTCGATTCCGTCACTCTTAAATACAAAAACTCCTGCATCATTAGCTTTTACAACATAACTCTGTACCTTTTCATCTTCTGGTTGGATAAAGACCCGTACATCACCTTTTGGATATGTTGTTCCTTGCACCTCAAGCTGATCACCTTTTGTAATCACTTCGCTATAGGCAGTAATCTGAGGTACGTTAAGCGCTGGAGCTTCTACAGTAATTGTTTTGTCAGTAAAGTTTCCTGCCCTGTCATACGCCCGAACCAAAAGTTCCCTTTGACCACCGTATCAGATGATCCGTTTACTGCATTTGTCTCACCCACAAGGTTTCCTGCAAACGAAACATTATATGAATACACTCCAGAAGTTCTATCTTTTGCCTGCAATGAAAGCTCAACATAATCATCATCTGTAATACGAGAAGTAACTGAAAGATCAGTTGGTGGTGCAGTATCAACTTTTATTTTTCTATGAGTTGTTTCTCCCCATCCATTTGCGTTTGCAAAACGAACATGGAGATACGACACACCATCTGATAACCCAGTGATTTCTTTATTTCCAATCGGAGGTGTGTATATTACTGTTGGTATTGAAGATGGGAATATTCCGAGCAACAATTGTGTTGAGGTAATTGAAGGTCCAACATTC
>CAZVIO010000013.1:10022-15904 GCA_964627615.1 uncultured Candidatus Saccharibacteria bacterium
GTTACCTGGTCACCAATTGAAAAAGAAATGCCCTTACGTGCAGTTGTTACGTCGGTTCCGAGACCATCATTTGCATATACATTTGCAGTATTAAATGTCACCGATGCAGTTCCTTTTTGCTTTGCTCGAAATGTAACCCGCACTACAGCACCTCGACTTCCGTTAAATCCCGGATTCGGTGCACCACCATTAAATGAAATAACTCCGGCATTATTTGAAAATGACGGTTGTTCAACCCAAATAGAAAACACTGAACCAGACATACTTACAGATTCCACAGAAAGAATGTCATTAGGAAATGAAATTGTTCCTTCTGCACTATTGATAGGAGCACCTGCGGTGTTGATATATGTTGTTACAGATACTGTGTCATTTACATTTACCTGAGCTTTATCTGCGCCAAGGAAAATCTCAGCCGCAAAAAGATGCTGCCAAGAAAAAAGTAATGCAATAAGAATGACAAGTTTACACTGTTTCATTTCTTTTAGTTCTAAACCACCATATCGCAACACCACAAAGCACCAACATAAGCACTATACCTAAGACACGATATGAGAGTGGCATACCGAGTCCAAACGTAATACTTTCTGATCTCTTATTACCTGCAACATCAAACGCTGTAACTGTAATTTTCCCTGTTAAATTCTGATTCTTGACCACATACACTCCATCGGTAACTACTGAACGCTCCCCCTCTTCTATAACCTCGTATTTCTCTATGCCACTCTGGGCGTCTGTTGTGTAGAAACTCAAAAAGACCTTGCCGTCATACAACGAAAGATCTCTTGCATATTCAATCGAAAATGGCTGTGGAGCAGTGGTATCCTCTGAAAGAAGTACTTCCATATCATTGCGAGTATCTTTAATCTTTTCTGCTACAGAAAACGACAATGATGTGCGACTTGGTGCCTTAAGAGATGTACCATTACCATCTGCTATATACCCTACAATACGGTCAGTATTGAATGTGACTATGCCTGTACTACGCGGGGTCACCGCAAGAGTAAAGACATGCAACTTACCACCGAACACACTCGATGGAGTACCTCCCGTAAATGCAATTGTATTATTTTTATACACAGGAGATGTTGGCCATAACGTAAAAATAGATCCACCTGTTTGAATAAAATTAATATCAACATTTCCTGACACTCCAATAGACCCCTCAAGAACATTGATTTCCGTCTCATCTGTATCGAGTAGCACTTTTACAAACACCGTATCACCAACCTGTACAACCCCTGTAGGTTTCTCGAGAGATACCGTAAGTGCAGATGCTTGTGTATAAGCTCCAAAAAAGAAGATGAATGCGATGATAATGTGTATACACGTATTTCTGTTCATAAATTATAAATATTATTTATCGTACAACACCCCATTGAGACAGAAGGATTGAGAAGTCAACGGAATTAACTTTCTTGTCACCATTTACGTCAACGCACGCATTTGAAAACGGAAAATCTGTTTTCCAAAAAGCCAACAATATAGAAAAGTCTATAGAGTTAACTTTTTTATCGCGATTGAAGTCTGCTCCAGAACACGCTCCTCCCGTAGAAGCAATCACATTCGCTACATTTGGATTTGATACGGGAGCAGGTCCGCCTCCACCACCTCCACCTCCTCCGCCGCCAGATCCACCTGAACCTGAACTTGATGCTGTAGCGGTAAATGATCGAGAAGAGCCTGAGCGTTCTGTTCCGTAGTACACAACAACTCTGAAGTAATACGATCCTGCACTCGGTACTGTTGCGGTCAATGTTGTGTCAAAATTTTCTCCAGGATTAATCAGTTTTGCAGCAGAACCATAGTACACATCATCACTACCGCCACATGGGTTAGCTAGACTTGATACAACACACCATTCGTATTGATACTCATAAGGAGCATCACCTTCGTTGGTAATACGAACATCTGCACTAATATTTGGTGTAACTGTAGAGTTCATGCCGAGGATAATAACCTGTGGTGGTGATGCGGTAACATTCCAATAATCATTACCAGGAAGAGTCTTACCTGTCTCTACCGTAGAAGAGATCACACTTTCCCATACACCTGCAGTTGCACTGCCACTTGTTGTGTATGCATATTCATACGTACCTGTACTTGTCTTTGTCATAGCAGCACCATTTACCACAACATTTCTGTTTGGATCATAAATCGTAATTGTCGGTACGTTCAATGAATCTTGTAGTGTACCGTTATATACAGTAGTTACTGTTGATCGATATACTTCACCTTGAGCAATGGTGCCAAAGTCAGACATGTTTACCGTCCACGGTGTTTGAGATGACAATGTCAATGATGTAAGTGTTCGTGTTGATGCATTCCATACGTCATTTGCAAGTGATGCGATTGAAGTGAGTGTTCGAGCACTATATGACCAAATTGACGCAGGTAAGGTTGCAAACAATGAAGAAGATGCTGTGGCTACAATTGTGTTTGTATTTGCATTGATTACTGATGCAAGTGAAGAAGATGCTGTATTAAGCGCTGTATTTGTATTTGTATTTATTGTAGCGGTATTTGTAGTCAAAGCAGACTGGAGAGATGATGATGCTGTTTGTACATCAGAAAGTGTTGCGAGTGACCCAGTATTGAGAGCTGCTCCCGTAAGAGTTCGGTTTGTGTATGCCCAAATATCAGCAGCAGTGAGTGAACTACCATTAATTGTTGAAACTGCACTATCAAGGTTAGTTACGATTTGTTTTCCTATTGAACCATTTGCGGTTAATGTTGATGTCGCTATACCCCATACATCAGACGCCAATGTTCCGAAGGTAGTGAGACTTCGAGATCCATATGCCCAGATGGTTGCAGGTAATGATGTAATCATTGAACCAATTGATGTTGAAGCATTTGATACCTGGGTGTTGGTGTTTGAGTTAACTGATGATGTAATACCAGATGTTTGAGTATTGGTGTTTGCATTAATATTTGCGGCCAATGAGGTTGAAGCGTTCAACACTTGTGTGTTGGTGTTTCCGTTAACGGCTGAAGTAATACCTGATGTTTGGGTATTAGTGTTGTTGTTGATAGCGAGTGTTTCGTTTGTAATTGAAGCATTGAGTGATGTTGAAGCAGTTGTCACATCAGAGAGTGTGGCAAGAGAACCTGAGGTGAGGCCTGCACCAGTGAGGGTACGAGTTGCATAACTCCAAATATCAGCGGCTGTTAATGATCCTCCACCTACAGTAGAGACCATTGCATCAAGATTTAATGCAATTTGCTTTCCAATTGATCCTGCAGTAGTCAATGTTGTTGTTGCAACACCCCAGATATCGTTTACCAAACTACCAAATGAAGTTAGTGTTCGTGTTCCATATGACCAAATCGATGTTGGTAATGTTGCTGATAACGAAGAAGAAGCGTTGAGTACGCTTGCATTTGTATTCGTATTAACTGCTGCTGTTTGTGTATTAGTATTTAAATTGATATTTGCAGCAAGAGAGGTTGAAGCATTGAGTGTTTGAGTATTTGTGTTTGAATTAATTTCTGATACGACAGATGATGATGCTGTTGTTACATCAGACTGAGTAGCCAACGATCCAGATGTAAGACCAGCACCAGTGAGGGTACGAGTTGCTGAAGCCCACACGTCACTTACCAATGTTCCAAATGAGGTAAGCGCTCGTGTTGGAGCATTCCATACAGATGTTGCAATTGTACTACTTGAAACAATCGATGGACCAACAAAAAATGTCTTATCAATTTTAATCAAATCGCCACTGATTGCGGTTCCACATGCCATCACTGAAGGCCAGACACCTTCAGTCTCAGACAAACCGATTGCATAATCATAGTAATACCATCCGTTGGCATTTACAGTCATTGAAGCCGCATTCACTTTCAATGTGTTTCCTGGATCACGAATCGTCATCGTACAACCTGCGGTCGTGGTTGCAACATAATCATCATCAAATACAAATTCTCCGAGCCTGATTGTCTCACCGAGTGCGGCACGTTGATAATCCGCTGATGCAACTGATGGGATAAGAAAAAACACACAAACCAAAAAACAAAAGAGAGAAAAATGTACGAAAATATGTACTGTGCGCATGAATGTATTTAATTTTTATTATATGAAATAAAAAGTCATTCGTATAGCACAGTTGTTCACATTTTTTGATACAAAAAACACTTTGATATGATAAAATTATTAAAAATGTTTTATCGTACGCCAAATAAATTTTCTTTTACACTTGTATCTTCGAAAAAAGATACTTCTTCTTACTACACAACTTCCGAAGAAGTTGCTCAGGTAAAAGAACTTGCAGAAAATATATCTGACAGTGATAAACGTTTGTTTTTAAAAGTTCTTGGTGGGGCAGGTTTAGGCTTATTTGCCACTTCCCTTTTTCCCAAGAAAGCGGACGCATTGATCGCAGGAGGTTCACCTACATCAAACGTAGTAGGTATTAAAAATGCATCAAATGTACGCATTAACCCTGCAACAGAAACAACACTTCAGTCACTCTTGACTGGACAAGGGGTATCAAAAAAGACAACCGTACTTTCTTCATCTGGCACCGTACACACACCAGGTTCAGGTAAAAAAGTGCGTGTATACGCAACTCGCTTTTCTTTAAGTGCAGACGCTACCTCAGTATCATTCCGATTCACCTCTGGTGGTACAGATTATGAAAAATATTCTGCACCAAAAACAGGAGGTTTATATGGATCAAACAACCATCCAAACTATGTTGAAGGTGGTGTAGATGAAGTATTATATTGTGTTATATCAGGTACCACGAACGTCCAGATTAATATTGATTATTTAGAAGTTTAACCCATTACCTTTTATGGCATTACGCGCAGTCGAACACATATTCAATGGAGCAACCACTCCGATCGCTTCTTATGATTCAACCAAAACAAATTTGGGTACGTTAATGATTCAAAAGAGTGGGGTAAACCCTGAAGATAACTTTGTGGGCCCACTTCCAGTCACTGTCGCTCGTCCACTAGAAGAATCAACAGGTATTGCTATGATGTATCCTCATGCAATCACCTACAGTTCGACGATTGACTGGGTGTTTCTCCTTGAAAACAGTGCATCTGCATCCGCGACTCGTCGTATCTTTCTCTACGAATACAATAAAGTGAATGCTTCCTACAACTGGAAAGGGTTTATCACTGCCACACTTGGATCTGCAACAGCCCATACATCCCGTGGTTTTCGTGCACTTCGATACCTTCACACTACAGGGACCGTTGCAGTTGCAGCACCTTCGAGTGTGTACAGTACCGGAACTGTAGCAATGGCTGTTACTGGCGTGGTTACTGGAACAGGTACTACGTTTGCATCTTCTCATATTGGACTTATGATTGGGTTTGGAAGTACGAACGTTGCCCAAATCAACTGCTGGTATCCTATTGTAACGTTTACAAGCACCACCTCAATCACTGTATCCGGTGCATCAAGTGCCATTGCAGCTGGTACAGCATTCGTGATTGCTTCATGTACAGTCACAGGAAGCAGCACAAAATTTGTCGATGAGGGCATTGCTGCTGGTACTGCTTCAACTGGTGTTGCCGGAGGTCTCGGCCCTCGTATTGGCTTTGGATCAACAGATCCCACTCAGATTACAAGTTGGTACCATATTGGAGCTATCGCAAGTGATACTTCGTTAAACATCACAACCTCTCCTGGGGTTGTACCTGCTGGAACAGCGTACGTTATTGAAGAACTTCGTTTCGCTATCACAGCAACGAATGCAACTGCTGCAAACGGAGGGCTTCATTTATTGAAAGGTGCTGGTTACCACGATTTTACAACTGCAGGAACAACTTTTCCTTCTATTGCAAGTAATGTTGATAACCAACGTGGAGTCTACTGGCTCTCAGACGCAGGAACTACTGGAAACGTAGTCACCAACCAGGCT
>CAZVIO010000014.1:0-3209 GCA_964627615.1 uncultured Candidatus Saccharibacteria bacterium
TTTCAACAGGTACAGGAAACACTCCTGAACCAACGAATCCTGTCACACGAGGAGTGTTTCGTACTACATACCATGAATCATCTGTTACAATCATATCCACCAATACGTATCCTGGGTATATTTTTTCCTCTTCTTCAACTCGCTTCCCTGCTTTAATTTTGATTTTCTTTTCAGTTGGCACAATAACATCGAAGATTTTATCTTCCATTCCGAGAGATTCAATACGCTGTTTAAGATTTCGCATCACTGCATTTTCATATCCAGCGTATGTATGGATAACATACCAATTACGACCCTCACCAATTTGTTGTTTTGACATAATAAATAGAGATTAAATAATAGAAATAAGAATGTTATGCAACAAACTTTTCCAATATGATCTTAAACAAATAATCAAATAGTCCAAGGAAAAACGCAACACCAAATGATGTAAGCACTACCACAACAGTAAATGCAATTGCCTGTCCTCGTGTTGGCCAACTGACATGCTTTAACTCAATATTTGTATCTTTAATATTTTGTATAAGACTCATAAATAATTTGTTATAAAAAACGCCCGGGGGGCGCAACTTCACTAATACCCTATATAATACTCTTTATTAAACAATTAGTCAATATACCTGTAAAGTCTAAAAAACGCCTTTGTTAAGGCGTTTTTTAGACTTTACACTCTTACGTTATATTATTTTATACTGTACGTAATTGTTACTTGAGTAGTGAGTTTATTTTCACCTGATGGTATTTCTGGTGACACTTTCACTGCGTCCATCATCATTGTTCCTCCATATGCACGTTCTGACATATATGGATACATCTGATCATTTGATTCATAGAAACTAATGATGTCATCAAATTTTACACCAAGCTCTTTTGAAAGCATTTTTGCTTTTTCTTTTGCATCAATAATCGCTTGTTTACGCACCTCTGATTTCAACGCTTCCATGTCATCAACAACAAACGTAAGTCCTGAAACATTTGATATTCCTGCCTCTCCTGCAAGAGCAAGCATGTCTCCAGCTTTTTCAATCTTTCGAACTTTTACCTCGATTGATTGAGATACCTCATATCCTGATATAGTAGACTTACTTGGTGGACATGCGTACTGAGTACATACCACTGGTGTATACTCGTATTTTGGATAGATATTATATGAAACAGTTTTAATATCTTTCTCTTCAATTCCTGCATCTTTCAATGCATTAAGCATATTGTTACTTTTTTTAGTTGCCTTTTCTTGAGCATCAGCTGTTGTCTTACCTTCTTCAGTTACGGTATAGGTAAAAGAGGCAACATCAGGTTTGATTGAAATCTCCCCTTTTCCTGTCACCGATACAACATTCATCGCAGGCACATCTTTACCAATGTAAGAATATTCTTTAAGTGCATTGATGGTTTTTACACCAACGAAAACAGTAAGTACAACCGCAAGAATCATTGCGTATTTTACTATTTGTTTTTTATCATTTGGGTCAAACAATGTGTCCATGTTTTTTTAAATTACTTATTAACAAGACTAGTATACCACACCAACTCACCGAGAAACACCTTGTTCATGTAGATAGACAAGTTGTTCAAATAAACACGCAACCGTCAGAGGCCCTACCCCTCCCGGCACTGGAGATATCGCCTGTATAAACGGAGATACTGACACCGCATCAACATCTCCGATTACACCATGCTCTGTTCTATGAATTCCCACATCTATAACAACAGTGTGTATATCTGGGTTAATCCATGCTTCTGTTACCAAACCTGGGACTCCGCATGCCACAACCAACACATCTGCAGTACGAGTGAGTTCTTGAGGATGTTTAGTTTTACTATGCACAACAGAAACAACTGCCCCGGAAAGTTTAAGAAGTTGTGCAATTGGCCCACCAGCTAACGCCGATCTTCCTACAACCACCACATGTACTCCACGTAATGGTATGTTGTAGTGTGTAAGTAATGTAAGCACAGCTTTTGCAGTAGCTGGTGAAGAATACATTGTGCCTTTTGCAAGTTGTACCTGATGATATTGTGTTAAACAATCTACGTCTTTTTTTGAGTCTATACACTCCAAAACATCTGTCGGTATATGTGGAGGAAGTGGCAACTGAACAATCATTGCAGTAACAGTATTGTCTTGATTCAAATATCGAATTTCTTTTTCCAACTCATCCCGATGTGTTGTATGTGGAAATTTTTTGTGTATGACATTTACCCCAATCGATTGTCCAAAATCTATTTTTTGTTTGATATATATAGTGGAATCTTCTCTCTCACCTACTTGAATGATCACCAGTGTTGGTACCGTAGAAAAAGCTCTCACGAGGAGAGCGAGTTTGTTTCGTATAGCTTCTCGAGCTGGTATACCTTTTAAAATACGCGGGTGTGAATGTTCTTCCATATATATCGAGATAGTAGTAATGCACCACCACCAACAACAATACCAGCAAGAACATCCGAAAGCCAGTGCACCCCGAGATAGATCCGACTCATCGCAACACAGACAGGCACCCCAATACAAAACATATAGTGGATAGTTTTCCGTATCATGTTTTTCTCATGACGCATAAAACGCAAAAAGAATAGAAAGAAAGTTGTTGCAACGGCAGTGTGTGCAGACGGAAAACCGGGGCCATATGCAGTGATAATACCGAACTCTGGACGTGGATGATTTACAAATAGTTTAATAATCCACACCAATAAAAAAGAAGTACTTACTGCAATTAAAAATTCTGTGCCGTTTCTCTTGCCACCCCACTTAAACAAAAAATACGCAACAAGAGCGATCAGAATAACTGCAGGGAATGTATTAAAAAACCAAGTGAATGCATAGAAACCAAATGTTAATCCTGGTGTTTGTATTGATTGAAAAAATATATGAACTGACTGATCAAGTGTATTCATAGTACCAGTATATCTTGACTCTTTGTTTAGAGCTAGATAGGATATGAAAAGATATGCCACATAAAGAATGTCCTTTCGTTGCCTTGCTGGCAGAGGAGATGGTGGATGATACACGACCACCTACAAAACCACCTCAGTGTGGACCTCATTTGGAAGAACCCCTTCTGTACCCCCCTGGTACAGAACCCTACAACCTGGGAGAAAACATCGATTGATTTCTCTCTCCAACACACTTGCGCGCAACGATTCGTCGTCTGCGCGCATTTTTTTTTATTTTGACAAACGAAGAGTAAAGTAAAAGTGTACTCACTTTTACT
>CAZVIO010000014.1:3457-13567 GCA_964627615.1 uncultured Candidatus Saccharibacteria bacterium
CTAGCTTCGAGAGAAGTAAGAGAGCAATCTCTCTTACTTCCAAGTAGCGACGTTGAAGCAAAGGGTTACTACCCTTTAATTAAATTCTGCTCGAGCAAAAATGCCTGCTGGAAGAAGTCTTTCTGTCTTTGATTCTTTGATTGCAAGCTCTCCTGATTCTATTTTTACATGAGGAAGGACACCTTTAAGTGCATTTGCATATGAAAGATGTGAGTATTCAGACGCATATCCTGTCACTACCACAAACAATGGATTTTTTGAAAGAAGCTTCATTGAACGTTCGAGGAGTGGGAGGAAGTTTTCTTCAATATGCCATTTTTCCTTTTAACCCCCTTAACCATCCACGGCAGGGGCCATAAGATACGCTTCATATGAACGACGACTTTTATTTTCCCGTACATTTTTGTTCTCATGTGCCCATGTAATTGCTGCTTTCGACGCATCTACATGAGTCACCTCAGCGCCCGCTTTGGCAAGCGCACAGGTGGCACCGCCGGTGTACCCAAACAAATTGAGGATTTTTATTTCTTCTGACTTTACAGACTTTATGGACTTTCGACTTTCGACTTGTTTTACCATCCAATCCCACTGAGGAATCTGTTCAGGAAATACCCCTACATGTTTATTGTTTCCTATTTTAAGAAGGAGTGAAATGTCACCCACTGAACACTCCCACTTCATGGGAAGTGTTTTTTTGATGTGCCATTTTGTACCACGCTCACCATGTGTAAAATGAGCATGAGCAGTATCCCATAGTTCTGGGTTTTTCTTTTCCCACAACACTTCAGGATCAGGCCGGGCGAGAATACTATCTCCAAAACGTTCAAGCTTTTCACCATCACCTGAATCAAGGAGCTCATACTGCCCTATTGATGATGTAACTAGTGTTGTCATTACTACCATACTACCACATAAACAAAAAACTGCGTTGTGCAGTTTTTTGTTTTTTAGTACACCACAATATTTGCAGTATCAGACGGTTTGAGTGAATTATAGTATGCCCACACACCAGTGTACACAAAATTAAACATGTACTCACCATTTAGACCAAGTGCTTTAGGTTGATTGAGGTCTGAATACGGAGGTTTTGCAGTATCACTTGCAAAAATTCTCATTGATGTGTTTGTCTTGTTTACAAATTTTACCGTTGCCCCTTTTGGAATCTGGAGTTCACTCGGCTCAAAACCTTTTTTTGTATACAACACGGTATATGTTGTTTTTGGTGTTGTTTTTACTGTCTGAGTTGTCTTTTTAGCTTCTGAAGTACTTTTTGCAGTTGTTGTTGAAACTATTTCTGTTTCAACTTGGGTGTTCTCAACAACAAGGGGTGTGTTTGGCCAGAGTATATACCCTATCACACAAAGCACAACGAGACCTACCACACTATATAAAATATTTTTTTTCATAATTACGTTATTTTATTATTCTACATTACCGCCAATAAAAGGTATTGACTCCAGGGCAAGCCTTGGACCCATTCCTGGATTCACTTCGCTCATTCTTACCCGAGGCAAAACCTCGAGATATTTACCTTTTGTTTCAACGTCGCAACTCGGAAATAAGAGGGGTTGCTCTCTTATTTCACTCAATGCTCGTTGAAATAATCATCCTCTCATAAATATGTATAAGAGAAACAAACACACTTGCAATCACTGGACCCAAAAATAATCCTTCTGGACCAAAAAAAGAAATTCCTCCGAGTACTGAAAAAAGTACAATGAGTGAATGTAGTTTTGTGCCCTTTTTATACAAATACGGACCAAGTATATTATCAATCATACCCACAAGCAACATACCCCACACCGACAAACCAATCGCAAATGGCATGTTTCCAATCACAAAAAGGTAAATAACTGAAGGTACAATCACGAGTGCGGTACCCAAACCAGG
This sequence comes from uncultured Candidatus Saccharibacteria bacterium, assembly GCA_964627615.1. Taxonomy (GTDB): domain Bacteria; phylum Patescibacteriota; class Minisyncoccia; order Phycocordibacterales; family DATDWN01; genus UBA910. Next base: position 5,348 of record CAZVIO010000014.1, read on the forward strand.
CACAAATGCACACAATGCAGCAAGTGCTCCCCATAATACTGCATTAGGAACACCAAATATAAACAAACCAAGTCCTGCAAGTACCCCTTGTACCAACGCAATCAACAGCGTACCTTTTACAACTGTGGTAATCGTAGCGGTTGTTTTTTCCAACAACTCTCGATCATACGAGTCATGCAATGGAGAAAGTTTTATTAATTTTTCCAATATTCTCTCTCCATCTTTTAAAAAGAAGAACATTGCAAGAATAATCAAAAAAACATCAGCAATAACTGCCAATGTACCAAAAAGAACATCTTTAAAATTATCTGTTGCCCATCCTAATGCGTACTCTGCATACTGATTAATGCTCACAGAGAACCCTGGGACAATATTTCTGATAGGTTTTTCGATAGCTTCAGTAATAAAATCAAGTTCACTTACGTTATTTGTAGCAAGCTTATTGTACAAACCATGTGCCTGTGTAAACGCTTGTTGCCCTAAAAAGGTAACCGGTATCATGACGAATACAATACCGATACACAAAGCAAGTAATGAGCTGAGTGTCTCCCTCCCTTTTGTATACAGTAATATTTTCTTATATATCGGAAATAGAGCGATACTAAATGTTGCCGCAAGAAACAGCGTAGTAAAGAAAGGTTTAAATACAAAAAATACAAGAGTCATTACCGCTCCAAATAATAAACCAAAAAAAATTATTTCAACTTTATTTCTATCAACCATATGTGAGATATTATACCACTAAACACACACTTACAGTGCGCCAGTGATCAGTGCAATAATAAGTATACCAAAAAAATTCATAATAAATGCAATCGGGATAAACAATTTCATGTGCACTTTTGATACACCCATGAGTGCAATAGCAAATTCATCAGGTAATGGTGATGCAATAATCAACGCACCAAGCAGTGGAGAAAGCCATCTAAAAAAACCTCTCTTGAAAAACTTTTTGATCTTTCTTTCTTGCTTGAATGTGTGCAACACCTCCAAAATATCATCAGCAAACCGATCACGCACAAACAAAAAGATAATCATATCCCCTGCCAGTGATCCACATGCACCCCAAAACGCAACCAAAAAAGGTGATGCTGTTTTTGATATCTCCGCCAAAGCAATTGCCGCTGGAGCAATGGTAAATGCAGAAGTGAAGAAAAAACCAGCAACAAGACTACCGATAATTTTTAATTCATCAACTGCAGATACAATATTCTGAATCACACCAAAACGAATAATACCTATCGCTACAAATATCGATAGCGCAATAAAAAACAAATCTCTTTCTAAATTTGTATACGGATTTTTTACAATTTCTTGTTCTTCTGTCATATATTAAAAATTAATTTTTTGTTCTGTAAGTGGCATAGTTTTATACGCCTTTTCTGATACCCAATCAACCAAAAGCGCAAATGGTTTGATAAACAATAAAAACAGCAAGGCACTGAGGATATTAAATGCTACATGGGCATTTGCTACTTGTTGAGGAGCACTACCTCCGATGAGAGCGATGAGTGTAGTAAAGTGATTGAAAAATGGAATAATACATATCACACCAATCACATTATATAACACATGCGCAGTAGCGGCCTTTTTTGCACCATGATTCATAAACAATGATGCAATAAATGATGTCGATGCACTTCCAATATTTGCACCGAGCATAATACCGATACCGATTGGCGCAGAAAGTAATCCCTGCCCCGCCAAAATAACCACAATCGCTGAAGTAATTGTACTTGATTGAAATATAATTGCAGCCAATGCGCCGAATATAATAGCGCTGTAGGTATGAGTGATTGACTCAAACAGTGAAAGAAAGCTTTGATTAGTTTGTAGATTAAGTACTACATCAGAGATAAGTGCGAGTGAAAGAAACACAATACCAAAATACAACACTGGTTTACCATACCGTTTATATTTCCAGTCATATGCATGCATCAAAAAACCAATAATCACCACATACGGAGCAATACTTGTTACATTTAATGCAACAAGTTGAGAAGTAAGTGTGGTTCCTATGTTTGCACCAAACATCACACCTAAACTGCTATAAAAAGTCATTACTCCACTATCTACAAGACTTACCACCATCATCATGGTTGCTGCGGAAGATTGAATAAGTGCAGTAAACACGGTACCAACGATAGTACCTCGAAACGGATTTGACGTGAGAGAACGAATCATGTCTTTAAACGTATCCCCTGCGACAAGTTGGATATGTTTACTGAATTTTGAAACCGCATTGAGCATAATAAACACCAACGCAAGTACTGTCGCAAACGCAGAAATAATAGTCATGAAAAAATTATATCATGAAGTATATACATCCTTAAGACCTTTCCCCGATTTGCTCTCGCCACATCGCACTATACAAACCTTTTTCAGCAAGAAGATCGTTATGTGAACCAACTTCAACAATCACACCTTTTTCAAGTACATAGATTCGATCTGCATGCATAATCGTAGAAAGTCGATGAGCAATTAACACAGTCATATGTGATTGTGTTGTTGAGACATCTTTCATAGTACGAGTGATTTCTTCCTCTGTAATCGAATCAAGCGCAGATGTTGCTTCGTCAAAAATGAGAATATGTGGATTACGTAACAAAGCTCGAGCGATTGAGAGGCGTTGTTTTTCACCTCCAGAAACCTTCACACCCCCTTCACCAATAACCGTATCGAGCCCTTTCCCTCCACGATGCAACAATGCATCGCATGCACTTTTTTTAAGCACTTCCAAACATTCCTCGTCGGTTGCGTCAGGTTTAACAAACAACAGATTTTCTCTGATTGTCCCTGCGAACAGTTGTGTATCTTGAGTAACAAAACCAATACGACTTCGGACACTCTGCATATCAACCGTATCACTTGATACCCCATTATACCGAATAGATCCTTCTAGAGGTGTATAGAGTCCAACAAGTAACTTCACAAGACTTGTTTTTCCTGACCCAGACGGTCCAACAAATGCAACTGTCTCACCTCTCTTCACATGAAATGATATAGATGAAACTGCTTTATCTTTACCTGATGGATATGCAAATCCAACAGTATCAAATTCAACATCTGTTATATCAGAAAGCAGCACAGGATGAGTAGGAACATGTTCTTTTGGTATATCCAAAATATCGTTATATTTTTTTAATGAAACTTCAACTTCTCTGTATGAGTTGATAATATTGCCCAATTCCTGTAATGGACCAAATACAAAGAAAGAATAAATAAATAACGAGAAAAATTGTCCGAACGTTATGATTCGGGCAAATATAAGATACAACATAAACAAAAGAATTGATGAGCGAATGAAGTTTATGGTTGTCCCCTGAATAAAGCTAATACTTCGAACGTATCGAAGTTTTTTAAGCTCAAGAGCGAGTATTTTTTGTGTAGTGATATTGAGTCTATTGATCTCTTGATCCACCAATCCGAGGCTTTTTACTAATTCGATATTACGCAGCGATTCTGTTGTAGAACCAGCGAGTGCAGTAGTCTCACGAACAATCTCCTGCTGTATAACCTTTACCTTACGAGTAAGAATATAACTAATACCTCCGATAATCGGAATAGTAAGTGCATATGCCAATGCAATGCCCCAATAAATATTTATTGCGTATATAGACACAAACACAAAACCGACAAGTGAGCTGAATGTGATATTGATTGACGATGCGATGAATTTTTCAACGTCAGTACGAACCTTTTGTAACACACCAAGAGTCTCCCCGCTTCGCTGATCTTCAAACACCACATACGGAAGCCCAAGAGAATGCTTCACACCTTCACTATACAACTCTGCTCCAATCTTCTGAGTCACTTCATTTAAAAAGTAATCTTGAAAGTTTTTTGCAACACGTGACACAAACGCAACCCCAACAGCGAGCATGAGCAGTTTAAGTACACCAAATGCAAATTCATTGCGTGTGTACGCATCATATCGTGTCGCATATTCATCAATGATATGTCTGAAAATAAGTGGATCCAGTAGTGAAAACACCTGATTGATTGTTGCAAGCACAAGCACCCCGACACAAACCTTCCAGTACTTTTTAAAATAGGTATATACAATATGCATAACGTTATTTACTCTTTAGGTGGTGTATCAATACCCATCCATACATCATATGTTGAGACATACGCACCACATGCTTTTACATACAAAAATAACTGCATTCTGTATGCTGCAAATGTTTTTAATATGCCCTCAATAAGATGTTCTGCTTTTGTACGCACACCATAATAATCAAATTCCTTTTTCAAATCTTCATCTGAAATCTGAGAAAACATTTCTTTCATATCTTTTTCTTGTGCATCCATCTTTTCTGAAAAGTTTGAAACGGTTACATCTTGTTTAAATGCAATATAATCTTCGTATGAATTTTTATTCTCAGTCAGCATCACTTTCATGATTGTAGCACCTGTTGCACTCAAATATTGTAAAAGCTCTGTTGTGCTTCGCTGAGATGCAGATGGTTTATAATCCTCTTTTCCTTCAGGAACCTTTGTTCCTAAGTGTTTAATAATGCGAACTTCATTTGAAAGCGATTGTAAAAATTGTTCTCGTGTATACATGTATATAATAATTAATCCTATAATCTATATTTTTTGCAGATACACGAAGTGTACTACAAGATGCTCCGTTGGACCACATCATGCAAATCATTATTCTATATACTTCATCCGATGGAGTTATACTACCGACTCAATACACTCGTTTTCCATGGCACACCAAGTTTTGGTAGCATATATCGATCAAGACCCCAATATCCTGCTATTTTCCACGCAAGAATTAACCCTATACTCAAAACAAAGAGAATTGGATTTGTACTTACTGTACCAGCAAGAAGGTAGTTGAGATTCATAAAAAGTCCAAAGAAGGCAGCGATGCCTACAAAACAACCAACAATAAGGCCGATACCCACAAGTACTTCTCCATAAGCAACTGTATACGCCCACATATCTGCATATGGAAGAACAGTGTGCTTCAGAAATGTTGCATACCACAGAGAAACGTCAGGATGGAGTCCTCCTGTTTTTTGTAATGCCCCTTGTACAAAACCTGTAATTGCTTTTCCAGCATCCACACCTGTCCACACAGGATTGATAACCTTCCCCCAACCAGCCACAAGCCACTCCCATCCCACATACATACGCACACACAACCAGAACCACGCCATTTTAGTATTTGAGAACAAAAATTTTGACAACGGTGACTCCTCCACAACTACATATGCCATATTGAGATTGTATTAATGATTAATATCTTTATTATCTACCTGTTCTATTTTTTTTAAAAGAAAGATATCAACGTCTATAGTATTTGTTTTACGATATTAAAAAACACCTCGTCACCTTCCAATGTATCAACACAGTGCTCGGGATGAAACTGCATTCCGTATATAGGAAATTCTTTATGTTTGATAATCTCTGGACCTTGCGCGGAAACCGCCAACACATCGACTGTCTCAGGTATAAAGTCTCCTCCCCACTCGTGATTTTCATATACCGATATAAATGGTTTTGTATACACTCGAGGATCTTTAATTTCTATTTCTTTCACTCCATTTTCTTTCACTTGGAGTTTTTTAAGTGAACCCCCAAATGCAGTAAGCACCAGTTCAAAACCAAAACAAATACCAATTATTGGCTTTGATCCACTTCGTATACATGCATACTCTTCTGCAAACTTGTCTTCATTACCGATTAATGAAAAAAGACTTCCTCCAGAAAGAATAACTAAATCATACGCTGCCGCATCAGCATGATGAAATGCATCAAATCGTTCAACAACTTCATCTCCAGGAATCAATGTTTTGAGTTTATTGAGAAGTGATGTTCCATTATCAATCAGTAGTATTTTCATGTTATTACTCTACCATATATCAAAAAAATTTAGTGATGATGGTGATGATGATGTGATGTGTACCCTTTGAGATACAATACAGCAAGAGCCGTAACTATTGGCACGGTTAAGATAAGCCCGATACTACCTACAATAGCTCGAACAATCTCAGTGGCAAATATTTCCATATTAACAACAGAATCAAAATGAATATCAGACAATCTAAAATACAACAGCAATGGAAGTGATGCGCCCGTGTATGCAAGCACTAACGTATTAACCAACGCACCAACATGTTCCCTTCCGACACGCAACGCTCGTGTATACACCTCTATTTTTGTTAGTTCTGGATTGCTATCATACAACTCACTTACAACCGCTGCTTGTGTTACCGCGATATCATCAAGTACACCGAGAATTCCAATAATAATTGCTCCAAGCAATAGTCCTGTGAAATCTAATGAGCCTCGGGTTCCAATATTGAGATACATCGCTTCATCACCTGCAAAACCACTCAAACGAGTCATGCTAACCGCAAAAAGCGAGAATAATCCAGTAATCAGCACAGCGATCATGGTTCCTGCATATGCCACAGCTGATTCACGATTGAACCCATGTGTAAAAAATATTGCAATAAAAAGAATACCTGTAGCAACTAAAAAGCTCGCAAACAATGGATTCCACCCATTGAGTAATCCAGGTAATAGCACATAAAAGATTGCCATAAAACTTCCCACCAATGCCACGAGTGAACGAACTCCTTGCCAACCACCAAATAAAATGACCGCACCAATAAATATAAACACAAGCACCAAGAGAGATAATCGACGATCTATATTTATAATTCCATAATATTCAACACCATTAATATCAATCATGTGATTGAAATAAAACGCATCTCCTTTTTTCAGCGCAAGGTAATCGTTTTTTATAATCACCTCTTTATCTTTTTCAGGACCTTCAACAATTCTTGCTTTAATAGTTTGTAACATATGTGTAGCATCGGTACCCGGCACTTGTTCCGATGTGCTACTGAGCACTTCAATTACTTTTGCTCTCCATGTTCCCTGGTATTCTTCATGTACTTCTTGTGCATATACACAAGATGCAAAAAAACATACCACCACAATCGCTACTATATTAAAAAATCTCATACGGTGATTATAACCTCTCCATCTCTAAATACAAGAAAACCTGCATGATGCAGGTTTTCTTGTGTTGGAGTAACGTAATAGAGGAAGTGAGAACTGTGTTTGAGAGGAGAAATGATGCTACTATCTACATTTCAACATTCGACCACACCACTACACTCACTATATGAATATATCAAACAAAATCCCATCCATTAACTGATACTTCGAGGGTTAGTAATGGGTTTAGTTAATATAAAATCTTTATATTGCTGTAGCACATTTTTCAATTCATCAAAAGACCTGGCTTTAACCACTAAACCAATTAAGCTTTCTTTTTTTACATTTCTTATAGCCATATCTTCATTCAATTCCCTAAAGAAATCGTTGAGTCCAATAACTATATTATTAATTTTTTCAAACTTTTCAGGATTATCTTTTTTGAAACTTTCTTTTTTTTCTGGATGTAACATATTTAAATGCGTGTAGCCAGATAAATACCCATCACTACACATTCGTGCGATAAGTTCATCTTGGTACATCGCAAACGCCTTTTGGAAATCAAGGTCAGTCTCTTTTTGTTGTAAAATATCACCACCAATTACACCTTCCCAGAAAAGGTGATGTACTTCATGTGGAATATTTTCTTCCCACAACCACTTATCAACTTTAGCTTCACCAATTACAGGAATCATTACAAATGAGATACCTCCCTTAATCTTTACTGCCACTGCTGTAGCATCTGGTCTCACTTTTAGAAGTAGATCTCTATCAATTTTTAGAACAAATACACCGTCTGTTGGTTCAGATAATTCATATTTGTTTGGATTAGAAAACTCTTCCGGAAGTACCCCGTCTGGAAATAATTGTTTAAGCAAAGCTTCAGGACCCCCACCACTTTCTCTAAATCTTTCACTTTGAACTTGAAAAAAACTCTTTCCAGCTTCTATAAAATCCGAAAAACCAATTTCCGTAAGCTGTTCCTCTTCTACCTCAACATCTTTACCTATAAGTTTTTTTATATACTTGGTATATGCTTCCCCTACTTTAGCAGACGATTCAAAAATATTTTTTTCCACTTCGGATGTAGATATCGACGGCAATTGATTAAAATCTTCCATACCAAAAGTATACCAAGACAGAACTAAAAAATATATTTTATATTGCTAGGTGAATATCGGAAATGTTTCCCTCAAATTTCCTTGCTTCGTCAACCAGAGAAATTCTGGGCACCAGTTTGTCGACAAGCCC
>CAZVIO010000014.1:13577-15272 GCA_964627615.1 uncultured Candidatus Saccharibacteria bacterium
CATAAAATTTCCTCGCCCCGACACCATCATAAATCCGGGCCACCCTTTTCCCCACACCCGGTGCTGGGCTTGCCGACAAACTGTTCAACTCCCTAATCCAAAGTACACTTCGGATTTAGTCATCCCGGCACGAAAAAACCCGCAAAAGCGGGTTTTTTCGTATCTGGGTGACTATCGGGAGTTGAACCCGAACTAAAGGCTCCACAAACCTCTGTGCTACCGCTACACCATAGCCACCATATATTCCTTTTATTTAAAGGATTTCTACTTTATATCAGAAAAATCAATAAAAATCTAGGGTTATAGGATTGTTTAAAGATACAATAGTATACCATGTCGAAACCTACTTGCTCGAGCCTTCCCTTTCAGCATATACTCAACACATGAATACTTCACAACCACTTGCATTTGATCCGTATGATTTCTCTCAAAAAGAAATCTCTGGTGTACCGGTATACTATAAAAACCTTCCATGGGCACCCTGTGTTCATATATATATTTCATTTAACACCGGGGCTTTTGCAGACCCTGTAGGAAAAGAGGGTTTATCTCACTTCCTTGAACATATGATATTTGATGGATCACCAAGTTTTACTGATCGGAAGGCAGTAAACGAATGGAGAAAAAATGAAACACTTGATACGTGGAATGCGTACACAAGTCACTACAACACCGCATACCATCTCAAATGTCTTCCTGAAAAACTAACATCAGTTCTCGAAAAAATGACTGAGCAGATTTTTTATCCCCTACTTCGAGATGAAGACACTGAACATGAACGTAAAGTGATAACTCAGGAAGCGTGGGGATATTTTCAAAACGAAAAACTTTTATCATACATTAGAGAGTTTACAAAAAAAGTATTTCCCGGTCATTCACTTTCTCGCGTTTCAAGCGCACTAGGTTGGCCAGAGACTATTGCTACACTTTCTACTGATGATATCCGTATGTGGCACAAAACTCACTACCACACAGGAAATATGCGTATTGTTATTGTCGGAAATATAAATGATTCATCTCTTCAAAGTTTAGCAAATATACTTTCCACAGTACCTCACGGTGCCCACCATCTACGAGAATATGAAAAAACTCCTCTACCAGCAATTACTGAAATTACAAAAACTGCAGATGAGATTGGACTTGTAAAAGAGCAGGTTGAAATCAACATCTCATTACACAAGGATATATCACACAACCCTCGAGATCACGAGCATGTGTTTCGACGTGTACTCCAAGACATCCTTCACGAAAAACTTCGTGACGAACAAGCACTTTGTTATGGCGTACATGTATCGAGTAGACGAGGTGCACATTATGTAAACTTTTCTATTGATATAAAAACTTCAGAAGAGCATAAAACACTCGTACTACAGACAATCAATGAACATATAACACTTCTAACACAATCAGATATCTACAAAGATCGCTTTGAGCAGATACGCACCATTAGCCTTGAGCAGCTTCGGGCAAACGAACATGATTCTGAAGATATAGCACACAGCGCAACGTCTGAAGTAGTACGAACAGATGGTATTAAAAAACTTACAGACAACCTACATGATCGTGAAAAAATGACATTTGAAGATATGCAAACTGTAGGACTGTATCTTACTGATCCTGCGTATACAGTGACGGAGATTATATTGCCGTCGAAGAAATAAAAGGTATACACTCGCTCAAGGTTTTCGAGTCCTC
>CAZVIO010000015.1:0-2753 GCA_964627615.1 uncultured Candidatus Saccharibacteria bacterium
TAAATTTAGATTTCTTTACCAATCGCTCTGAAAGAATAATCGCATCTTCATAGTTTGAACCTGACCATGACATAAAGGCGATCAAAATATTTTGACCGATTGCCATCTGTCCATGTTCTGACGCACTTGTATCTGCAAGCACTGCACCTTTCTTTACACTATCACCTACGTTTACAGATGGTCGCTGGTGGAATGCGGTAAAGCCGTTTGTTCGTGAGAATTTTACCAACTTATATTCAGTCTCTTTTCCTTTTTCACTCTTTACTTTAATAAGTCCACCGTCTACATATGATACAGTTCCTGCTTCAGTTGCAAGCACGAGACGTCCTGTATCTTTCACTGCTGACTCTTCAATACCTGTTCCTACAAGTGGAGCTTCTGGCACCACACATGGTGTTGCCTGCTTCTGCATGTTAGATCCCATGAGCGCTCGAGTAGAGTCGTTGTGGTTTACAAACGGAATCATGTTTGTCGCAATAGAAAATGCCTGATTTGTTGCAACGTCAATATAATCAACTTTTGTTTTATCAATTGTTGAAGGTTCACCGTTAATACGCACCTCAACTACGTCTTCGAGAATATTTCCCTCTTTATCGTATCGTGTTGCAGCGTGTGCAATAGCAAAGTTTTCTTCTTCAGATGCGTTGAGGTAGACAATATCCGCACTAATTTTTCCATTTTTTACCTTCGCATATGGAGTCTCAATCATTCCAAAGTGGTTCAATCGAGCATATACAGAAAGACGAAGTACCAAACCGATGTTTGGACCTTCTGGTGTATGGATCGGACACAATCGTCCGTAGTGAGAATGATGTACGTCACGCACTTCATACCCTGCTCGAGAACGATTCAAACCTCCTGGACCAAGTGCAGAAAGTGTTCGCAAGTGCTCTACTTCCGCAAGAGGGTTCTCCTGAAGCATGAACTGTGAAAGCTGGTTTGTCGTAAAGAATTCTTTAATACGTGCCTGAAGTGGCTTTGGAGAAATAAACTGAACTGGCAATGTTACATCAGTATCAATAGTCGACATTCGGTTTTGAATGTTTCGTTTGATCTGAGCCATACCAACTCGGATTTTCTGCTGGAAAAGTTCTCCAACAAATCGTACGCGTCGTGAACCAAGGTGATCAATATCATCTGGTTGTGAGTGTGGGGTGTTATTGAGATGGGCAATATGAGTGACGATAGTCGCAATATCGTCAATTGAGAGAGTTTTTCGAGCTTTTTCTTTTTCGTCGAGTTTTTTACCAAATCGCTGATTGAATCGGAATCGTCCAACTGGTGATAGGTCGTATCGCTCTTCATGGAAAAGAGCATCGACAAATTCCTTTGCATTTTCTGCAGTTGCAAGATCCCCATCACGAAGTCGCTTGTGGATTTCAATATATGCATCTTCAACTGTCTTTGCGGTATCTTTTGCAACTGTTTTTGCAATAGAGGTTTTTGCAAATTCATTAGATGCAAAAAGTTTATTAATATCTGAGTCTGTATGTGCACCAAGTACTCGAAGGAGTGTTGTTACCGGGAATTTTCGTTTTCGGTCAATACGCACATAGATCACTCCATCTGCATCTGACTCTACTTCTACCCATGCTCCTCGTCCTGGGATCACCTTTGCACCGAAGAGTCGGCGTCCTCGCACTTCATTTGCAGTAAAGAATACTCCATATGAACGAGCAAGTTGAGGCACGATAACACGCTCAATACCTGAAATAATAAAGGTACCGTGTGATGTCATGAGTGGGAAATCAGCCATGAAGATTTCCTGCTCTTTTTCAGAACCAACGATGTGGTTCTTGAGCTTCACTTTTACTTTAAGTGGAGCTTCGTATGAAAGTTTGTTTTCCTTTGCATGATATTCATCATACTTAGGCAACGCCAATTCAAAGCCTGTAAAATCAAGCTGGAATTTCTTTTCTGAGTAATCCTTAATAGAAGAGAATTCCTTAAATACTTCCTTGAGACCTTCTTCTATCAACCATTTAAATGAGTCGAGCTGTGGTTCAACGAAGTTTGGTGTCTCTGCGAGCGGTTTCTTGAACCGTCCGAAAAACTTTTTAGGTCGTGGACCTGTGTGCGTTGTGTGTTGCGACATATGCGTACAAAAGTTGTGAAAACCTGATAAATAATCACTCTTACCTCATAAAAATTACAAAACACCAAAAACAAACCTTTCCCCAAGGTTTGTTTTTTCCTCTTAAGTTGTTATTTGCGAATAGTATGCAAAATAGTAAAGAGACTTTGTTTTGTAAGCCCTTCCGCGACATGGCCATGACTCAATCGCTTTTGCTGAAGTTAAGATACAGTATACGGTAGAGACTACTCCTTTGTCAACATTCAAATCTAGCTCCAAAAGTCAAGAAAAGCTGTGTATATCTTTTTTCGATAAATAACGGCTCAACATCAACGTAATTTACCAAAAAAACTCCATTATTTCACTCCCCTTCGTCAAGCGAGTTATACACAGGGTACTTCTATTTTACTAACATCAAGTACGATGAAGTAAAATAAGTCGTCCACAATTATTTACGTACACATTGTTATATTTCTTTCATATAGAAAAAATCGCCGACCGTAGTCGGCGATTTCTCTTACAAACCTAGTCCATATAGTTTCGGTTTGCTTCATTTACTATGTATTCCCTTATGTTCACAAAGAGAGGAGCAAACAGAGCGTCATCCACCCCACTCAAACTAAATCTTTTCTGTAGATCCATCGGAAGTATTCCTAGTGAACTAAGCCGAGCACTCGGA
>CAZVIO010000015.1:2763-5307 GCA_964627615.1 uncultured Candidatus Saccharibacteria bacterium
AGCTTTTCAAAAGTGCTACATAGGAAAAAACAGCATCTGGATCCTTGTATACTGCATATACCATCTCCCCTTCTTTAGTGTCCGGATGGTTAAAAAACTCAGGAAACAGATTTCTCATTTCTTGTTCCTTCAAATCAATCTCTTGCTCAGTCACGCTTAATCTTTCTCCTTCTTTCTACATTTCAACATACCTACCAACAAAATACAATATTACATAAAAATCCAAGGACTCCCCTTGGATTTTTAAAAGTGTGGTGTAATTATGAAGTTATGAGTTTAAAATGCTTTTCACTCACAGGCATTATTGAGAGTCGACTTCCTTGTTGGGCTACCCCCATATCGGAGAGTTTTGGATTGTTTTTTATTTGCGGCAAAGTAACGGGCTCTTTGAGAGTCTTCATGTATTGCATATCCACCGCTGACCAGATTGGATTTTCTTTCGTTGCTTTCGAATCAAAGTGTTCGTTCTTTTTGTCGAGTGCAGTTAGATCTGCATACGGAGCACTTGCTACCTTACAAATACCCGCGACAGCCGGAGGGTTTGCACTAGAATGATAAAACAAGACAAGGTCTCCCTTGGACATGTCTTTGATGAAATTACGTGCTTGATAATTTCTGACGCCGGTCCACGAAGTTTTCTTGTCTTGTTTTAAATCGTCGATTGAGTAACAATCTGGTTCACTTTTGATGAGCCAATATTTCATGAGAGTCTCTATTACATTAACTGAGCGATCACGAGTCGCACTGCACCTGCGAGTACTGCAAATGATGCGAGACTAAATGCGATTTCAAATACAGTGTATTTAAGAGATCGGTTGTCCCAGAGGTATGCACTCATAATCTGAGGAAGTGTAAAACCTACCCAAATGATAGCAGTGAAGAGGAGTGTAAGTCGGTATGGTGCTGTCGGATACGCTACGATTGTAAACGAAGCTGCAGTCAAAATATCGAGTACGAGTTTAATACCAAGAGTTTTCGCCATCTGGCCTGGTGCCGGTGGTGGACAATTTTCTGGATCCTCTCCACGAAGCTTCATAAAGTACTTCTTGAAAACGACTGAATACCATAAATATCCAAAGAAAAACAAAGCAAGTCCTCCTAATAATGCTGGTCTAGTCAAAAGTATGATTGTTTGTAACATTTTAATTTTTGAATTTTAATATTTTAATTATATATCACAGCCTTCTTCTCGTAAAATCCGTCTCTTCGCTTCTGAACCTCCTCTATTATACTGTCCCACACTTCCATCAGCACAAATCACTCGATGACATGGTATATCTGAATTAAAATTTTTCTTCAACGCACTTCCAACTGCACGCACCGCTTTCGGATTCCCCGCTTTCGCCGCCACCTCCCCATACGTCAAAACCTTTCCTTTCGGAATCTTTTTTACCACTTCATATACTTTTTCAGTGAAGGTTTTGTAAACCATAACCTTTTACTAGACACTAATAGAGGTAACAATTATTAGTAAAATGTTAGGCCCATAACTTCCAGGTATGGTCAGCGGGGTTCCACCAATAAACCAAACTATCATCTCCCAATCCATAAATTGTCTCTGTCATACTACCCAACTTACCCATAATTATATTAATAATTTTTACATTTTCTGGTTTCATATTTTTTATTTAATTTAAATAGTAGTAGGTTCGACTTTAACAACTTTTAATGAACAATCATTTGTTTCTCTCCCTGTCTCTTTATTTATACATTTATAAGCTATCTGAAGATCATCAATCATTCCATTTTGAGTGTCTGCACTAAGACCAACCTCAAACTCCATTTGTTGAGACACATTTAACAAAGAAACCCAGTTTGCCTCTTTAATAGGATTACGGCTTAAACCATCATAAGTAATTATGTCTAATGGCATGAGTATTTGAGTTCCATCGGTAAACACATTTATTATGGCTCCTTTTTTCTCATCTGGAAGAATGTGTCCTCCGAATTGACTACTTGTAGGTCGCATAAATAAAGCCATGTATTCTTGTTCTATTGGCTTGTTATTAAAATTCACACTATAAAAAAGATACCCGCAAGCAATATCGGAAGTTAAACCGGTTCTTTCTATGGTAACTTTATAACCCTTAATACTTCCGTTTGTACCATTAGATGGTCTTCCTTGAATTAAAGACAACTTCTTTTCAGTTTTTATGTATGAATCAAAATCAGTTGGACAACTAATGATAGATTTTACTAATTCCGATGGAACAATTTGTGCAGGCTGATCTTTAAACCTACCAAGCGCGATTGACACACCAAAAACTACACCCAAACCAACACCCATTATTATCAATGCTCGTATTAATTCTCCGATATTAATTTTTTCAGTGTTTGCCATAATTTTTCTCTTATCTTTTCGTTATATAATACAAACAAAAGAATTATTAACTGAACTATAAATAATCCTAAATGTGTAGTCATTTCCAAATCTTTAAATTGATCTACTATATACTTAAACGTATTAGGTGCAAGGTTTTTTAATGGTCCAATAAATAAAGCAGATAAAATGACCATATATTATGCTAAGATTATTGAATCGAA
>CAZVIO010000015.1:5317-14827 GCA_964627615.1 uncultured Candidatus Saccharibacteria bacterium
ACTGGCTATGCCCCAAACCAAACCCACAAAGTAAAGAAGCATGACCGCTGAAATAGCTGTAAACAATGCCCAGTTTAATGCTGGGAGCAGATATTTGTCTTCTTTTATTATTTTTGTAAATTCCATACCTCTTTTAAAGAGAATACCATACTGAATCAAATTTGCATATTTGAGAGGTTTACTAAGATGTGGTAGTTAGGAGTCGATTATCTTCTTGATGACGAGTAAGAAGATGTATTACGTCTTCGCAAGACCTTACCTAGACTTTTATAATCAAAAGACTGGCAAGGAACACTGTTGCAGCAAGAAGGTTCGCTGGGCAAGCTTACCCAGACAGATTGCCTATAAAAAATTATGCTGCGTAAGATTTTTAAAGAAACAACCTCGCAATTCGGAGCTTCAAATACGTCGGTTTTTTCTTTTTCTTTGTTAAATAATTATACACCGGAGAAAGCGTGGTGGTGTCACACTCATCAAACGCATCAATGATGGTATCGAGCTCTTTGTATGCAAACTCTTTTTTCAAATGCTCAATATCAAGATCAGCTCCTTCTTGTATCAATTCTTCTATATGAGCAACAATTGTATCCTGCTTTACTCCCCTCGCATCAGCAATATCGGAAAGTCCGAGACCTTCACTGAGCATATCTTTTGTGATTTCTCGTGCACTTTTTTTTGGTTCTTTCTTTTCTTTTTCTGGTGGTGCAATTCTTGCTTTAAACTCATTTTGAATATGTTTTCGGTCTTCAAGTGAAAGTGCCCGAAGCTCCTCCACCGCTTTCAGAGACACCTCTTTCAACTCTTCATCAAACATAAGAACGTCAGGATCGACTTCAAGAGAAAGTGTATTGAACCCAAGCAATTTCATACCAGAGAGTGATCGTACACGAGAAAGAGCTACATATCCCATTCCTTTTACAAAAGACTTTGAGAGATCGACTTCCATTGCATCCAAACTCATCCCCTGACTTTTATGTACTGTAATAGCCCACGCAAGCCGCAACGGAAGCTGAGTGATTTCCGCTTTTATCTTACCTTCCTCTTCAATACTCCATGACATAGGAACCACTGATATGAGCTTACCTCCCACAGTACGCACCACAGGCTCACCAAATGTATTAAAACCGGTCACTACTCCAAGTGTTCCATTTACAAACCCTACTTCATAATTATTTTTTACAAACATTACTCGTGCACCTTCTTTTAGACGAAGTCTTTCTGGAGCAAGACACGAACGCTTCAAACCTTCCACGAGAAAATCTTTTCCTTTTGAAAGCATAGTGAATTCTTTTGTTGCAGTCGTGAGTGTATCCAAATGCTCATGATTGATAGTATCCACATCAACATTATGCGTGAATAATTTTGTCGCAGGCACATCTACATCAGGCTCTTTATGTTCTCGTGACCGCAACAAATCTATTGTTTCTTTGGTGACAGTATTCGCGCGAATCTGATTTAATACGGTAAGATAATCTCCATCTTTTTGTCGATGTTGTTCTGAGAGATAGCAGATAGTAAACTTCGCAGTTTTCCAAACCTCTGAATCATACGCAAAGTCATTTCCTGCACTTTCACCAAAAGATGTACGTGTAATCGGTGGAAGCTGAAAAAAGTCTCCACACAGTATCACCTGCATACCTCCAAACGGCTTATCATTATGTTTAAACGCACGACAAATCCATTCCACCATAGTGAGCTGATTCCCTGAAAGCATTGAGATTTCATCAATAACCAAAACCTGTGTCTTTTCGAAGCGTTTGTAGAGATACTGCTTTTCCATCATATTTTCGAGATCGTAGTCCGAGAGACTACTTTTAATCCCAAGCCCTGACCATGCATGTATGGTCATACCATTGATATGAGTCGATGCGATACCGGTCGAAGCAGTGATCGCCACTTCAACACCGAGTCCTTTCAAGTATGAAATGTATTCATTGAGCACATACGTTTTACCGCTCCCTGCAGGACCAGTGAGAAAAACATTTCGTCCCATTTTTAGAATTTCGAGTGCATCCTTTTGAGTCATGGGAGTATTGTACCATGCAAGTCTGTGGATGAATCAATTGACACCTATCAGAAAAACTACTAAGTTGAGGAAAGACTTGTTCTGGAGATACAATGAACGAAAACGAAACCAATCGACTTCGAGGTGAAGTGGCTTTTAAGGAGGGAATCCCTCTTCAAGTGAGAGTATCTGAAGGTGATTCGTCCCTCACACAAAAAACACTTACGCGTTTTAGAGCACTCAGGGATGGCCTCCAAGCGAGAAATGCTCCTGATGATAATGCCCCGCTCTCTCAATGGAGGATGTGGCCAACACCAAAACAAAAACCCACCCGCCCCCGCACCAAGCGGGGCCAATTCATTTTAAAATTCTCTCGTTTCACCTATGTTTATAACCACAAAGTCAATCCCTGCTTCTGGAAGATATTTTTTAGGGATACCCTGTTATATTGACAACTATCTATAAAAATGTAGTTTTATAGTCAGAATGAGCACCTTACACACAGCAATACACACTCTCCCAGGGAATATCGATATCTGTTTCGGAGGAGTCTCTCCTTTCGGACAACAAAACGGTCTGACCACTTGCTACGGGATATACATCCCGGCAACCACGACGAACCTGTCGGTCGGTATTATTATCGACAACGGAACAGGTATTCACAACGTCATGAAATTTATGACGGAACGGCAACCCCAACGCATGATCCTTTTGCAGACACACTTGCATTTGGACCACATCATCGGTGTCCGGTTCAATAAGTACCTTTTTGGTATGTTGGAAAATACCACATGTCTCATAACTGAGTATGCACTGGCGGAAATGAACAGACTGGTACGTCCACCACTACATCCGATAGACATGAGATTTGTCGGTCCGAGTAATCTGCCGTCGTTCGAAAAGTACGGTGTCAAAATAATCGACCACGAACTGCCTCACGGTTCGGATGTATCCACAGGATTCCGAATCGAAGCCCTTGGGAAAGTGATCGTGGTGGCAACCGACTGTGAACTCAAAACCACCGAGGATCAAGTCTCTTTTGCTAAGTGGAGCAAAAATGCTGATATGATCATCCTCGATATGAAATACGGTATCGAGGAAAAATACAAGGAAGGACATGGACACAACCATTTCGGCTTAATCCATCAGACCATGCGTCAGTGGGGAGTTGCAAGTACTCCTGGCGCACAAACCTACTTGGCACTCGTTCATCGTGATGGACCTTCAATACCTCACGAGTTTATCAGTAAAGTGGTCAACTCGCCAATGCATCTAGTACATCTTGATGCAGTAAAACGGGTGAACATGCCCGACGATGGAGACATCATCTCTCTCTAACCGCGAAACGGCTGGACCTACCAAGGTCCAGCCGTTCTTTTTTTATCTCGACTAGCTTCGAGTGAAGTAAGAGGGCTGTCTCGGGTGCTTCCGAGATATGACGTCGAGGCAAAAGCTTTATAGCTTTTACTTATGTTTTTCTCTCCACGCTATATTCTTCTATCTTTTTATGATCACCTGAGAGCAACACTTTCGGCACTGTATATTTCTTTCCTTTATATTCAATCATCTCAGGTCGAGTATATGAGTCTTTACTTGCAGTACGAGTCTCTTCAAGCGACGAAAAGTTTCCAAGTACACCCTCTACTTGGCGAGAAATGCAGTCAATCATAATGAGTGCAGGAAGTTCACCACCTGTCAGAACAAATGGTCCGACAGAGACCTCTTCCATCTTAAACATCTTTCGTACTCGAGCATCGATACCCTCATAGCGTCCACATACAATAACAATGTCAGTAAATTTCTGAGCAGTTTTCTTTGCATACTGAGTATCAAACTGCTTTCCTGAAGGCGAAAGGAAAATAATTTTAGTTGCTACTTTTTTCTTTTTTCGAGCAAGCTTTTTGAGCACTGCGTCAATCGCTTTTGCCACAGGCAATGCTTGTATCACCATCCCTGGGCCACCTGCATATGGCTTCTGGTCGATACGCTTCCACTTATCATCTGAATAGTCACGAGGGTTATAGAAAGAGATTTCAATTTTCTTGTCTTCTATAGCACGTTTAATAATCGACTCACCGATGTATGAGTCGAATGCTTGTGGGAAAAGTGAAATTATGTGAAATCGCATGACGACAACTATACAATATTTTTATAACAAAGGCAATATACCCGAATCTGGTAACGCACACACATTACCTCAGCTACTTGACTTATATTTTAATTTATTTCATCATATACTCATGAGTAAAGATCTGAAACAGATTATATGGGTATTTGTAACTATATCACTGCTAACTGATGGACTATTTATATATAGTCTAAAAACCTCTCACACGAAATTCTGTGTAAGTGATACAGTGCAAATTCCATGCACATCTTTTGAATATATTAGTAAATCTATACTAACCTTCACTGTACTTTGGTTCGTGCTTATCTTTGCAGTATATTTGTTGATCCTTTTTACGCGTAAATTAAACAACTATGGGTTTTATATACCTCCGGTATATTATTACCCCAATGCTACATGGTTTTTTAGACTTATTTATCCTTTTATTCTTGCTCCTTTAAGTCTTTACAGATTTTTTAGAGCTTTGAAAAGATGGGCCATGCACCAACCTGATCCATATCCAACAATTAAATAAATTACATACGTGATGTCACGTTAAACAACACAACAAAAACCACTCGATTTGAGTGGTTTTTGTCTTTTTGAATTAAAGTTTAAGGTCCGCCATTGCATCATCGAGGCTCTTTGTAGCAGAAGACGAGCTCTTCTCCATACCTCCTGCTGGCTCATTGATCTTGAGATTTACTCGAGCGTTGTTTTTCATTCCAACTACTCGCAACAGTGTTCGAATCGCTTTTGCAGTGTTACCCTCTCGTCCGATGATTTTACCCATATCTGCCGGGTTTACATCGAGAGTCATGAGCACACCCATTTCGTCAACAGTTCGATTGATCTTTACGTCCTGTGGATTCTCTACTAAAGCTTTAATAACAAAATCTAAAAATTGTGTATCGTGTTCCATAAAATATGCATTCAGTTACTGGTAAAGGTAGTACAGTATAATTGTATGTTGAGGCGCAGTGGCACGTCAACGGATAACTAAGCAGCTGCTACTTCTGTTGCTGGTGTCTCTTCTGCTGGTGCAGGTGCTGGAGCTTCTTCTACAGGAGCTTCTGCTACTTCTGGAGCAGTTTCTTCTGCTGGAGCTGGGGCAGCTTCAACTTTTACATCTGGAGCAGGAGCTTCCGCTACCACCTCTTTCACAGGAGCACTTTTCTTTGGAAGTTTATTAAGCTTCTTACCAGAGATCAATTTTTTGTCTACCAAAAGGTTGTGTACTGTATCAGAAACCTGGGCACCTACTGACATCCAGTGTGAAATTCGGTCAGATTTGAATTCTGCCTTATCACCTTTCCGTGAATCATAGTTTCCAAGTACCTCTAAAAATCGCCCGCTCTTTGTTGAGTTTTTTGAGTCGGTTAATACGAGCCGGAATGTCGGTTCGTTCTTTCGCCCTGTTCGCTGTAATCGTATTTTTAACATGGCTTAGATAGTAACAAAAATAGCTCTATGAGTCAATAATACCGGCATATGCCGGTATTATTGACTGTGAACTCTATTTTTACTCTTCAATTTCTCTATCGGCCTTTTCACTATGAATCACTTTATTATTAACATTCGCCTCAAATACCGCGGATGTTTGACCTGATTCAATTGCATGTTTTCTATCTGCAAGCCATTGACCAAGATCCTCAACATATTCACCAGTCTCTAACAAACCTTCATTTTCAACAACTCTATGAGCAAAACTGTCATTTTTCAAAGTCTCATCAGAGTCGACAAGTTCTCGGGCAGTATCAAGTTCTTCTTGAGAAAAAGGTGATGCTTTTTCCATGTTTAGTCCTTCTATTGACATTTTATTTTAAAAGTTGTATTAATAATTAAAGAAATACACGATTATTGTACCACACAAGGAGGTCCTTATGACAATGGATACTGTTGACGAAAAATCCATTGATAAGTTCGTTGCATGGATCCGGGAAACACCAAGACCCTTTATCAAAATCAATTGTCCTGGTGGAGACACTGTCTCGGCCATGAGATTTATTAAGATTATCAAAAAAGAGGGTCTTGAAGAGAAGCTCTCAATGCATATCATAATGGCCGGCTCCGCAGCTGCCCATATCGTACTGTCTCTTGGATGTAAACGTACCATACATCAAGATGGTTCAATTATCATTCATGGAGGACGGATTAGTGGAGAACTAAACGAACTGTTTCTGACTGGACTGTGGCGCGAAATGCAGACCTACTTCCGGGAGACCATCTCCATAATTGATAAAATTTCAACAAGAAAACGAAAGGACACCTTCTACGCAACAAACTACCTCACCTTAACCAAAGAGGAAGTCGAGCAAGCAGGTATCAAATACATCGAAAGAGGTCATATGTGAAAAACATATGACCTTTTCTAATTATTAAAATTTGTCCCAATCTGATATAGTATCCCCATATGGCTATTGATACAAAAGAAACCCTCACGGGACCCCTTTCTATTTCCGGTAAAGGTACTGGATATTTTTCTATTCCCGCAAAAGAAGGCACCCTTGATGAAACGATCGAAATACAAAAAGAATTTCTTAATAAAGCATTTCCTGGAGACACTGTAGAAATACGTCGCAGACCAGAGCTCCTCTGGGGTAAAGTTCAAGGTGAAGTACTCAACGTCGTATCACGTGCTCGTATGGAATTTGTCGGAGTAGTAGACAAGCATGGAGACATGTTTTATCTCATTCCTGATGACCGACGAATGTACACAGACATCGTACTCGAAAAAGGAAAACTTGGTTTTGCTGAACCAGGAATGAAAGTGGTGGTGAAAGTTACGAGTTGGAACGAAAAACAACCCGCACCTGTAGGAGAGATTATTCGTATTATCGGACGCAAAGGTGAACATAACACCGAGATGCAAGCGATCGAGTATGAAAAAGGATTTCAAATTGAATTCCCTACTGGAGTAGATGAAGAAGCTGAACATATCAAAACTGAAGAAGCGAAGCCGGAAGTTATTGCAGAACAAGTCAAAGTCCGCAGAGATATGCGCGACACACTCACTTTCACTATCGACCCCGCGGATGCAAAAGACTTTGACGATGCATTGTCGATTAAAACGATTGGTCCTGATCTCTACGAAATCGGTGTGCATATCGCCGATGTATCTCATTTTGTTCGTCCAGGAACACTCTTGGATGCTGAAGCACGGAGACGCGCTCTTTCGGTATATCTGGTAGATCGTACCATCCCAATGCTTCCAGAAATCCTTTCAAATGACTTATGCTCACTCAACCCTCATGAAGATAAATATACGTTCTCTGCAGTGTTTCATATTACTCGTACTGGTGAAGTAAAAGACAAATGGTTTGGAAAAACAATCATTCACTCTGACCATCGGTTTGCATACGAAGAAGCTCAAGAAGTCCTCGACAAAGGTGAGGGTCCATACCACGACGAACTCTCTATCATGCGAGAAATTGCAAAAATATTTGAAAAGAAAAAATTTGAAAATGGAGCAATCAACTTTGAGACAGATGAGGTAAAATTTGTACTCGACGAAACAGGTAAGCCGATCAAAGTGTACCGAAAAGAAAGAAAGGATACACATCGCATGATCGAAGAGTATATGCTCCTCGCAAACCGTGAAGTAGCTGAATACATCTACAAGTCAAATGAGCTTCCAAAACGAAAAGGTGCACAGTCTGTGTATCGTATTCATGATGCTCCCAACAAAGAACGCATCGAAGATCTTGCAACATTCCTCAAAGCACTTGGCTTTGAACTCACAGTGAAAGATGGAGAAGTGACCGCAAAAGATATTAATACGCTTTTGCGCCAAGTTGAAGGTAATCCAAATGAAGAACTCATCAAGACTGCAACCATCCGCTCAATGGCAAAAGCAGTCTACTCAACAAAAAATATCGGACACTTTGGTCTTGGGTTCACCTACTACGCACATTTCACCTCACCAATCCGCCGCTACCCTGACCTTGTCGTACACCGACTTCTCGAACGAGAGCTCAAGGTAGGAAAAATCGAGCAGGATGAATATGCGTATTATGAAAAAGTAAGTCAGGAATGTTCTGATAGAGAAAAGCAAGCAGCAGATGCAGAACGTGGTTCTATCAAATACAAACAAGTCGAATACATGCAAGAGCATGTCGGTGAAGAGTTTGAAGGTACTATCACTGGCGTGACTGATTGGGGTATCTATATAGAAGAAAAAGAAACAAAGTGCGAAGGGATGATGAAGACAAAAGACCTCGGCACCCTCTTTAACGATATGTTTGATTTTAATCCAAAAACATACTCAATAACCGGACAGAAAACCAAGAAGAAAATCACCCTTGGAGACACCGTACGGTTTAAAGTAATTTCTGCAGACCTTGAAAAGAGACTACTCGACTATGCGATTGTGAAGTAATATGAAAAACCGAGCTACAAGAACTCGGTTTTTTGAAATTCAGCATTGGCAGACTCCTTACCTCACGACAGTTTTGAGGATTTGGTTTATTCTCGACGGAGGTCTGTTCTGACACTCCTCTTCCTCTTGTCTACTTAGTTCTTTTGAAACCTCGATCAGAGTTTTTTTGAATTGACGATCCGGCTCAAATTTCAATCTGTGTTCCGGAAGCAATACACATGGATACTTTTTTGGTGGCGGCATTTTGTACACTCCTTTTTATATCATACAAAAAAACAGGTGCTTACGCACCTGTTTTTACCACCCTAGTGGTTATGTTGTTTAATTGAAATCACATGCGTATCTTCTGC
The DNA here is from genome assembly GCA_964627615.1 of uncultured Candidatus Saccharibacteria bacterium. Lineage (GTDB taxonomy): Bacteria > Patescibacteriota > Minisyncoccia > Phycocordibacterales > DATDWN01 > UBA910. The sequence goes on from CAZVIO010000015.1 coordinate 14,158, forward strand.
ACTCGAGTCTGACGAGAGAAGTAGCAATTCTGAATTTCCAAAATGAAATTTGGTGAGTGCCCACATCCAATCAAAGCCGTAGTACGAAGCATACATAAACTTCCCAATGTCTCCATGACACACGAGGAGTACTGACCCATCGGCATATTTTCCTCTAATTTCTGCGACCACCTTGCCTGCTCTCGCCAACAAATCAGGAAATGTCTCGGCACCTTCAGGTGAAAGAAAATACGTAATGATTTCTGTTTTGATAATATCAGGAGCACAGAGCTTTTCGATATCTTTGATCGGTTTACCTGCCATACTCCCGAAATCACGTTCAATCAGATCCGGAAGAATTTCTGGTTTAGGTAATCCAAGAGCGTCGGTAACTATTTTCCCAGTCTCATATGCGCGAGAAAGTGGTGAACTCAAGACCACATCAAAAGTAAGACCTTTCTCTTTGATTCCTTGTGCAAGCTCTCGGGCTTGTGCTCTCCCAAGCTCAGTGAGCGGTAAATCCCGGTGCCCGTTTAAGATACCGTTTGCATTATCTTCATTTTGTCCGTGCCGTGCGATGTAAATTTTCAGCATGTTTTTCTCCACAACCAATCCTACTCACTTATTAAAAACAATCAAGTATATGTATCCGTCCATAACATATGAGACTTTTCTTCTGTTAATGTACCCA
>CAZVIO010000016.1:0-5584 GCA_964627615.1 uncultured Candidatus Saccharibacteria bacterium
TGATGGTTAAACATCCAAATGGACTTTCGTCTGTGTACGGACACCTTTCTGTAATTAAAGCAGTTGAGGGGCAGAGTGTGGCAACAGGTGATGTGATTGGTTATAGCGGAAATACAGGTTACTCTACTGGACCACACCTTCATCTGGGCGTGTATGCGTCTCAGGGTGTGCGTATTGAAAATCACGTAAACAGTCGTGCATGTAAAAGTGCAAAAATGCCTATCGCTGATATCAAAGCATATCTTGATCCATTCGAATATCTCCCTGAGCTATAATCATCAAATCTCCCAACCCTCTATCCAAGGACTCCCCTTGGATAGGGAAGCGGTTCATCCAAGGGGAGTCCTTGGATTGATCATTTGGTGTGTAAAAAAGGGCGCCCGGTTGTGGGCACCCTTGATGTCGACAGTGCGGTCATGTGAAGCTTTCAATCGCCTCTTTTTCAGAGTTGTAGACATCAAACACAAGTGGTAACTTAGGAACATTTTTGAGGACGTTGCGCACACTTCGCTGCATATCAAAAAAACAAATTCGAATTTGATCCTTACTTCTTTTGCCGAGCAGTTCTGCAAAAGCATCTTCATCGATCCTGACAACGTTGGTGAGGTTAATGAGGATGCGTCTGTAATTTTGATTATACTGTTTATCAATTTCACCAAGAAGTGCGTCCAACAGGTTGCCTTTGATTAGTAAGATCGAGGGCTCTGTTTGCATAAGTGGTGTGTTGAATGTGAGTATAGCTACACCATGTGATCTTCTGTTTTTAATCATCAAATTCTCTTTTTTTCATTATTAAAAAAAACTTTTTTTTATTTTTTTGAAAAACAAACACGCCGGGGGTGCCGGCGTTTGGTTTCTGCATAATGAGCTACACATGGACATGTTTCAGTCCGGGGTGAGATTTACCGTATTTTTTCCGGTGACCTTCATTGATCATCTCGGCGGTGATGTTACCGAATTGAGATGCAATCTCTGTTAGGGTGTCAGTGTGTGTTTCCATGACTACCTTACTGAGATCAGTCCGGTATCTTTCTTTGTAGCACTTAAGCACACGCTCAGGTTTTACGTCCATTCTCGGGTGGTAAGCCTTAATTATGTTCTTCACATAACCGAGAGCCCATTTTTCGATGGTCATTTAGGAAATTCCTCCAAACAAAATGGTATAATAGATATGTGTATTCGTCAATAATGGTAAAAAATACGTAGTGTTGTATAGTAAGTACATGAATAACATCTCTCCCGTATCACAAAAAGGTTTTATTGCTACGTTTGTGTTGGTGATCATCGCACTACTCACACTTCAGTTTGCATTTCATATTGATGTGTTAGCGATTCTCCAGTCTCCACCAATGCTCACTATCTCGTATGCAATTATTAAATACGCGTTGATTGCGTGGGATGGTATTGTAAACCTCTATTATTTTATCTTTTCGTAATCTATGAACTGGGACAAGAAATTTACACAATGGGTTGGCTCAAAATCTTCTGTAGTCGCTCATACAGTCTTTTTTATTGCAATGTTTGCATTGTACTTTTTTGGTGTGGCCTTTGATACGATATTGCTTGTACTCACTACACTTGTATCACTTGAAGCTATCTACCTCGCTATTTTCATTCAAATGACGGTCAACCAAAACACACAAAGTCTCGAAGAGGTTGAAGGAGATATCGAAGAGATTAAAGAAGATGTTGATGAAATCCAAGAAGATGTCGAAGGTATTGAAAAAGATATTGACGTGATTCAGGAAAATGTCGATGAAATCCAGGAAGACGTTGAAGGGATTGAGAAGGATATTGATGTGATCCAAGAAGATGTAGATGAAATTTCTGAGGATATCGAAGAAATCCAGACTGACGTCGATGAGATCGAAAAAGATACCGACACAATGCAACAAAAAGCAGAAAAACAAAAAGAGATTGACTTGGATATGATTCAAAACACACTTAAAAAACTGGTAGAAGAGGTAGAAAAACTAAAAGGGAAGTAATATTTAAATTTACACCCCGCCAAGGCTCGAGGCCTCAGCGGGGTGTGTCGTTATCGATTCAGAGTTACAACACTGTAACTCGAGAGAATTAGTCCTCGTTCAGCGAGGGTTTGGTTGATCTCGTCTTTGTTATGGTCAACCCAACTCATGAAAGCTCGTTCATCACAAGGGTAGACAATGAATTTGTATCGAGGTGATCCCATTGAAGTTGTGTTGGTAGTGTGTACCGTCTCCACTACTGTGGTTACCCACGGAGTGTCGCCACCTTCGCATTCAGAAAACATAACTCGCAGGAGTTGGTTAACACTGAGACCTGAAGGTTTGTCTGTACGAGTGTGGCGAATTTTATCTTCTTCGTTTTTTCGCCACACTACCGTGTAGTAACGTGAAGTGATGATCCATCCGGCGCGGTCTTTGGTCGGTACAGTACACGAACAAGTTTCTTCGTTGATTTTGAGGTCCTTCCAAGGGGTCTCCATAACAGACTCGATTTTTGCTGCCACGATTGCCTCGAATTTTTCATCAGTTTTTTCATCAGTCTCGTTATGTAGTCTGAAACTACCAGTTTGAGACCCAACCCATTTCAGAAGCCATGGGTGATGTTTCGTGAGCATAATCCGAAAGTCTCTAATATCCATTTTCCCTCCAAAGTAATCAACTACTCGACATACACTAAACTATATTTGTATAAAAAAATCAACCCCCGACCGCGTCATGTGGTCGGGGGTATGGCAGCACTAGTCCACAAACTCTGAGAGCAATGTTTCCCTGGGTAGCTCGAGTTGGGTACCGTTGATTCGAATGCGTTTTTGGACAACATGGCCAAGAAGTTGAGGGTCATCGAGAACGAGTGTTTGAAAGAAAGTTCCCGGGTATTTGTGAATTGTGATTGAGAAATTACCTGTTGCCCTGCTTGGAACATGATTCACGATGAATAAATTCCCAAAGCAAACCCACTGATCTTTCTCGGTACGCCCGATGGCTTCTTTGAACACAGCCAACGGAACCTGCACTTTAGATGTTGATTGTGCGATGTTTACATCCAATGTGCTGATGTTTACCCATGATAAAAAATAAAGTTCATTCGGTTTTGATGAGGGCAGAGCGTCTCCCTCCCCAGAGTGGGTGTGTATGTGTATATCGGTGATGTGGCGAGTGATAAAACTGTGAAATGTTGGGTATCCACCATCAAGTACGGATCCCATGTAATTTATCAGTTGCGAAACAACTTCTTTGAGCCCAGTATTTTCATGAGCTATGGTTTCAAACAGTTCACGTGTCATTACAAAACCTCTTTCTTTCTACCAGATTTTCAAGAACAATTTCCATATAAATAGAGCATATTGGTGGTTAATTGTAAAGTGTGCTGAGATGTATAGTCTTGATAGAATCAAATTCAGAAAGTATATGACACGTACAGAGAAAAAACAGCAAACAATCGATACATACAACAAGAGTGCTGATGCTCTTGCACAAAAATTCAATAGCCTCGGTGCTCGCATAGCTGACATCGAAGAGACTTTTGCATTACTGAGTAAAGACAATCCGAAAGTCCTAGAGATAGGGTGTGGAAATGGAAGAGATGCGGAGGAGATCGTAAAAAGAACCAATAACTATCTCGGAATCGACGTCTCCGAAAAATTGATCGAGCTTGCAAAGCAAAAAGTTCCGAGAGCACGCTTTGAAGTAGCTGATGTTACTTCTTTTGAATTTCCGAAAGGTCTTGATGTTGTTTTTGCTTTTGCTTCATTAATCCATATCCCAAAGGAAGATTTTGAAGCTGTGCTACATAAAGTATTACAAGCTCTTAATGGAGGAGGAGTTGTAAAACTTTCACTTAAGTATTCTGATCAATACAGGGAAGTAACTGAAGAGAGTGAATTCGGAATACGCACCTACTACCACTACTCACAAGAAGATCTGGATAAAATGAGTGCAGGATTTATCCTTGTAAAAAACGAGATACAGGTTATTCGAGATCAACAGTGGTTGGAAGTTATATTGAAGAAGTAGGGGGTGGGTTGGCACGGTGGTTTACCACCGTGCTTTTTATTATCCACAACCATTTTGCCCAGATGGACGAAATGGTCACCTTTTTAAGATTGATGTAGAATTAGGTTATAAATTTACATTATGAAACTCATCACTCTAAACGTATGGGGAGGAAAGTTGTTTGATCCTCTGGTTCAATTTGTTACAAAACAAAAAGACGGTGTGGATGTGTTTTGTTTTCAGGACTGTTTATTTGGATCTGACACAGGGTTTTCTCCTGTTCAAGGTGGACGACTCAATCTTTTTTCTGAATTACAAACTGTCTTGAGTGACTTTAATGCCTACATATATCGCGATCGAGAAGAGTCATATTTTCATGGAGAGATGCTTCCGCTTGAAGTGGGTTGTGGGCAAGTAATTTTTGTAAGAAAAAAATACACCGTACTTGATCATGGTGGGTTTAGGAGTCATCCTGAAAGTCCATACCATAAAGGCGGTGATCTTGTTTCGGGTCGATGTCAGTGGATAAAAATTGCACACACAACTACATCATCCATTACTATTATGAATCTTCATGGATTGTGGCAACGTGACTCACACAAAAAGGATACGCCGGAAAGACTAGAGCAGTCTCGAAAAATAAAAGATTTTTTTGCGGGTGGTGACCAGAAAAATATCTTATGCGGTGATTTTAATGTTATTCATGACGGCAATGCAATTTCTATACTTGAAGAGAGTATGGTAAATCTTGTTAAGAAATACAATGTCACTTCTACCCGAAGCAAATATTATCCAAAAGAAGAAAAATTTGCAGATTATATTTTAGTCTCCGATTTGCTTGAAGTAAAAGATTTTGTGGTCTTACCTGATGTAGTTTCAGATCACCTTTCTCTTTTTTTAGAAATATAACAATCGTGCATAAAACAATCCAACTTGGAACAGAAACAATAGAATACACCATCAAAAGGAGTTCTCGGGCGAGGGCGATGCGGGTGACGGTGAGTCTCGGTGGGGAGGTCTGTTTGACTGTGCCGGAGGGGCTCTGGGGGCGCTTTGGTGAGGTTTTTGCGAGCCAAATGTTACAAAGTAGGGCAAGGTGGATTTTGGCAAAAATAGAGCATTTTAAGGCGCTGAAAGGGAGGGTGGATTCGGGACAGGTGGTGGTCGGAAAACCTCATAAAAAGCTCTCGAAAAAGGATGAGAGAATGAAGTATCTCGCCCATAAAGAACCAGCTCGAAAACTCGTAGAAGAGCGAGTGAACTATTTCAATACGTTTTATAAATTCAGAGTAGGGCTGATCAGTATTAAAAATACGCAGACTCGCTGGGGGAGCTGTTCGAGAAAAGGGAATTTAAATTTTAATTATAAAATTGCGTTACTTTCTCCAAGGTATGCAGACTATATTATCGTGCATGAGCTTTGTCACCTCGGGCAGTTTAATCATTCAAAAAAGTTTTGGACACTCGTCGAAAAAACAATCCCTGGTTACTTGAAAATACATAATGAGCTTAAGAAATATCACATACATTTCAGTTAAAATCATTCGCTTTACTTTTTATATATTCATGGTAATTTGGTGGAAGGAAAGGGGAGCGGATGAGAA